>DATAKO010000093.1:0-2648 GCA_036261575.1 Jatrophihabitans sp.
GGCACCAACGGCGCGGTCACCGCGGTAGGCGCAACGGCGGTGTCGGTCGCCGTGGCCGCAAGCCCCGCGGTGGCCGACAACCACCCGCACGTGCACCCGCACGCCCACATCCAGCTGGCCTCTGCCGATCACGGCGCCCGCCCGCTGAACGCAGGCTCGGGGGCACCTGCGTCCGGCGCGGCCGCCGGGGGCGGCGCGAGCGCCGCTACCGGCTCCGCGTCGAGCGTCGGCGCGCCGATGCCGGCCGCGACGCCCACCTCCGCTGCCACACCTGCGGGAGCGGCTAGACCGGCCCTGGACCAGGGTGCCAGCGGCGAGCCGGCACCCTCCGGCCCAGCATCCGGCCCAGCACCGACCGACTCGCCGGTACTCGCCGATCCGCCGAGCTCGTCGGAGCCGCCGAGTTCAGCGCAACCGCCCGGCACGAATAACCCGCCTGGCAAGGGCACACCGCCCGGCAAGAAGAACCCGCCCGCAAAGCCGGCGCCACCCAGCAAGACACCGCCACCCAGCAAGACACCGCCGCCGCCGAGGAAGACAGCACCCCCATCGAAGTCGACACCGCCACCGAAGCAGGCGCCACCGCCGAAGAAGACGCCACCGGCCAAGGCCACCCCGCCGGGCAAGCGGTAGATCGCGGCGACGGCAGCGGCCGGCCCACCCGGTGCGCGGCGCGGCACGCCGTCGCGGGCCGGCAGCGTCGGCCTGGCAGCATGGTGCCGTGGAAAATTCGGCCGCTCGCCGCGGTGGCGCCGCTGTCCTGACCGTGGGGGCGCTCGGTGTCGTCTTCGGTGACATCGGCACCAGCCCGCTCTACGCGCTGCAAACCGTGTTCGGCATCGACGGCGGCGCGGTGCACCCCACCCGCAGCGATGTGTACGGCGTCATCTCGCTGGTGTTCTGGTCCGTCACGATCGTGGTGTCCATCAAGTACGTGCTGTTCATCATGCGTGCGGACAACGACGGCGAGGGCGGCATCATGGCGCTGGCCGCGCTGATCCGGGAACGCATCACCGGCCGCGCCAAGCTGGTGGCGACCGCGATGGCGCTCGGCGTCGTGGGTGCGGCGCTGTTCTTCGGCGACAGCCTGATCACCCCCGCCATCTCCGTGCTGTCGGCCATCGAGGGCGCCGAGGTGGTGTCCCCGAGCCTGAAAGATCTGGTGCTGCCGGTCGGCGCGGTCATCCTCACCGTGCTGTTCGCGGCCCAGTCGTTCGGCACCGAGCGGGTGTCCACACTCTTCGGGCCGGTCATGCTGCTGTGGTTCCTGGTGCTGACGCTGCTCGGCCTGCCCGAGATCGTCCGCCACCCGGCGATCCTGCGCGGGCTGTCACCGACGTACGCGGTCGCCTTCGTCGTCGATCGGCCCTACACGGCCTTCATCGCGATGGGTGCCGTGGTGCTGGCCATCACCGGCGCCGAGGCGCTGTATGCGGACATGGGTCACTTCGGCCGGCCGCCGATCAGGCGGTCCTGGTTCGCCATCGTGTTTCCGGCGCTCACCGTCAACTACCTCGGCCAGGGCGCGCTCATCCTGCACCAGCCGACGGCAGTGTCCAACCCGTTCTACCTGCTGGTGCCGCACTGGGCTCGGATCCCGGTGATCGTGCTGGCCACGCTGGCCACTGTCATCGCCTCCCAGGCGGTGATCTCCGGGGCATATTCGGTGACCCAGCAGGCCATGCGGCTGGGCTTCCTGCCTCGGTTGACGGTGCAGCACACCTCCCGGCACGAGGGGGGCCAGATCTACCTGCCCGCGATCAACTGGCTGCTGTACGGCGGCGTGCTGCTGCTCATGTTCGCCTTCCACTCCTCGAACAAGCTCGCCACCGCCTACGGCCTGGCCGTCACCGGCACGCTGGTGCTCACCACCACGCTGTTCCTCATCCTTGCCCGGGTTGCCTGGGGTTGGGGCTGGCCGCGCGTGGTGGTGCTGGCGATCGTGTTCGGCGGCCTGGAGCTGACCTTCTTCGCCGCGAACCTGACGAAGGTGGTGCACGGCGGCTGGCTGCCGGTGCTGATCGGCACCATGGTGGTGCTGGTGATGACGACCTGGCAGCGCGGGCGGGTGATCATCACCGAACGGAGGCAGGCGCTGGAGGGCTCACTGGCCGAGTTCATCAACAAGGTGCAGCAGGACCCGTCGGTGGTGCGGATCCCCGGAGCGGCGATCTTCCCCCATCCGAGCAAGACCACCGTGCCACTGGCCCTGAGAGCAAATGTGGAGTTCAACCACGTCGTGCATGAGCACGTGGTCATCGTCTCGGTGCAGTCGGAGAACGTGCCGCACGTGCCGCGCTCGGAACGGCTGTCGGTGGATTCGCTCGGCCCGGGCGACGACGGCATCGTTCACCTGTCGGCTCGCTTCGGCTTCAACGACGAGCAGAACATCCCGCTGGCGCTGCGGGATGCGTTCATGCTCACCCCTGAGCTGGAGGTCGACCCGGATACCGCGCTCTACTTCCTGTCCCGGATCACCGTGGAACGAGGGGACGGAAAGGAGCTCGCGGGCTGGCGAAAGCTGCTGTTCATCGCGCTGGCACACAACGCGGCGAGCCCGGCCGACTACTTCGACCTGCCCTTGGCGCGCACCGTGGTGATGGGTTCCACGGTGGAGTTGTGACACGTCGGCCGGCCGCCCGGTGGCG
>DATAKO010000038.1:0-14254 GCA_036261575.1 Jatrophihabitans sp.
AGGAGTCCATCGACCGCGTCATCGCCGGGCCGGAACGCAAGACCCGCGCGATGAGCGACAAGGAGAAGCGGGTGACGGCCTATCACGAGGCCGGGCACGCGCTGACCGCCTGGGCGATGCCGAACCTCGACCCGGTGCACAAGGTGACGATCCTGCCCCGCGGCCGCTCGCTCGGGCACACCCTCGTGCTGCCCCTGGAGGACCGCTACCAGCAGACCCGCGCCGAGATCCTCGACCAGCTGGTGTACGCCCTGGGCGGGCGCGCCGCCGAGGAACTGGTGTTCCACGAGCCGACCACCGGCGCCTCGAACGACATCGAGAAGGCCAGCAAGCTGGCTCGCGCGATGGTCACCGAGTACGGCATGTCGGCCAAGCTGGGTGCGGTCAAGTACGGCACCGGCGACGCCGAGCCGTTCATGGGCCGCGACTACGGCCACCAGCGCGACTACTCCGAGGAGATCGCGTCCTGGATCGATGAGGAGGTGCGTGGCCTGATCGAGGCGGCGCACGACGAGGCCTGGGAGATCCTCGTGCAATACCGGGACGTGCTGGACAACCTGGTGCTCGAGCTGGCCGAGCGGGAGACGCTGAACAAGGAAGACCTGGAGCGCATCATGGCGCCGGTGCACAAGCGGCCGCCGCACTCCACCTTCACCGGCTTCGGCAAGCGCACCCCGTCCGACCGGCCGCCGGTGGAGATCCCCGCCACCCCCAAGCCTGACCTGAGCAAGCGGCGGGCGCCGGTGAACGGTGCTGCCGGTCCGGTCCCGGTCGCGCCGGGTTCCGGGTCCAGCGAGAGCGGTGGCACGTACGGCCAGGGCGGTGTGGGCGATTACGGCAACGGCGGCCTCGGTCAGCCGCGCGGCGACGCGAGCGCGGCCGGCTACCCGCCTGCCCCGCCCGACAGCGGCTGGCCGCCACCGGCCGGCTCGAACGGCTACCCGCCCGCCGGCTCCAACGGCTACCCGCCCGCGGGCTCCAACGGCTACCCGCCGGCGTACCCGCACTCGCCGGGCTACCCGCCGCCGTCCGCCTATCCGCCCCCGGGCTACCAGCCGCCGGCCGATGCTCAGGACGGCAGCGGCCAGCAGCCGCCGGCCTCGGGTGGCGCCGAGCCCGATCACGAGACCAAGCAGCTGCCCGCCGTCGACCCGGACCAGTCGCACTGGCCGTTCGGCTCCGGCGACGAGCGGCGCTGAGCCGAGCCGATGACTGACAACAGTGGTCAGATCGACCTGGCGCGCGCCGAAGCAGCGGTACGCGAGATCCTCATCGCGATCGGCGAGGACCCGGACCGGGAGGGCCTGCGCGAGACACCGGGGCGGGTCGCCCGGTCCTACGCCGAGATCTTCGGCGGCCTGCACGTGGACCCGGCCGACGTCCTGCAGACGACGTTCGACGAGAACCATGACGAGCTGGTGCTGGTCAAGGACATCCCCGTCTACTCGACCTGCGAGCACCACCTGGTGACCTGGCACGGCACCGCGGCTGTCGGTTACGTACCCGGGACGGACGGCCGGATCACCGGCCTGTCCAAGCTGGCCCGGCTGGTGGACCTGTACGCCAAGCGACCGCAGGTGCAGGAGCGGCTCACCAGCCAGGTCGCCAACGCGGTGGTCGAGCGGCTGCAACCGCGTGGCGTCATCGTGGTGGTCGAGGCAGAGCACCTGTGCATGGCGATGCGGGGCATTCGCAAGCCGGGCGCCCGCACGGTCACCTCGGCAGTGCGCGGCATCATGAAGAGCGATCCGCGGACCCGGGCCGAAGCGATGAGCCTTATTCTCGGGCGATGACCGTCTCGGTTCCGCGACGTTCGGACCGGATCGTGGTGATGGGCGTGCTGAACGTCACCCCGGATTCGTTTTCCGACGGGGGCCGCTACACCGATCTCGAGGACGCGGTGGCGCACGCGCTGGCGATGGCGGCCGCGGGAGCCGACCTAATCGATGTCGGCGGCGAGTCGACCCGGCCGGGTGCGGACCGGGTGCCGGCCGAGGAGGAGATCCGCCGGGTGGTGCCGGTGGTCCGGCGGCTGGTCGAAGCCGGGCTGGCCGTCAGCGTGGACACCTACCGGGCGGCGGTCGCCGAGCAGGCACTGGCGGCGGGGGCGACGCTGGTCAACGACGTATCCGGAGGTCTGGGTGACCCCGACATGGCGCGCGTCGTGCGTGACGCCCGCTGCCCGTGGGTCCTGATGCACTGGCGGGGTCACTCCAAGGACATGAACGAGCTGGCCAACTACACCGACGTGGTGGCTGACGTCCGCGCCGAGCTCTCGGCCCGGGTGGATGCCGCGCTGGCCGCAGGCGTGGCGGCCGAGGCGCTGGTGCTCGATCCGGGGCTGGGCTTCGCCAAGCGGGCGGAGCACAACTGGGCGCTGCTGGCCCGGCTGGATGCGTTGACCTCCATCGGCCTGCCGGTGCTGGTGGGAGCCTCGCGCAAGTCGTTCCTGGGTCGGCTGCTGGCGGAGCCGGATGGGACGCCGCGGCCGTTCGCCGGCCGGGAGGATGCCACCACCGCGCTCACCCTCTACTCCGCCGCGCGCGGCGCCTGGGGGGTGCGGGTGCACGAGGTGCGGCCGAATGTGGATGCCGCGCTGGTCGCCGCCGCGTTGAGCACGTCGGCGATCTCGGCCGGGGTGCCGGCATGAGCGACCTGATCCAGCTGACCGGGTTGCGCGTGCGCGGCCGGCATGGCGTGTTCGACTTCGAACGCCGCGACGGGCAGGACTTCGTCATCGACGTGGCGCTGGAGCTGTCGCTCAACAAGGCCGCCGCCTCCGATGACCTGGCCGATACCGTGCACTACGGCGAGCTTGCCGAGGGGCTGGCGGCCGTCGTCGGCGGCGAACCGGTCGACCTGCTGGAGACGCTGGCCGCCCGGCTGCTGCAGGTGTGCCTGGCCGATGCCCGGGTGGGCGCGGCCACCGTCACGGTGCACAAGCCGCAGGCGCCCATCCCGCTGACCTTCACCGACGTGGCAGTGACCATGCGGCGCACCCGGGCCGAACTGGCTGAGCCCCGCGTGCCGGCCGGGCAGCCGGGAGGTGGCGATGTCTAGGGCAGTGCTGTCGATCGGATCCAACATCGAGGACCGGTTGGCGCACCTGCAGCTGGCGGTGGACGCCTTCCGGCCGCAGCTGGTCACGGCATCACCGGTATTCCAGACACCACCGTGGGGCCCGGTGGAGCAGGACCCGTTCCTCAACGCGATCCTGATCGTGCAGGACGCAGGTGCCACCCCTGGTGACTGGCTGGAGCGGGCGCAGCAGTGTGAGCAGGCGGCGGGCCGCGTCCGGGTGCAGCGGTGGGGGCCACGAACCCTCGACGTGGATGTCATCACGGTGGACGAGGTGCGTTCCGACGACCCGGTCCTGACGTTGCCGCACCCGCGCGCGGCCGATCGGGCGTTCGTGCTGGTGCCGTGGTGGGCTGCCGACCCGGAGGCGACGCTGCCCGGCTTTGGCTCGGTGCTACACCTCATCAGGCAACTACCGCCTGGTGAGGCCGAATCGGTGCGGCAACGTCTGGGCCTGGAGCTGCGCACATGAACCGGCGCACCCGCCCGTCCGATCTGCTCATCCCGCTGCTGGTGGCCGGGGTGATGGCCTACCTGCTCCTGCAGGTCGCCTACGAATCGCTGCCGCCGTTCCAGTGGTTCATCGCGGTGCCGGTCGGTGCGCTGGCGCTGATCGAGCTGGTGATGGCCAACCGGGTCCGGGGGGCGATCCGGCATCGCGACTCGGCGCGGCCCCTCCCAGCACTGTCGGTCGCTCGCTCGGTGGCGCTGGGCAAGGCGAGCGCCCTGGTCGGGGCTGCACTGGTCGGGGCGTGTGCCGCGCTTGCGCTGTACGTGCTGCCGGATGCCCGGCGCACCGCCGCCGCCGGGCACGACCTGCGGGTCGCGCTGGTGGTCCTGGTGGTGAGCGCTGCTCTGGTAGCAACCGGGCTGAGCCTGGAACGGGCCGGCATCGACCCGGCGCGGCGCTCCTGACCGCGGCCTCCGCATCGGTCGCGGCGGTTGCCGCCGGCGCCCGCGCCGCGGCGGCGGCATGGCTGGCGCACAGCCGAATGGTCAGCCGGGCTCGATAGACTGCCTCGCATGCCACGACGCGAGCGGACCGGACGCCCCACCAGCGTCTGGCGAGTGGGGCTGAGCGTGCTGGCGGCTGCCTTCGGCCTGGCTGCGGTGTGCTTCGTGGTCTTCGGCAGCACCCAGCGGCAGCTGCAGATCGGCATCCTGCTCGGACTGTGGAGTGGCCTGATCGCCGCCTTCCTGGCCTATGGTTCGCGCCGGGCGCTGGCCGATCAGAGCGCCCAGCTGGCCGAAGCCGAGCGGCGCGCGCAGGAGCTGCACGAGGCGCAGCTGGAGGTCACCCAGCTGCAGCAGAGGCAGCTTGCCGCGGCCGAGGACCTGCGGGTCCGGCAAGAGATCGAACTGCGCAAGATCGGCGAGATGCAGCTGTCCCGCGAGGCGGCGGCACGCCGCGAGGCGGACCTGCACCTGGAGATCTCGTTGCGTCGCGAGATCGAGCGGATGATGAACGAGCAGATCGGGCTACTGCGCGATGAGGTCGCCGCGCTACGCGCCGAGGTGGTCGACAAGCTCGGTGGCCAGCTGCGGCTCGAGCGGATCGAGACCACCCGGCTGATCGGGTCCGATCTGGAAGCGCTGCAGCACGAGATACGTCGGCTGGCGGGCAGTCAGGAACGCATCGGCGGCGGCCGCGCGCCGCTGGAGCGCGGACACCGCGACATCGTCGATGCCGAGGTGGTCGAGTCCGCCGAGGAGATCCGGGTGGAGCGGATCCGGGTGGAATCCTCTTCCTCGGGTGCGGCCTTCGTTCCGCAGCCGGCCGCGGCGGTGCCCCCGATCGAGACGCATGCGCCGCCGCCGGCCCAGCCGGCCGGGCAGGGCGTGCCTGCAGAAGCCGCTGACACCACAGCAGCTGCAATGACGCCCGCGCCCGCAGCCGCGCCCGAACAGGCCGTCACTGCTGGGCAGGCGCAGCAACCGCAGCCCGAGCCCGCCGGCGGGCCGGACTCCGGACCGGTGCCACGCTTCGCACCGTCCTTCGACCCGTTCGCCGGCCTGCCGCGACTCAGCCCGGTGCCGGAGGACCTCGATCTCATCGACGACAGTGCGGCGGCACCGTCCGGTTCCGACGCGTCGGGCTCGGCCGCCGGCCACCGTGACTCCGAGCGCGCTGAGTCCCGACGTCCTGAGTCCGAACTGGAAACCGAGCGCGTTGAGTCCGAGCGCGTTGAGTCCGAGCGCGTTGAGGCCGAACGACTGGAGTCCGAGCGGCAGGGCAAGCGGCGCGCGCCGGACGGCGAGCAGGAGCTTGCCGCCGACTACTACGGCCGTCGAAGGGCCGGCGACGATGGCCACGGTGGCGACGAGGAACCGGCACCGCGGGGCGGCGGCCGGCGGCGAGCTCCCGATGATGCGCCGGACGACCTGCTGGCCAGGTTGCGCCGAAGCTGAGCATCGGCCGGTTCTCCAAGCCGGGATTGGCCGGGATCAGCCCATGGTCTTGGCGCCGTCCAGCGACTCGCGAATGATGTCGGCGTGCCCGGCGTGCTGGCTGGTCTCAGCGATGAGGTGCAGCAGCACCCGCCGGGCCGTCCACTCCGCCCCCGGCGCGAACCACGGGGCGGGCGGCAGCGGGTGGCTCAGGTCCAGACTGGGGAGCTCGCGCACCACCTGCTCGGTGTGCCCGGCGACCGCGGCGTAGTCGGCGAGCAGGCTGTCCAGGGTGACCCCGTCCGGCACCCGCCACTGCTCGGCGTACCGCTCGAGCGCCGCTTGGTCGGCCGCCCCGATCGCTTCGGGCCCCCGCACGATGAAATCCACCCACTGCCGTTCCATCGCCGTGACGTGTTGCAGGATGCTTGCGAGCGTCAACTGGCTCACCGTGCTGCGCTGCCGGATCTGCTTCTCGTCCATGCCGTGCACGGTCTGTCGCAGGAACATCCGGTGCCGCGCCATGGTCTCCAGCAGGTCGGCCTGCTCGCGGGTGTGAAAGCTGCTCATCTCGTTCTCCTTCGTCAGATGCCAAGTGCCAACTGAAAGCTAACGGGAATTGGTGCCAGTTCCTGTCCGCAATAGCTGCAGAATTGCGTCGTGGCCACCACGAGTTCACGCACCCTGCGGCTGCTGTCGCTGCTGCAGGCCCGCCGCTACTGGCCCGGCCAGCAACTGGCGGACCGGCTGGAGGTCTCGCTGCGCACGCTGCGGCGCGACATCGATCGGCTGCGCGAACTCGGCTACCCGGTAGAGGCGCAGCCGGGTGTGGACGGTGGCTACCAACTGGCCCGGGGCGCGTCGCTGCCGCCGCTTGTCCTCGACGATGAGGAGGCGGTGGCAATGGCCATCTCCCTCATCAACTCCGCCCACAGTTCGGTTGCCGGCGTCGCCGAGGCCTCGGTGCGTGCGTTGACGAAGGTGGCGCAGGTGCTGCCGAACCGGCTGCAACGGCAGGTCCAGCTGGTCCGTGCGGCGGTGGATCCGAGTGGCTCCGCCGGCGGGCCGGGCAGCGAAGTGGAGCCGCGGCTGCTGGTCACGCTGGCGCAGGCGTGCCGCGACTCGATCCGGTTGCAGTTCGCGTACCGGGCGGCCGACGGCACGCCTTCGGCACGCCGGGTCGATCCGCACCGGCTGGTCTCCCTCGGCCGGCGCTGGTATCTGGTCGGCTTCGATCTGGACCGGCACGAGTGGCGCACCTTCCGGCTGGACCGGCTCAGCATGCCCGAGCTCACCTCGATCCGGTTCGCTCCTCGCGCGCTGCCGGCCGAGGACGCGGCAGCCTTCGTCCGGGCCGGACGGGTCGCACTGCCAGCCGCGTTCACCGTGGCGGCAGCGGTGCAGGCGCCGGCCGCTGCGGTCCGAGCCCGGATCGGCACCTGGGCCACCGTCACCGAACTCGACGCCGGGCGCTGCCTGGTCGAGCTGCGCGTCGACTCGCTGGACTGGGCGGTTGCCGCGCTCGGCCTGGCCGGCGCGCCGTTCGAGATACGCGCCGCGCCGCCGGCGTTCACCGAGCGGCTGCGGCTGTGGTGCCGGCGACTGGCCGGCGCGCAGCCGGACGGCACCGACCTGCCCGCGGACGTCGTCTGACCGGGATCAGAACCAGGAGTCGTCGGTGCGGTTAGCAGCCTGGCGGGCCCGCTCCGCCGCGGCCTCGCTGGTGACCCGGCCGGCGATGGCGCGCACCGCGGCATCCAGGTCGACGCCGGTCTGGTCGGCGAGCAGGTAGACCAGCCAGGCCAGCTCGGCCAGCTCGTCCGGCCAGTCGTGCGGGATCCGGAAGGGCCGCCGGCCCGCCTCGGTCGCCCGGTCGGTCACGCCGGCCAGCCGACCGACTGCCGCGACCGCCTGCAGCAGCAGCGCGGGCGCGGTCGAATGCGCGGCAGCGGAATCCGCAGCCGAGGCCACCACAGCCTGTAGGTCGCTCATGGAACAGAGAACCTAGCTCACCTGTGAACCCGGCCGGGGGAGAGGGCTTAGGCTCGATGCCGTGAGCGCACCCGTGACCGCCGATGGCTGAGGCGCCGCGGCTGCGGGTTGCCGTCATCGGCGTCGGACGGGTGGGATCGGTGCTGGGCGCGGCGCTCGTCCGTTCCGGGCATGACGTGGTGGCCGCCACCGGTGTCAGCAACGACTCGATCAGGCGGGCCCGGCGGCTGCTGCCCGGTGTGCAGCTGATGCCGGCCGACGAGGCGGCGGCCCGGGCGGACCTGATCCTGCTGACCGTGCCGGACAATCAGCTGCCCGGCCTGATCCAGGGTTTGAGCAGCACGCTGGCCTGGCAGAGCGGCCAGCTGGCCGTGCACACTTCCGGCGCGCACGGCATAGCCATCTTCGATCCCGCGGTGCAGGCCGGCGTGGTCGGCATGGCGATCCACCCGATCATGACCTTCACCGGCCGTCCGGAGGACGTCGACCGGCTGACCGGCGCCGCGTTCGGCGTCACCGCGCCACCGGACTTCCGGCCCGTCGCCGAGATCCTGGTGCTGGAGCTCGGCGGCGAGCCGATCTGGGTGCCGGAGCAGGCGCGTCCCACCTATCACGCGGCGCTGTCGATGGGCTCGAACCATCTGGTCACGCTGGTGAACGACGCGCAGGACGTGCTGCGCCAGTCCGGCGTGGAGGATCCGGGCCGGTTGCTGGCGCCGTTGCTCAGTGCCTCGCTGGACAACGCCCTCCGGCTCGGCGACGACGCGCTGACCGGTCCGGTCTCGCGTGGTGATCGAGCCACCGTCGAGGCCCACGTCCGGGCCCTGCGTGGTACCCCCTTCCTGCAGCCGTACCTGGCCATGGCGATCCGCACCATGCAGCGAGCGTTCGCCGCCGGCCGGCTGACCGAGGCGCAGTGCGCCGACCTGCTCGAAGGAATGGATCGTGCAGAGGAGCAGTGAGGCCTGCGCCGCCGGAGCGTCGGCGCCGGCCGTGCCGGGAACGGAGGTCTGGTGACAACACAGGTGGTGCGTACCCGCGCCGAACTCGCCGCGGCACGGGCACAACTGCCCGGCCCGGTCGGGCTGGTGCCGACCATGGGCGCGTTGCACGCCGGTCACCTGGCCAACATCGAGGCCAGCCGCCAGCACACCGCGGCAACGGTGGTGAGCATCTTCGTCAACCCGATGCAGTTCGACCGGGCCGACGATCTGGCCCGCTACCCCCGCACCTTCGAGCAGGACCTCGCGCTCTGCGAGCAGGCCGGCGTGGCGCTGGTCTGGCATCCGGACGTGCTGACCATGTATCCGAACGGCCCGGTCCAGGTGCGGGTCAGCGCCGGCGAGCTGGCTGACCAGCTGGAGGGCCCACACCGGCCGGGGCACTTCGACGGCGTGCTGACCGTCGTGCTCAAACTGCTTCTCACCGTGCGGCCCGACCATGCCTTCTTCGGCGAGAAGGACTACCAGCAGCTCACCCTGATCCGGCGGATGGTGGCGGATCTGGACCTGCCGGTGCAGGTTCACGGTGTGCCGACGGTGCGTGACTCGGACGGGTTGGCGCTGTCCAGTCGTAACGTCTTCCTCAGCCCCGCCGAGCGCGCGCAGGCCCTCAGGCTGAACCGGGCGCTGCGTGCAGCGCAGTCCGAGACGAGCACCCCGGCCGCGGCGCTGGCCCGGGCCCGCGCCGAGCTGGCCGGCCTTGCGGTGGAATACCTCGAGGTGCGCAGCGCCGCGCTGACCGCGCCCACGCCGGGCCCCGGCCGCGTCCTGGTGGCGGCGCAGGTCGGTAACGTGCGCCTGATCGACAACATGCCCCTGAACATCGGACCCGCTTCGTGAACCTGCCTCAGCGCCTGCTGGCGCCCGCTCCCGGCTGGATCGTCGACACCGACGTGGTGGTGGTCGGCTCCGGCATCGCCGGCCTGACCACGGCGCTGCGCATCGCCAGCAGCGAGCGCCGGCTGCGCGTGCTCGTGGTGACCAAGGACGTGCTGGCGGCCGGCTCCACCCGGTGGGCGCAGGGCGGCATCGCGGCAGCGCTCGCACCGGACGACACCCCTGCCGAGCACCTGCAGGACACCCTGGTCGCCGGCGTCGGGCTGTGCGACCGCGACGCGGTGCAGGTGCTGGTGGACGAGGGGCCGCCGGCGGTGCGCGAGCTGATCGAACTCGGCGCACGGTTCGACCGCAACCCGCAGGGCGACCTGTCGCTCACCCGGGAAGGCGGTCACCACCGGGACCGGATCGCGCACGCGGGCGGCGATGCCACCGGAGCCGAGATCGAGCGGGCCCTGGTGGCCGCGGTGCTGAACCAGCCCCGCATCGAGACCATCGAGCACGCCCTGGTGCTCGACCTGCTGCCGGCCGCGGACGGCGGCGTCGGCGCGGTCACGCTGCACGTGATGGGAGAGGGTCAGCTCGATGGCGTCGGGGCCGTGCGCGCGAAGGCGATCGTGCTCGCCACCGGTGGCATCGGCCAGATCTACGCGGCCACCACCAACCCGGCGGTCTCCACCGGGGACGGAGTGGCGGCCGCGCTGCGCGCCGGCGCGGTGGCCAAGGACCTGGAGTTCGTGCAGTTCCACCCGACGGTGCTCTGGCTCGGCCGCGGCGCCTCCGGCCAGCAGCCGCTGGTCAGCGAGGCGGTCCGCGGCGAGGGAGCTTTCCTGGTCGATCACGAGGGACACCGGTTCATGGCCGGCCAGCACGAACTGGCCGACCTGGCCCCCCGCGACGTGGTCGCCAAGGCCATCCTGCGCCGGATGCGCGAGACCGGCCAGGACCACATGTGGCTGGATGCCAGGCACTTCGGGCCGGAGAAGTGGCGGGTCCGGTTCCCGACCATCCTGGCCACCCTCACCGCGCTCGGCATCGACCCGGTCACCCAGCTCATCCCGGTCGCGCCGGCCTGCCACTACGCCTCCGGCGGGATCGCCACCGACCTGAACGGGCGCACCTCGGTCGCCCGGCTGTATGCCTGCGGCGAGGCGGCCTGCACCGGGGTCCAGGGCGCGAACCGGCTTGCTTCCAACTCGCTGCTGGAGGGCCTGGTGTTCGGTCGGCGGATCGCCGGCGACATCATCGCCTCGCTCGGCGCTGCACTGCCCGAGCTGGGGATCGACGTGCGCAGCAAGGGCATCCTGTCCAACGGCGTGCGGCGCCCGCTGCAGGACGAGATGTCGGCAGATGCCGGCGTACTGCGGGACGCGGCGGGCCTGGCCCGGGCCCAGTCCAGCCTGCAGCGGCTGTCCGCGCAGCGCTCCAGCGAACCGAACACCGAGACCTGGGAGGCGACCAACCTGGTGACGGTCGCCGCTGCCGTCGTCACCGCCGCCGCCCGCCGTACCGAGACCCGCGGCTCGCACTGGCGGGAGGATTTCCCGGACCCCGACGAGCACTGGCTCGGCCACCTGGAGCTGCGGCTGGGACCGGATGGCAGCATCGTGTCCGAGTACCTGCCCGCCGCAGCGCCCGTCGCCCCGTGAGGATGAGCACCCACCGATGAACGAAGCCACGATCGATCCGGACGTGCTGCAAGCGCTGGCCGACGCCGGGCTCAGCCCGGCCACCGTCGCCCACGTGGTCGGCCGGGCGCTGGCCGAGGACCTCGCCGACGGCCCGGACGTGACCACCACGGCCACCATCGCCGCCGACCAACAGGGCAGTGGCCAGGTCGTGCCGCGGGAGGCGGGCATCGTGGCCGGGCTGCCGGTCGCCGCCTTCGTCTTCGCCTTCGCCAGCCAGGGACGGCTGGTGGTCGAGCAGCACGCGCGGGACGGCGACCTGGTGCGGCCGGGGCAGGCGTTGCTGAGCGTGCAGGGGCCGGTGCGCGACCTGCTGACCGCCGAGCGGACCGCGCTGAACCTGCTCACCCACCTGTCCGGGGTCGCCACCATGACGCGCATCTGGGTGGATGCGGTGTCCGGCACGAAGGCGCAGATCCGCGACACCCGCAAGACCATGCCCGGTCTGCGCGCGCTGGAGAAGTACGCGGTCCGCTGCGGCGGCGGCGTCAACCACCGGATGTCGCTGTCCGATGCTGCCCTGATCAAGGACAACCACGTCGAGGCGGCCGGATCGGTGACCCGGGCCTACCAGCTGGTCAAGGCGGCGGCGCCGGAGCTGCCCGTCGAGGTCGAGGTGGACACCCCGGCCCAGTGTGCCGAGGCGGTCGCCGCCGGGGCCGATCTCATCCTGCTCGACAACATGAGCCTGGCCGAGCTCCGCACCTGCGTGGCGCTGGCCGCCGAGGACGGGCACGGCGTGAAATTGGAAGCCTCCGGCGGGCTGAGCCTTGCGGTGGCGGCCGATGTGGCAGCAACCGGTGTCGACTACCTGGCGGTCGGCTCCCTGACGCACTCGGCTCCGGTGCTCGACCTCGGCCTCGACCTGAGCCCGGCGGGAGCACAGCGCTGATGCTGCTGACCATCGACATCGGCAACACCAACACCGTCCTGGGCGTCTTCGAGGGTGAGAAGCTGATCCACTCCTGGCGGATCAAGACCGATGCCCGCAACACCGCCGACGAGCTGATGCTGACCTTCCGCGGCCTGCTCGCGGGCGTGGACGTGACCGGCGTCGCCGGCTGTTCCACGGTGCCGGCCGCACTGCGGGAGCTGCGTTCGATGCTGGCCCGGTACTGGGCGGACGTGCCCACGGTGCTGGTCGAGCCCGGCATCAAGACCGGGGTGGCGCTGCTGTTCGACAATCCGAAGGAGGTCGGCGCCGACCGGATCGTGAACACCCTCGCCGCGCATCACCTCATCGACGGCCCGGCCATCGTGGTCGACTTCGGTACCTCTACGAACTTCGACGTGGTCAGCGGCAAGGGAGAGTTCCTCGGCGGCGCGCTGGCACCGGGCATCGAGATCAGCCTGGACGCGCTGGCCGCCCGCGCCGCCCAGCTGCGCAAGGTGGAGCTGGTCACGCCCCGCTCACCGATCGGCAAGAACACCGTCGAGGCGCTGCAGTCCGGCATCCTCTACGGCTTCGCCGGCCAGGTGGACGGGATGGTGCGCCGGATCGCGGAGGCCCTGCATCCCGAGGCGCCCGACGAGGTCGCCGTCATCGCCACCGGTGGCCTGGCGCCGCTGGTGGTGCAGCACTGCCAGAGCGTGCACCGCCACGAGCCGGACCTGACCCTGGTCGGGCTGCGGCTCATCTACGAGCGCAACACCTGAGGCGTCAGCGCAGCCGGTGGCGCAGCACCCGAGTGCGGTGCGGCAGCCGGAACACCGGCCCCTGCATCGCCGGATAGCGGCTGCGCAGGATCCGCAACCGCTGGTCGATCCTGGCTTGCTCGGCCGGGCTCTGCGCGATCACCCAGCTCCAGGTGCGGGCCAGTTCGAGCAGCGCGTCCTCGCCCGGCACCTCGTACACCCACGCCAGCTCGTGCCGCTCGGCCGGCTCGAACAGCTCGTCGGCCAGGTCGGCCGGCTGGTAGGCCCAGGGCGCGGTCGGCTCGCGGGTTGCCTGGTAGATCTGGGGCACCCACGGCACGCCGCGGTCCGGAAAGTTCCACAGCAGCCCGACCAGCCCACCCGGTGTGAGCACCCGGGCCAGTTCGCGATCCGCGGCCGGCCGGTCGAACCAGTGGAAGGCCTGGCCGACGAGGACCGCGTCGACCGATGCGTCCGGCAGCGGGATGCGTTCGGCGCTGCCGGCCAGCGCTTGCACGCCCGGCAGCCGGTCGGCCAGTACCGCCCGCATCTCGGGGTCCGGCTCCACCGCGGTGACCAGCTCGGCGCGGTGCAGCAGGGCCCGAGTCAGCTTGCCGGTGCCGGCCGCCAGATCCAGGATGTGCCCGGGGTGGCCGGCGGCCAGTGCGAAGTCCACCGCCTCGGCCGGATAGCCGGGTCGGTAGCGCTCGTACCGATCCGCCTGCTGGCCGAAGGACCGGCCGTAGCCGGCGTTCACAGCCAGCCCCGCTGATCGGCTACGCGCAGCGCCTCCATCCGGTTGCGGACCCCGGTCTTGGCGATGGCGGCGGACAGGTAGTTGCGCACCGTGCCCTCGGACAGGAACAGCGCGCGGGCGATATCGGCCACCGTCGCGCCGTCCCTGGAGGCCACCAGCACGTCCCGCTCACGCCCGGTCAGCGGGGACGATCCGCCGGCCAGGGTGGCTGCGGCCAGCGCCGGATCGACCACGCGCTGGCCGGCCGCCACCCGCCGGATCGCCGCTGCCAACCGCTCGGCCGGGTCGTCCTTGACCACGAATCCGAGTGCTCCGGACTCCATCGCCCGGCGGAGGTAACCCGGCCGGCCGAAGGTGGTCAGGATGATCACCCGGACAGCGGGGAGCGCCTGGCCGAGCGCGGCCGCGGCGGCCAGCCCGTCCAGGCCGGGCATCTCGATGTCGAGCAGCGCCACGTCCGGCCGGTGCTCGGTGGCGGCGGCGACCACTTCGTCGCCACGCCCCACCTCGGCCACCACCTCGAAGTCGGACTCCATCGACAGCAGTGCGGCCAGCGCCGAGCGGACCATGGCCTGATCGTCGGCCAGCAGCAACCGGATGCTCATGCCGCCGCCAGCTCGACCAGGACGCGCCAGCCCCGACTTCCCGCCGCGGGACCGAGCTCGAGGCGTCCGCCGGCGGCCAGCACCCGCTCGCGCAGGCCGGCCAGCCCGTTGCCCAGGCAACCCGGCATCGCGCCGATGCCGTCATCGCTGATCTCGATCGAGCGCGGACCGAGCACCACCTGGCAGCTGCGGGCCCGGGAATGCCGCACCACATTGGTCACGCCTTCTCGCACCACCCACGCGAACAGCTCGTCATCGGGCTGGCTGACAGCG
>DATAKO010000112.1:0-74620 GCA_036261575.1 Jatrophihabitans sp.
CAGAGCCTGCGCGGTCGGCGCGCCGCCGACCACAGCTTCCTGATGACCAAGCTCGGGGCCGGCATCTCAGCCACCAACGGCCGGACGGTCGACGCCACCCTCAAGGCTGCGAGCTATCCCGGTGCGAGCGGAGCCGGAGCGTTCCCCGCCGATCAGGTACCGCTCACCGGGGGTGCGCAGCAGATCATCGCGCCGGCCGGCGGCACCCCAGCCGCGGTCTCGAGTATTCCGGGCCTGTCCAGCGCGCTCGGTGCGGCAGCCAGCCTGTCCGGCGTCTTCGGATCGGCGGGCTTGAGCGCCCTTCCCGGGCAGACGGCCACCTTCCGATCGGCGCCGCTGGCGCAGACGCGGCACATCGTCGGCCCGTCCACGGTCAGCCTGGACGTGACCACCGGCCGGTCCGGGTCGGCCACCCTGTTCGTTGCTTTGCACGACCTGGCCCCCGATGGCGGTGACACGTTGCCGGCGCGGCTGGTTGCTCCGGTGCGGGTGAGCGGGCCGGCCGGCGCGCAGCACCGGATAACAGTGACGCTGCCGTGGATCGTGCACGACGTGCCGGCGGGACACCGCATCGCGGTCGAGGTGTCGAGCACGGATTTCGGGTACGCGCTGCCGCAGCAGGCCGACAGCTACCGGATCGCGCTCGCTGCCGACTCGGTCGGGGTCGGCGCGCTGGTCACCAGGCAGGTCAGGGGTGGCAACCTGGTGATCTGGCTGGCGCTGGCCGGCCTGGTGTTGCTGGCCTGTGCCGCGCTGCTCTACCGCGCGTTCCGCTCCCGGCAGGCGGCACCGGCCGATCCGGCGCTGGCTCGGACACCGGTTGTGGTGCGTGACCTGCAGAAGGTCTACGGGGACGGCTACCGGGCCGTCGATGGCGTGAGCTTCACCGTCGAGCACGGTCAAGTGCTCGGGCTGCTCGGCCCCAACGGGGCCGGCAAGACGACGACATTGCGCGTGTTGATGGGACTGATCCTGCCCACTTCGGGCGAGATCAGGGTCTTCGGCGAGCAGGTCGTGCCGGGCGCTCCGGTCCTGTCGCGGCTCGGTGCCTTCGTCGAGGGCCCCGGCTTCCTGCCGCACCTGACTGGGGCGGAAAACCTGCGGCTGTTCTGGGCAGCGTCCGGCCGCCCGGCTGAGGAGGCCGGGCTGGAGACGGTGCTGGAGATCGCCGGCCTGGGTTCGTCCCTGCAGCGCAAGGTAAAGACCTACTCGCACGGAATGCAGCAGCGGTTGGCGATCGCGCAGGCGATGCTCGGGTTGCCCGAAGTGCTGATCCTCGATGAACCGACCAACGGCCTCGACCCACCCCAGATCGCCGAGATGCGGCTCGTGCTGCAGGCATATGCGGCGACCGGTCGCACGGTCATCGTGTCCTCTCACCTGCTCACCGAGGTGGAGCAGACCTGTACGCACGTCGTGGTAATGCACCGGGGCCGGCTGGTCGCGGCGGGATCGGTGGCTGAGGTTGCCGGTGCCGGCTCCACGCAGCTTGCCGTGGACGATCCCGCCGCGGCAGCACGCATCCTCGCCGAGGCCGGTGTGCCGGCGACGGTGGTGCCGGCTACCCGCGCGCTGGAAGACGTCTTCCTCGACCTGATCGGAGAGCGCAGTGTCTGATCAGCGAGTGCGCGACGGCGAGGTGCAGCAGTCGGTGACTGCCGCGACGCGACGCGGGGTGCACGAGCGATTGGTGAGCTTGCCGCCGCCGGCTGCCGCCGACTTTCGCACCAGCCGGACCTTGCGGCTCCGGGTTGAGTTCGCCCGGCAGCTGAAGCGACGGCGCACCCAGTGGACCTTCCTGCTGCTGCTGGCGCTGCCGGTCATCATGGCGCTGGCCTTCAAGATCGGCGGATCGCCGGCCAACGACAGCGGCGGGTCCGCACTGCTCAGCGTCGCCACCGACGGCGCCGGCAACTTCGCGTTCTTCACCGAGTTCGCAGCGATCGGCTTCCTGCTGGTGGTGATCGTGGCGATGTTCTGCGGCGACACGGTGGCCAGCGAGGCCAGCTGGTCGTCGTTGCGATACCTGCTCGCGCTGCCGGTGCCGCGTGCGCGGCTGCTCGGGCAGAAGCTGATCGTCGCGCTGACGTTCAGTTTCGGGGTGAACCTGCTGCTGCCCGCCTGGGCCTACGGGGTCGGTGGGTTGTTCTTCGGTTGGGGTCCAGCCAGGTCACCTTTCGGTGGCACGTTCAGTTACGCCGAGACGGTGCAGCGGATGGTGATCGTGGCCGTGTACGCGCTCGGCCAGGCGCTGTTGGTGGCGGCGCTGGCGTTCTTGCTCGGGGTGCTCACCGACGCGCCGCTGGCGGCTGTCGGCGGCGCGGTATTCCTGGTAGTCATCTCCAACATCCTGGATTCGATCACGGCGCTGGACCCGTATCGCCAGGTGCTACCCACGCACTTCCAGTACTCGTGGCTGGACGCGCTGACCCCGTCCATCAGCTGGGACGACATGATCCGGGGCACCGCGCTGGCCGTGATCTACAGCGCCGTCTTCTTCACCGCTGCCTGGATCCGGTTCACCCGCAAGGACATCACCAGCTGAGCGTGACGTCCAGGCTACGGCCGGCCAAGCGCGCGATAGGCCCAGCCCGCGGCCCGCCACTGCGCCGGGTCGAGCACGTTGCGGCCGTCGACGAGGTTCCTGTTCGCAACCATCTCGCCGATGACGACCGGATCCATCTCGCGGAACTCCTGCCACTCGGTCAGCAGCATGATCAGGTCGGCGCCGGTGACTGCCTCCGTCAGCGAGTCCACGTAATTGAGCTCCGGATGATGCTTGGCCGCGGTCTCGTTGGCCTCCGGGTCGAAGACCAGGACCTGTGCGCCGCGGCGCCCGACCGCCGCCGCCACATCGAGGGCGGGCGAGTCCCGGACATCGTCGGAGTTGGGTTTGAAGGCCGCGCCCAGGACCGCCACCCGAGTGCCGCGGTACGAGCCGTCGAGCAGGTCCAGCCCGAGTTCGACAGTGCGGGCGCGCCGGCGCTGGTTGATCTCGTCCACGTCCCGCAGGAATGAGACCGCCTGGTCGACGCCGAGCTCGCCGGCGCGAGCGATGAACGCGCGGATGTCCTTGGGCAGGCAGCCGCCACCGAAGCCGAGCCCGGCGTTCAGGAATCGCCGCCCGATCCTCGCGTCGTGACCAATGGCGTCGGCGAGCTGCGTGACGTCGGCGCCGGTCACCTCGCACACCTCGGCCATGGCATTGATGAAGCTGATCTTGGTGGCCAGGAACGAGTTGGCCGCCACCTTCACCAGCTCGGCGGTAGCGAAGTCCGTGACGATCACCGGCGTGCCCGACTCGATCACCGGCTGGAAGGCGGCGCGCAGCTGCTGCTCGGCCCACTCGCTGTGCACTCCGAACACCAGCCGGTCCGGGCGCAGGGTGTCCTCGACGGCGAAGCCCTCGCGCAGGAACTCCGGATTCCACGCCAGCTCCACCTGGTCTGACGGCGCGAGCTGGCGCAGCACCTCCTGCATCCTGGCCGCCGTACCGGCCGGCACGGTGGACTTGCCCACGACCAGGGCCGGCCTGCTCAGATGCGGGGCCAGCGAGCGGAACGCCGACTCGACGTACGTCAGGTCAGCGGCATACTGGCCCTGCTGCTGGGGGGTGCCCACGCAGATGAAGTGGACATCGGCAAACTCGGCCGCCTCGGCGTAATCGGTGGTGAACCGCAACTTGCCGGAGTCGGCGTGTTTGGCGAGCAACTCCGGCAGGCCGGGCTCGAAGAACGGGATCTTGCCGGCCCGCAGCGACTCGATCTTGGCCGGGTCGACGTCGACCCCGATCACCTCATACCCCAGTTCCACCATGCACACCGCGTGGGTTGCGCCGAGGTAGCCGGTTCCGATTACCGACAAGCGAGGCCGCTGGCTCATGAGGCTGGTCTCCCGTGCACGATCCGGCCGGGATTGCTGCCCGGCATGTCCCGACCAGGCTAGTCGGTGCCTACCCGGGGCCGCGGCTCCGGTCGGGGTGGGCGTGAGGCCCGCATCTCACCGCAACTCCGTTTCGGGCCCGCATACTCGCGGGTAACCTGTGGGTTTATGGCGCTGAATCCAGACTTCGAGACCTACCGGCTGACCGACGAGCACCAGATGCTACGGGGGGCGGTGCGCGAGCTGGCTGAGGACAAGATCGCCCCGCGAGCGGCCGAGATCGATGAGAAGGCCGAATTTCCTTACGACGTGCTCGAGGCGCTCACCCGGGCCGGTTTCCACGCCACGCACATTCCGGAGGAGTACGGGGGAGTCGGCGCCGACTCGCTGGCGACGGTGCTCGTGATCGAGGAGGTCGCGCGGGTCTGTGCCTCGTCCTCACTCATCCCGGCGGTGAACAAGCTCGGCACCATGCCGGTCATCCTGTCCGGCTCGGAGGAGCTGAAGAAGCAGGTGCTGACGCCGGTCGCCAACGGCGAGGCGATGTTCTCCTACGCGCTGAGCGAGCGTGGCGCAGGCTCGGACGCAGCGGCCATGCGAACCCGCGCGGTTCGCGATGGGGACAGCTGGGTCCTGAATGGAACCAAGTGCTGGATCTCCAACGCCGGCGTCTCCTCCTACTACACGGTGATGGCGGTGACCGACCCTTCGGCGGGGGCCCGTGGCATCTCGGCCTTCGTGGTGCACAAGGACGATCCGGGTTTCTCGGTGGGCACCCACGAGCGCAAGCTCGGTATCAAGGGATCGCCGACGTGCGAGATCCACTTCGACAACTGCACCATCCCGGGCGACCGGATCATCGGCGAGCCTGGCACGGGGTTCAAGACCGCGCTGACCACGTTGGATCACACCCGGCTGACCATCGGGGCGCAGGCACTGGGCATCGCGCAGGGCGCCATCGACGCCTCGATCAAGTACATGAAGGAGCGCCAGCAGTTCGGCAAGCCGATCGCCGACTTCCAGGGCTTGCAGTTCATGCTCGCCGACATGGTGATGCAGACCGAGGCGGCGCGGCAGCTCATCTACGCGGCGGCGGCGAAGGCGGAACGGGGTGAGCAGGGGCTGACCTGGTACTCGGCCTCGGCCAAGGCGTTCGCCTCGGACGTGGCCATGAAGGTCACCACGGATGCGGTACAGCTGTTCGGTGGCTACGGCTACACGCAGGACTTTCCGGTGGAGCGGATGATGCGCGACGCCAAGATCACCCAGATCTACGAGGGCACCAACCAGATCAACCGGATGGTCATCGCCCGCAACATCCTGAAATAGCGCGTTCTAGCAGGCGAGGCCGGCCCGTGCGTTGCGCCCTTGCGATCCCGTGGTGGGTTTGCCACCGCCGTCGTGGATAAGTCACCACCGGGTGGAAATCGGTGAGCGTGGTGAGCCGCTACATACCCAGCGGGGTATGATGGGGCCGACGTTCTACCGACAGGAGTTGCTCTATGTGTTCACCGGCGCGCTGCGCCCGATGCGGAAAGACGACCTGGCGCGGGTGCGGCCGGCACGTGGACCAGGTGATGGCCGGCGTCCCTTCCGCTCAGCGCTGTCGCTGCGAGCCAGAACCGCGCAGGGGGCTGCTGGACCGGTTGCGCGGCCGCTGAGCAGCCGCCTGCCGGCGTCCCCCGAGGCAGGACGCGAAGACCGCGGTCACCGAGCGGGCAAGGCTGCGACTACCGAGCGGGTTCCGTTGCCTGCTGGTGACTCCACGGTTCGGACTGCGTGAGCCAGTACAGGTAGGCCAGAGCCGGCACCACGATGACGGCGGCTGCCGCCACCACGATGAGCAGCCCGACCAGCGTGGCACGGGCGCCGGCCGCCTCGGCGATGCGCACCTGGTCTACCAGCAACCATGGATACTGCCCGAAACCCCACCCCAGGACCACGCAGGTCACCGCCACCACGGCGCTGAGCCGGGCTATCCCGTAGCGGCGCCGCCATAGCAACACCAGGGTGGCGAGGCCGGCCACGGCCGATACCACGATCAGCGGCGCCGCCCGGCCGAGCAGGTGGTGGCTCAGCGTGGGCGCGTCCCGGTGGATCGGCGCCAGAGCGGCGAGCACGAGCGCCCCGGTCACCAACCCCACCACCAGGGTCTGGGCACGCAACCGCTCGGCAAGAGGCTCGTCGGCCGATCGGCGCGCGTCCGCGGTCAGGAACACGCCCGCCAACAGGGAGCAGGTGCCGACCGCGATCAGGCCACCGAAGATCGAGGTCGGGTGCAGCCAGGACGTGATCAAGTTGCCGCGCCCGTGCAGCGGGACGCGCCCGGAGGCGATTGCGCCGGCGACGGCACCCAGGAAGAACGGTGTGATCAGCGACGAGCCGGCAAAGACAGCGCCGAACAGTCGGGCCTGCGGCAGCGTCGCCGCGTACTTGCGAAAGGCGAAGGCCGCTCCGCGTGCCACGATCCCGAGCAGGGCAAGGATCAGCGGCAGGAACAGGGTGTTCATGACGGCGGCGAACGCGGTCGGAAAGGCAGTCCAGAAGAACACCAGGATGTAGATCAACCAGACGTGGTTGGCCTCCCACACGGGACCGATGCTGTGGTCGATGAGAACCCTGAGCCGGCCACCTCGGACGGCGCCGCCGGCGGTCAGGTCGTAGAGGCCCGAGCCGAAGTCCGCGCCCCCGAACAGGGCGTACAGCACCACCCCGGCGAACATGGCCGCGGCGACCGCGGCGGCCAGGCTCATCGTCCGCTCCCGGTGGCGCTGCCCGCCGCAGCGCTTTCCGCCTCATCGACCACGGCGGCACCGGGACCGTAGGGGCTGGGCAGGTCCCGCTCGCCCGAGCGCCAGCGCCGGGCCATCGATCGCAGCACGACGTAGGCGCCCACCGTCATGCCCAGATACACGGTCACCACGCCGGCGTAGGACCACCACAACCCCGGGTTGGTGCTGGCCGCATCGGTGGTACGCAGGACCTGCCACACGGTCCACGGCTGCCGGCCGACCTCGGTGGCCACCCAGCCCAGCTCCAGCGCCGCGATCGCCAGCGGCCCGGCCAGGACAGCGAAGCGCAACCACCAGCGGCTTGCCAGCAGGTCGACCTTTCGCCACCGGGCCAGCCAGAACAGGGCAACCGCCACCGCGAGCAACGTCCCGATGCCGACCATGGCCTGGAAGGAGATGTGGGTGAGGTTCACCGGCGGCCGGTCGGCTACCGGGATGGTGTTCAGCCCCTGAACCGGTTCGCTGAAAGAATTGCGGGCGATCATCGAACCGATACGCGGGATCGTGAGCGCGAAGCGCACGTGCCCGTCGATGAGCAGCCCTCCCAGCCGCAATGGCGCCGGGCCCTCGGTCCTGGTGGCGAGTTCGAAGGCCGCAAGCTTGGACGGCTGGTCATTGCCGACTTGAAGCCCGAGTACGTGTCCGATCAGCGGTTGCGCCAGTGCCGCAACCGTGGCGAAAAGGAACGGCACCGTGAAGCCGAGCCGGTGATGCTCGTCGCGCCGGCCCTTGAGCATGCCCGCGGCATAGACGCCCGAGACCACGAATCCGACGAGCATGAACGCGCCTACCCACATGTGCGCGAACTGCAACCACACCATGCTGTTGAACATGGCCCGCCAAGGATTGACGTCGACCACCGCGCCGTTGACGATCCGGAATCCCGCCGGGTGGTTCATCCAGGCATTGACCGAGACGACGCAGAAGGTGCCGACGATGCCGGCCAGGCCCATCGGCACCAGCATCATGAGGTGTCGACGCGGTGGCATCCGGTCCCAGCCGTAGAGGTAGATGCCGAGAAAGATCGCCTCGACGAAGAAGGAGATCCCCTCGAAAGCGAACGGCAGCCCGAGCACGTCGCCGAAGCGGCCCATCAGCCCCGGCCACAGCAGGCCCATCTCGAAACTCAGCACCGTGCCGGACACCGCGCCGATGGCGAACAACACCGCCGAGACCTTCGCCCACCGCCTGGCCAGCCCGATCGCGACCGGATCTTCGTGAACCAGCCCGCGTCGATGCAGCACGAAGATCATCGAGGGAAAGGCCACCCCGAAGCAGGCGAGGATGATGTGCCAGCCCAACGACAGTGCCATCTGTTCCCGCGCCGGCAGCAGTCCCGCCGGCCCGGAGGCAGATGCGAGCAACGACGTCATTGCCATGCCCCGACGGTACGACTATGCGCCGTCGGTTCCGTCCGCTACTCCGGCTTCACTCAGCTGGCGGCCGCCGGGTCCAGAGCTATCTCGACGGCCGGCGGCTGGCTGAGGCTGTTGTGCACCGTGCAGTGCGAGGCCACCGCGAGGAAGGCGTCCCGCCGCTCCGCCGGCAGCGACCGCGGCGGCGTCAGCACCACGCGCACGTCGCTGACCCGCGCCGGGCGGCTCCCCATCGAGTAGTCCAGCGTGACCGTCAGACCTTCGGCAGACAGCTCGTGTCGGGCGAGGTAGCGGCGTGCGTAGAAGGCCACGCAGCCCGCGAGACCGGCAAGAAAGAGCTCGGTCGGGGTGGGCGCTTCATCCAGGCCGCCGTCGGCGACCGGCTGATCGACAATGACGCTGTGACCGCGGACATCAATGGCGAACTGATCGCCGTCCAGATGCCGGACCGACATCGGATTACTCATGACATTCCTCCACTGTGCGTGCTGCGGTACGAGGGGCGGCCGGATCGCGGCTGAGCCACCGGTCCGTCGATGACGCCCAGTCGGCACAGCAGCAGCGACATCGGGCACCAGCCGGTAGCGACCATGAGCAACTGGTTCCCGCCGACCAGCGCCGGTATGAGCAGGAACCATCGGCTGGCCGTCACTGTCAGCAGCACACCGAGCAAGGTGATCGTGCCGGCCAGCAGAAACAGGATGCGTTGCATAGGCCAGCGGGAGCGCAGGATGCAACCGGCCGCTGGCATCGGCGCTGTCATGCCGGACCGGCCCCGAGCGATTCCAGAGCGGCCGTGATGCGTGCCAGCGCCTGTCCGGCGACATCGGCGAGCGCGGGATTAGCGCTCAGCTGGCCCATGATTGCCGGGTTCATCGCCTCGACCAGGGTCCTGCCGTCGGCAAGGGACCGGACCACGACGTTGCACGGCAGCAGCACGCCTACCGACGGCTCGGCTGCCAGCGCCTGCGCGGCCAGCGGCGGGTTGCAGGCACCCAAGATGACCTGCGGTGGCAGGTCCAGATCGAGCTTGGCCTTCATGGTGGCGGCGATGTCGATCTCGGTCAGCACGCCGAAGCCCTGCTCGGCCAGGGCGGCGCGAGCGCGGTCAACGGTGTCGGCGTAGCCGGTATCGGTGGTAACAGAGAGTGCATACTCGGTCATGGCGATCTCCTTCGGTCGGATTTGGTTCGGCAGCGGGTGCGTCGACGGTAGGCGTCGCTGCCTGTCAGCAGCAGAAGCCGTTCGTGGCGGCGCACATCAGTGAGAGAAGCGGACGTCCGGCAGGATCCGGCCCAGCCAGCGCGGCCGGTGCCACGCGCCGTGCCCGGTGACTCGCAGCACCACCGGCAGCAGGATCAGCCGGATCAGCAGCGCGTCGAGGAAGACCGCGACCGCAAGGATGATGCCCATTTCCTTCGGGGCGAGCGGGCCGGACAGGGCGAAGGTCAGGAACACCGCGACCATCACGCCTGCAGCGGCGACAACCACCCGTCCCGAGGTGCGCAGCGACGCGCGCATTGCCTGGTGCGGGTCGCCGGTGCGGTCGTAGGTCTCGCGGGCCGCCGACAGCAGGAACAGGGTGTAGTCCATGGCCACCCCGGACAGCATCGCACCGAAGAACAGTGGCGCCCAAGCGTCGATGAAGCCCTGCGGCTCGAAGTTGAGCAGGCCTGCCAGATGTCCGTCTTGGAAGATCAATTTGGCGACGCCGAACGCCCCGGCGATCGAGGCGAGGTTGGTCACCACGCCCACGAACGCGATCAGCGGTGAACCGAGCGCGATCAGCAGCAGCAGGAAACCGAGCCCGATCAGCAACCCGAACACCAGCGGCGTCCGGGCCGAGAGCGCCTTCTCCAGGTCGTGGTTCTCCGCCGCCGCGCCGCCGACCAGTGAACCGGCCGGCAGGTCATGCCGGATCTGATCGATGGTGTGACCGGTGGCGGGCGCTGAAGCATCGGTGGTCGGCAGTGCCAGCGTCATCGCCCACTCGCTCGAACTGCCGGCGGGCAGCGTGGCGGCGATGCCCGGCTCGTGCGCAAGAACTGCCCGTGCCTGCGCGGCGTCGGCCTTCGGCGTGAGGACCGACAGCATGCCCGGGGCGCCCTTGCCGAAGCTGTCCACGACCTGGTTGTAGCCGGCACGGGCGGTCTGATCGCTCGGGATGATGGCGATCGAGGGCATGCCTGTGCGCAGCGACAGGACCGGCAGCGAGAGCACTGCCAGCACCGCGACCACCAGCGCGCCGGCCACCCACGGGCGCCGGTGCAGCCAGGCACCCCAGTGGTGCATCACCTTCTCCAGCCCGCGGAAGTGCTGGGTAGGAGCAGCGGTGCGGCGCGACCGGTTCAGGAAGGCGGGAATGCGCAATGTGCCGGCGTCGATCCGCCGTCCCAGGCTACCCAGCACCGCAGGCAGCAGGGTCAGGGTCGCGGCGAGCACGAAGATCACCGCCAGCATGATGCCCAGTGCCATGCTGCGGAACGCCGGGCTGGGCACCAGTAGCACCGTCGACAGCGAGATGAGCACGGTCAGGCCGGAGAAGGCGATCGCCTTGCCGGCAGTCGCCATCGTCTCGGCCACCGCGTCGACGGCGGCCTGCTTGCGATCCGGATGCTCCGCCCGGGCCGCGAGGGCCGCCCGGAACCGGACAACCAGGAAGAGGGCGTAGTCGATGCCCAGCGCGAGGGCGAACATCATGGCGAAGTTCAGTGCCCAGATACTGACCGGCGCGACATGCGTGGCCAGTACCAGCGCGCCGGCCGCGGAGAGCAGGCCGACCAGGGTCAGCATCAACGGTAGCCCGGCTGCGACCAGGCTGCCGAAGGCCAGCACGAGCACCAGCATGGTGACCGGCCAGGACAACATCTCCGACTTCATCATGGCGGCGTGATTCACCTTGTTGAAGTTGGCCCACAGCGCGCTGGAACCGGTCAGATTCACCGATACGGTCGAGGTGCTGAGCTTCGTGATCGGCTTGCCTAGGTCGTCGGCCGCGCGCACCATGTCGTTGGCGTTGGCCTTCGCTCCGGCCTGGATGATGCCGGTGCTGCCATCCCTGGACAGCGAGACGCCAGCCTGCGGTGGCACCACGGTGGACACGCGGTGGTCGGCCTGCAGCAACTCCGTCGCCCGGGCGATGATGGCCTGCGCTGCCGGGTCAGCAGCGATGGGACCGCTGCTGTCGTGCACCACGACCTGCAGGGCGGTGGAGTTCAACCCGGCGAACTCCTTGGAGATCACATCACGTGCCCGCACCGAGGAGCTGCCGCTGTCTTGCCAGCCGGCGCCGGAGAGCGCCGACTCGACCTTGGGTGCGAACGCGCCGAATACTGCGAGGACTACCAGCCAGGCGATGAGGACGATACGGAGATTGCTACCGGTCCAGCTGCCGAGGCGTGAGAGCACTCCGGGCTTGTGGTCCGGATCAACCGGATCGGCATGGCGGGCGACTGTCGTGGTCACGGTTCTCCTTGGTTTTCAGGGCGATGCCGGGAGCTGCGGGCCAGCGACGGACCTGTGGGGTGTCGTGTCGGCCGAGCCGGAAGCACTGACAGCTACGCTAGCCGATACCCCGGGTGGTATGCAAAACTACCCCCTGGGGTATTACGTGGATCACGGACCGGAATGGCTGGCCGCAACGCGACGCTGTACCCGATGCGGGCCGGCACTCCGGCTCGTGTCCGTGAGCCGTCTGCCCTCCCGCACGTGCAGCGTTTGGTTAGTAGGAATAGAGGAATTCATGAGCACCGTCGCTCTCACCCATGCCAGCTTCGAGCAGGCAGTCACCAGCAACGACATCGTCTTCGTCGACTTCTGGGCTTCCTGGTGCGGCCCGTGCCGCATGTTCGGCCCCGTCTACGAACAGGCCGCCCAGCAGCACTCGAACATCGTCTTCGGCAAGGTGGATACCGAGGCCGAGCAGTCGCTGGCGGCCGCGGCCGGCATCTCCAGCATCCCGACCCTGATGGCGTTCCGGGAGGGCATTCTGGTCTTCTCCCAGGCGGGCGCGTTGCCGGCCGCAGCGCTCGAGCAGGTCATCGATGCGGTGGAAGGGCTCGACATGCAGCAGGTACGGTCCCAGCTGGCGCAAGCTCAGGCGGACGGATCGTCGCCGCAGGATCGGTAATACCCCTGCCGGTACCGTAGGCAGCGAACCCAGGAGGACGTGATGGTGGCACTACCGACACAAGGCATGGATCAGATCACCAAGCGGCTACGACGCGCGCAGGGGCAGATCGGCGGCATCCTCAAGATGATCGAAGAGGGTCGCGACTGCGAAGATATCGTCACCCAGCTCGCCGCGGCCAGCCGTGCCCTGGATCGGGCCGGCGTCGCCATCATCTCCACCGGCCTCAAGCAGTGCCTGCTGGACAGCAACGGCGCCGATACCGTCGACAGCGAGAAGCTGGAGAAGCTGTTCCTATCCCTGGCGTGAGCCAGCCCGCCCCGAGGCTGTCGGGGCCGATGCGAGGAGCGATCCATGGATGCCAACGACTGGGACAAGCGGTACTCGGGCAGTGAGCTGGTCTGGTCTGCGACCGCGAACCAGTTCGTCATCTCCGAGCTGTCCGGCCTTGCTCCGGGCACAGCACTCGACCTCGCCTGCGGCGAGGGTCGCAACGCGATCTGGCTTGCCAACCAGGGCTGGACCGTCACGGGCGCAGACTTCTCAGCCGCCGCGCTTGCCAAGGCGCGTGAGCTCGGGGGGCGCCTCGCAGAGCCGACCGCCGCACCGATCAGCTGGGTGCAGGCCGATGCCACCGGGGAGGCCCAGGCCCTCGGCCGCGACGGCGGCTACGACCTGGTGTTGTTGGCCTACCTGCAGTTGCCCGCCACCGAGCGAGCCGCCGCCTTCCGGCTGGCGGTGCGGCTGCTGGCGCCCGGCGGACACCTGCTCGTGGTCGCCCACGACAGCACGAACTTGACCGAGGGCGTCGGAGGCCCGCAAGACCCATCCGTTCTCTACACCGCGGCGGACGTGCTGGCCGAGGTGGCTGCCACGCCGTCCCAGGTGCTGCGGGCCGAGCGGGTCGCCCGGCCGGTTTCGGTCGACGGGGAACAACGCACCGCCTGGGACGCGCTGGTCCACCTCGTGTTCTGATCCCGCCTCGTGTTCTGATCCCGCCTCGTCTTCTGATCCCGCCTAGTCTGCTGAGCCCGCCTGGCCGCCGATCGCGTCCAACCGGTGGCGCGGCGGCTCACCGGGCGCCCGTGTTCAGCTGATCCCGATCCGCGCCATCTGGCTCGGCGTGAGCTGGCCGCCGTTCTCCACTGCGGCCTGGAACGCCGGCAGGTGCATCTCCATAGACGCCCGCCGCAGGTTGGTCAGCACTCGGGTCAGAGCCGCGTCGCCGCGTGCAGCCACGAGCAGCTGGTCGTACATCGCCACGTTTCGCAGCTCGTCGGTGACTCCTGCTTGGGCGGCTGACCGCAGGTCGGCCGGGGCGGCGAGCTTGCCGAGGTAGGGGTTGGCCGGTACCGCGACGCCGAAGCGCTGCAGCTGCAGGCTGAGGGCGGCGATATGGCGTTGCTCAGCGGCCTCGATGCTCACGTAGGGCTGCACCTGGCCGAACTTGGCGATGACCGCCTGATAGAGGGCGGCTGCCGCATACTCTCCAGTGGGCGAGGTCAGTGCCTGCCATGCGGCCGCGGCAGCCGGATCCGACGGCACCGGCGCCACCGCGCTCGAACTCGGTGGCTGATCGGCAATGGTCGAGGTTGGGGCGGACATGCTGCTCGTGGCCGAGCTGGCACTTCCGGATCCGCCTTGTGGTGTCGAACTGCCGCATCCGACCACGCTCAGCGTGGCCAACAACAGGGCGGAGCTGACGCTCACCAGCCGCAATCGGAGCATGACGTGGTCTCCTTCGTTGGCACCGGCCGGCAACGTCAAGCAGGTGACCAGTGCGATGCTCGGCGACCGGTAGCTCGGCCTGCACGGCTAGGTGTTGGTCAGACTTTCCTTATACCCATGAGGGTATTCGTGAACGGTTCTGCCGGACAGGGCCGAAGGTCACTGGCCTCACGACCGAGGCGTGGCACGGCTCGCTGCTCTTGTCGCTCTGGCCGCAGCGCCGCGCTGCTGGTGCTGTTCCTGTTGCTTCACTGGCGGTAAGGGCGTTCGGCGAAGCGGAAGCTGCCTGGGCGAGGTTCAGCCGTGGGCGTCCGGCTGCGCATCGAGCCACGTCGCTGTCTGACCGAGCACCGACGACCCGTCGAGATCGGCAAGCGACAGCCCGACGAAGGCGCTTGCCGCCGCTGAGGTCTGCCAGCGGAACCGGTAGGTCGTCGAGCGGGCCGCCGCAGCAATGGCCGCACCGGCCTCGGCCGCGGGCTGCGCGTTGGCGAACGCAGCCTGCGTGCGCGAGAGATAGGCCTGCAGCGTTTGCTCATACGGGCCCGGGCTGGCCTGGCGCGAGACGTTGGCGACGAAGTCGCTGGCAACCGCGGCCGGCTCGATCACGCTGACCCAGACGCCGACGCGGGCGGCCACCGGCGCCAGAGACTGCATGAAGCCCTCGACCGCGAACTTGGCGCCGCAATAGGCGTCGGCGAAAGGCTGGCCGACCACGCCACCGACACTGGTCACGGTCAGGATCCGGCCACGACCGGCCGCCCGCATCACCGGCAACACAGCCTTGGCGAGCCGGACCGGGCCGAGGTAGTTCACCTCGAGTTGGGCAGCGATCTCCGACATCGGCAGCTGCTCCGCGGTCCCCACACTGCCGCGGCCGGCGTTGTTGACCAGCACGTCGATGCCGCCGTGATCGCGTGCCACCGCGTCGATCAGCGTTGTTGCGCCGGCCTCGTCCGTGACATCCAAGCTGCGGATGTCCAGCGCCACGCCGGCCGTCGCTGCGGCGGCGCGTAACCGGTCGGCCCGGGCTGGGTCGCGGACGGTGGCGACCACCGTGTCGCCGCGCCGGGCGAGCTCGATCGCGGCATGCAGCCCCATGCCCGACGAGGTACCGGTGACGATCGTGACCCGCTGCGCCTCAGCCATGGCGGGATCCTAAATCGTGCCGGTAGCCCGCCGGGCGTCAGGACCGGCTCAGTCCAGCTCGATGTTGAACGTCCAGATCGCCAGCGGGTGGCCCTCCTCGGACCAGGTCACCTGCGCTGCTCCGCTGTCGAACGTGCCCATCACCTTCAGCGTCACCGGGTGATCCGGGCTGGCGATCGCTGAATCGGGCCCGACCGGAGTCAGGGTGATCAGCCGGCCGGTCTCGTCCCTGGACGACAGGTCCTTCGTCAGCACTCGCACCGAACCCGCGCTGGGCACGATGCGTAGGGTGATGGTCGCCTGGGTCGAGGTGGGCAACGCGCTGTGTTCGGCCGATGGCCCCGACGGCGGCGCGGACACCACCTGCTCAGGACCCAGTGCGGTGGCGAGCAACCTGGTCGAGCCGAGCCTCACCGCCACCGGACCGCCGATCGCGAGCACCGCGGGCTTGCCCGGGGCGGCCGACTCGGTCGACTCGGAGCGGGGAGCGGTCGGGATCGGTACCGCGCCGAGAGAGCTGACCACTCCGGAGGCACTGGATTGACTGCTGCCCGAGCCGGAGCAGCCGCTGAGTGCGGCAGCGATGAGCAGGCAGCTGAGCCCCACGGCAGGGGCCGAGCGCAGTAGACGTGGGGTGCGGATGCACCGCGCCCCGGACCGGCGCTGGCCGGCCCGGGGTGCGGTGATGACAGAACTGTCGAGCACCCGATCAGCGTCCCTGAACCGGGACGGACTCCCGGACCACCTTCGGCTGCACCGGGCTGGTCAGGCTGGCAGTCGCCGGGTAGACCGAGCTGCCGGATGCCGACGGCCGCATCGCCTTTCCGCTGACGTTGTTGTAGACATCCGGGCCGAACGGGCGCAGCCCGTCCGCGGCGGCGAAGCCGAGGTGGCCCTTGCCGTCCGTGCCACCGCGGTTGATGCCGAACAGATCTTCCATGCTGCGCAGCCAGCTGTAGTGGTTGTACGGCTGGTCGGAGACCGAACCCGGCTTGATGAAGCGGCTGATGAAGACCGCACCGGTGATGCCGCCACCCGGGGTGGTGTCCTGACCGAAGGCCTGGTCACCGGGCTGGGTCACGTTCGGGCCGGGCAGCTCGTTGCAGCAGGCGACGATCGACTGGGACGTGTCGGTCGGCGTGTTCAGGCTCGGGTTGCCGTTACCCGTGTAGTCGGCGACCGAGTTGCCGTACATCTTGTAGGGCGGGAAGGCCTCGTCGAAGATGATCTGGATCTCGCCGTCCTTCTGAAATGCCGGCGAGGCCATGATGGTCGGAACCCACTTCTTCAGGAAGAGATCGGCCGCGTACAGGCCGCCCTGGTTGTTGTTCGGGTCGCCCGACAGGTTGTCGCCCTTGCAGGTGGCGTCGTGCGCGTCCGAGCAGTTGTTGGGTGTGATCCAGGAGAACGCCGGCGTGGTCTTGATCGACTTCAGGTCCTCGGCCAGTGACGGGATCGCCTTGTGGCCCGGGGTCGCTGCGTACCCGTCGAGCGGGACAACGTTCTTGCAGTCCTTCGGGTTGTCAGTGAGCGCGTGGAACCACGGCGCCGGGTTGTGCTTGGGCACGTACTGGTCCGTCGGCGTCGCGCCGCCCGGGTCCACCACGCCGGCACCGCTGGGGTCACCCGGCCGGCCGCAGTTGTAGACCTGTTCCCTGGTCGGGTCGTTGCCCATGTCCTGGGCGTAGATCTTCCAGCTCTTACCGACCTGGTCGAGCTGGTTGAAGATCGTCTTCACGCTGGAGGGGTACACGCAGCCGGTGCTGGCGTAGGTCTGGCCGTCCGGCGCGGCGAAGCCGGGGGAGACGTTGCTGTACTGCGGGCAGTCGGCCTGGGTGTCGGGCGCCGGGGCCTGGCCGCCGACCAGGCTGATGTAGTTGTCGAGGGAGTAGTGGCCGGTGCCGTAGTACTGGCGCAGCAGCTCGCCGTAGCTCGGCAGCGTCTTCCACAGGTAGCTGTTCTGGTTCAGCCCGGTGAATGTCGACTCGTAGGACTTGTTCTCCAGGATGATCGTCCAGACGTGGCCGATCTTCGGCGGTTGGTACCCGCCATCGTGCCGGGGGGTGCTGGCGGCCGCGGACGTGCCGGGGACCAGGGCGGCCGTCGCGAGCGCGACAACGCCCACCGCGACGGAGGCGATCAGTGACCGCCGCTTCCTGAGTGGTGATGCTGACATGACACTCCTGAGAGAGATGGTCAGGGAGCTTCCCTGCCAGCTAAGAATTGCCGAGGAGTGCGACCGCTCCGGGGAGCTGTGCCTGGCTATCGCATGACGACAAAATGAACGGCAGGTGCTACCGCTCAGCTCCTCGGCCCGGGCCGCCGATGGTGGAAATCCTTGCCGGCCGAGAGCGGGTGCGGATCAGGCGGGTTCCGGAATCGCCGGCGCGTGCTCGGCCGCGTCCACGGGTGTCTTGGGCATGGCCGCGACCGCGAGCACGGTGCCCAGGGCAACCGCGCCGACCGCCAGGAACACGTGCTGGGTGGCGAGGGTGAGCGCGGGCCCCCCAGCTCGGTGCCGCAGGGTCGCGTTCGCGATGGCGCCGAAGACGGCGACTCCCAACGCGCTGCCCAGCGAGCGGCAGAACAGGTTGTTGCCGGTGACCACGCCCCGTTCTGACCAGCCGACCGACGCCTGGGCCGCGATCAGGGTCGGTGCAGCCACGATGCCCAACCCGAGTCCGATCACGAAGCAGCAAGCCGCCACCTGCCAGACCGCGGAATGCCCGCCGAGCAGCAGCAGCAGCGCGCAGCCGAGCAGGATCGGGCCGGAGCCGATCAAGGCGCAGTTGCGAAAGCCGATGCGCAGGTAGATGCGTCCGGCCTGCGAGGCTGACACCGGCCAGCCCAGCGTCAGCATCGCCAGCGCGAGGCCGGCGACCACCGGACCGGTGCCGAGCACGTCCTGGACGAACGTCGGGATGTAGGACGTCAGGCCGAGCACGATCGCGCCCACACCGGCCGAAACCAGGCTGGAGGTGAGCAGCAGCCGCCGGCTGAACACCCACAGCGGCAGCACCGGTTCGGCAGTGCGGCGTTCGACCACGACGAACGCGACGATCAATGCCAGCCCGAGGGCCGGAACGCCGAGGCCGGGCAGCGACAGCCAGGACCAGCTCTGGCCACCCTCGAGCACACCCAGGATGAGGGCGGCGCAGCCCAGTGTCAGGGTTGCCGCGCCGCGGTAGTCGATCCGGGGGTGGCTGCGGTCGACCTGCTCGGTGAAGTTGCGGAGCAGCATGCCCGCGGCCAGCAGGCACAGCGGGATGTTGATGAAAAAGATCCAGCGCCAGGAGATGTACTCGGAGAACACGCCGCCGAGGGTCGGGCCGATCACTGACGCCATGCCCCACACGCTGGCGATGTAGCCCTGCACCTTGGCCCGCTCCTGCAGCGAGTACAGGTCACCGACGATGGTGATGGAGGTCGGCTGGATCGCGCCCGCGCCCAGCCCCTGAACCAGCCGGAAGACGATCAACGCCAGCATGTTCCACGCGAAGCCGCACAGGATGGAACCGACCAGGAACAACGCGATGCCGTAGATGATCACGGGCTTGCGACCGAAGACGTCATTGAGCCGTCCGTAGATCGGCACCGTGACCGCCTGTGCCAGCAGGTAGATGGAGAACAGCCAGGGAAACTCGGAGAACCCGCCGATGCCGGCGACGATGGAGGGGACGGCGGTGGCGATCACGGTGGAGTCGAGTGCCACCAGCGCGGTGGACAGCATCAGGGCAATCAGCACGGGGCCGCGCTCGGAGCGCAGCCCGACATCGGAACGGGTCACCGGTTCAGCTTCCTCCTCGGCCGGCGAAGCTGGCGCTGCGGCCTTGTCCCGCGCGCCGGGCTGCCGATTCAGACATCATGCCGGTGCGTTCGTTGCTTGTTCCGCGCGATGTCGCCGGCGCCTCCCGGGCCCTGTTCGCGCTGACCACGGTGAGCGCGCTGGTGCTGGTGGTCGCCTCGCTGACGATCGCCGGCGCCTGCCTGCCCTGGTGGGGTCTGTCGCTGCTGCTTCCGGTGGTGCTGGCCAGCCGGGCGCTGCGCCGCGTCACCGACCCGCGCAGCTGGATCTGGTCGGCCGTCCCGCTGATCGGGATCGCCCTGGTGATCGTGCTTGCGTGCACCGCGCGCGGCCAATGCTGGTGGTACCTGCAGTTCCTGTTCTTTCCTGCGACCTACGCCGCACGCCAGCTGCGCCGCCGCGGCGCCATGCTGGTCATCGGTGGCTGCGCGGCGGCGATCCTCGTGGTCACCCTGTCCCTCGATCCGGCTCGCAACGCGCTGACCGAGTCGCTGTTCCTGGGTGGGGTGCTGGTGGCTACCAGCACCAGGCTGGCCGCAACCGGTGAGCGGATCGCGACGCTGCTCGACCAGCTCGAAACTCAGGCGAGCAAGGATCCGCTGACAGGGCTGGTCACCCGGCGGCGGCTGGATCAACTTGCGACTGCCGCGATCGCCGCTCAGCCAGCACACGGCGTTGCCATGGTGCTGCTCGACATGGATAACTTCAAGACCATCAACGACCGCTTCGGGCATCCCGCGGGCGACGCGGTGCTGGTTCAGGTGTCGCAGTTGCTGCAGCACAACTCGCGCAGCGGAGATGTGATCGGCCGGCTCGGCGGCGACGAGATCGCGGTGCTGCTTCCCGACATGCCGCTGGCGACCGCGCTCACCAGGGCCGAGGCGATCCGGGAGCACATCTGCGCGCACCGGCTGGTACTGCCGGATGGCGATGCCGTTGCCGTGTCGGTCAGCGCCGGCGTGGCGCACGCCCCGACCGACGCAGTCGATCTGCGTGGCCTGTACGCCAGCGCGGACCGGGCGCTCTACCGGTCCAAGAACGGCGGCCGCAACCAGGTCTCGACGCCCGGTGCGCCCACCCGCCCGGTGTTGCGCCAGCGGCCTGCCTGAGCATCCCGCGCTTACGCTGCCACCGCCAGGGCGAACGGCAGCACCGCGGATGCGCCGGCCTCGGTCAGCAGCCACGCCAGCTCGGTCATGGTCCACCCGGTGTCGATCAGGTCATCCACCAACAGCACCGTGCGGCCGGCCAGCTGCACTGACAACCCGGGCGGCATCCGGTAAGCCTGGTGAACCGCTGCCACTCGCTGCGCCCCGTTGGACCGGCCGCGGCCGGAGGGACGCTCGTGAATGAGCTCGCCGAGGTCCGGGATGCGACCGATCCTGCTGATCCGTCCGGCCAGATCGGCGATGAGCTGTGGACGCCGGTGGGAGCCGACCCGCAACACCGCGTCCGGTCGGCGTTCCCATGGCCAGCTGCGCAGCACCTCGACCACAACCGGCTCCGCGTCGTCCGGCAGCGGACCGTCGCTGCTTGCCTCGGCGAGCAGCGCCCGCAGCTGCTGGCCCCGGCCGAGGTCGGTCAGGCGGGCGACCGCCCGGCCCGGTGACGGCTGGCGATCCGTCGGGATCCGGCCGGATCGCTCGATGCCGAGTGCGACCAGCCCGGTGGGCCAGAGCTTGCGCGCCTCGACCGGCACCCCGGGCCGGCTCAGCCGGTCGCGGGCGGCGGACAGTGCGGCACTGTCCACCGAAGCGTCCGGACGCGCACCGGTGCAGTTGTCACAGCGGCCGCAGTCCGCCGCAGCCGGGTCGTCCAACTGCTCACGCAGGTATCGCAGCCGGCACCTGGTGGTTGCCTGGTAATCGAGCATGGCCTGCTGCTCGGCCTGCCGGGTAGCGGTCACCCGGGCATACCGCTGCGCGTCGTACACCCACGGCTCACCGGTGGCGATCCAGCCGCCGCGTACCCGCCGAACCGCTCCGTCCACGTCCAGCACCTTGAGCATCGTCTCCAGCCGGTTGCGGGAGAGCTCGACACGTGCCTCCAGTGCTTGGGTCGACAGCGGGACGGCGGAATCGAGCTGCGCCAGGGTGGCGCGCACCTGGGCCTCGGCCGGAAAGCCGACCGACGCGAAGTAGTCCCAGATGGCGCGGTCCTCCGGACCAGGCAGCAGGACCACCTGGGCGCACTCGAGGCCGCGGCCGGCCCGGCCGATCTGCTGGTAGTAGGAGATGGGAGAGTTCGGTGCGCCGAAGTGCACCACGAAACCCAGGTCCGGCTTGTCGAAGCCCATGCCGAGGGCCGAGGTGGCGACGAGTGCCTTCACCCGGTTGGCAAGCAGGTCCTGCTCGGCTGCCGACCGTTCGGCGGCCTCTGTCTGACCCGAATAGGCGGCCACCGCGAAGCCATGCTCGCGCAGGTGGTCGGCCAGCTCCGCCGCGGCGGCGACCGTAAGGGTGTAGATGATGCCCGAGCCATCGAGGGTGGCCAGCCGGTCGGTCAGCCAGGCCAGCCGCTCGGCGGCACCGGGCAGGTTCACCACCGACAGCTGCAGTGACTCGCGATCGAGGCTGCCACGCAGGGTCAGCACCTCGGCTCCCGCCTGACCGAGGCCGAGCACGTCGGCGATGTCCTGGCTGACCCGTTCGTTTGCGGTGGCGGTCGTGGCCAGTACCGGCGTTGCATCGGGCAGCTCGGGCAGCAGCGTGCGCAACCGCCGGTAGTCCGGACGGAAGTCGTGTCCCCAGTCGCTGATGCAGTGCGCCTCGTCCACCACGAGCAGACCGCAGGAGGCGGCCAACGCGGGCAGCACCTGGTCGCGGAAGTCGGGGTTGTTCAGCCGTTCCGGCGAAACCAGCAGCACGTCGACCGAGCCGGACTGCACGTCCCGGTAGAGCTGCTGCCACTCGGTCAGGTTGGTGGAGTTGATGGTCGCGGCGTGAATGCCGGCTCGTTCGGCGGCGGCGATCTGGTTGCGCATCAGCGCCAGCAGCGGCGACACGATGACCGTCGGCCCCAGCCCGCGGGCGCGCAACAGCGCGGTTGCCACGAAGTAGACGGCCGACTTGCCCCAGCCGGTGCGCTGCACCACGAGTGCCCGGCGCCGGTAGGCCACCAGTGCCTCGATCGCCCGCCACTGGTCTGCCCGCAGCACGGCCCGCTCACCGGCGAGGGACCGCAAACGCTGCTCGGCCTCGGCGCGCAGCGCGTCGAGGCCGGCGGCGGTCAGCGGTGCGGCGCTGGTTGGAGGGCTGTGCTGGATCACCGGTCTTGTGTAGCAGGTCGGACCGACAGGATGCGCCGACGGCGCCCGCCGAGGCAGAGGGACTACCGCACCGGCAACAAGTTCACGGCCGGCTGTGGGTGGCCAGTACCGCCTCGAGCTCGCTGAGTTCGGCCCGCAGTCGTTCGGCCCGCGCCTGTGCGTCGGCGAGTGTGACAGCGTTGATCTGCTCGATCGCCTCCGACAGCGCGGGCTGCCCGAGCAGGTCCGCGAGCGCACCGACGACCCCCGGGGGCAGCTCGGCGTTCTTGACCAGCTGCCTGCTGCCCTTGCTCGCCGTCAGCGACCAGGCAGAGCCTGCGGAAGTTACAGTGAAGCTCACGGGCTGGGCCGGTGCGGTCTTGCGCCGGCGCGACGTCGCGGCGGCAGCCACCGTGGCTGCCCCAGCGCCGGCCGCGCTCGGCTTGGCCGCACCTGCCTTGGCCGCGCGCGGCTTGGCCGCACTTGCGTTGGCCGCGCGCGGCTCGGCCGGGCTCGGCCTGGCCGCACCTGCCGTGGCCGGACCCGCTTTGGCCGCGCCCGGCCTGGCTGCACCTGCGCCGGCTGCACCCGTCCTGGGCGAACCAGCCTTGCCCCGTCCCCGTGACCGGCCCGGGATGGTGAGCTCACCCGGGCCGAAGGCCAGCTCATCGGTCATGTTGTCGACCTTCACCCGTACCCGCAGGAAGTCCGGTCCGTCGGTGTCGGGCTGTCCGATCCGGACCACGGTGCCGGTCGCCCCGACCGGGAAGTGCGGTCCGGACAGTTGCACCCGTGGCCGCTTGCCGTCCGCCAGCTGGCCCCGCAACCCGTCGACTTCTGCCTCGCTGAGACCGCGCGCCATGAGCTTTCCCTTTCCGTGTAGGCCAAAGCCTACTGTGCCCGTCCCGGCAGGCTGTACAGATCCAGCCGGCGCACCAGGTGATCGACCAGATCAGGCTCGACTCCGCGTTCGGAGCGAGCCTGCAGCAGCTCCTCCCGAGCCGCGGCGATCATCCGCTGCAGGCCGAGAAGGAACTGATCGCGGTTCTCGCTGCGCCAGGGCGCCATACCGTGCGAGTTGGCCTCGGCCAGCGCTGGACTCAGCCGGGCCAGCAGGTCTGTCGGAAAGGCATTCAACCGGTCCCAGACCTCGACGTTGAAGGACTCCTGGTCCTGAAGCCGGCCCAGCTCGTCCGCGGCGGCATGTGCGGCCCGCTCGATCAGGCTCGCCTCGGCATCGTCCTCGTCATTGGGACCGGCGCGCACGCCCAGGCGGGTGACCAGGGTGGGCAAGGTGATTCCCTGCAATACCAGGGTGACGAGCACCACCGCGAAGGCGATGAACAGGATCCGCTCGCGCGCCGGGAACGCGCCGCCGCCGTCCACCGTCACGGGAATCGCCAGCGCGAGGGCCACTGTCGCGACGCCGCGCATGCCTGCCCACCAGACCACCACCGTCTCGCGCCAGCCGATCGGCACGTCGGTTTCCCGGGCGCGTTGCAGTCGGCGCGATTCGCCCTTGCCCTGCAGCGCATCCGAAAGTGCGCCTGCCTGCAACCGGTGATAGATCCGGTGTGACAGCAGCACCGAGGGCAGCAGGTAGAGCAGCCGCACACCGACCACCACCGCCACCACGGCGACGGTCTCGCCGACCAGAGCGGTCCAGCGCTGCCCGATGGCCTCGAAGGCCGTCTGGAACTCCAGCCCCACCAGCCCGAACGCGACGCCGGTCACCAGCGTCTCGGTCATCGACCAGAACACATCAGTGGTCAACCGGCCCTGCGCATCAGAGGCATCCACCGGTCGCGACACCGAGTACAGCGTGTAGACCAGCACCGCGAGCACTCCCGAGCCGTGCACCTCTTCGGCGGCCACGTACGCGGCTGTAGGCGCCAGCAGGCTGATGAGCACCGCCGGGCGCGGGTCGGTCTGGCTCAACCATGCTGCCAACCGGGTGACCAGCAGGCCGAACGCGAAACCGATGGCGAGGGCGAGCACCGCCGCGAGCAGCAGCTTCCACGCGGCATCGCCCACCGAGAAGGAACCGCCGACCACCGCCGCGACCGCGACGTTGTAGACGACCAGGGCGGCAACGTCGTTGAACAGGCCCTCGCCCTCCAGCATCGAGACCAGCCGGCGCGGCAGGTGCAGCTTGCTGGCGATCGCAGTAGCCGCAACCGGATCCGGCGGCGATACCAGCGCGCCGAGTGCGACCGCACCGGCGACCGTGATGCCCGGCACCACCCTCGCCGCGACAAAGGCGACCAGCGCGGTGGTGACCAGCACCAGGGCTACCGCGAGCAGCAGGATCGGACGCGCGTAGGACACCCACAGCCGCCACGACGTCTTGCGCGCGCTGGCATACAGCAACGGGGGCAGCACCAGCGGCAGGATCAGGTCCGGCTCGATGTGCACCTGCGGTACCTGCGGGATCGCGGCCAGCACGATGCCGAACAGCGTCACCAGGACCGGCCAGGGCAGGTTCACCCGTTCGGCCACGGGGATCAGCACGGCGGTGGCGAGGATGACCGCAGCAATCAGGCCGAGTTGGGTCACAGCTCACCTCCGGGGCCGGGTCTTACAACGTACCGGGTCGCGTGGGCACAACCCGACCTGCGAGAGTCCTGACACCTGGCTGGCCTGAGCACTCGGTCAGCGCGGCCGCAGCACCTCGCGCACGCCGTCGAGCACGCCCGCGTCCTCGATCGTGGACGGGACCGGGGCGTCGACCCCGTCGGCGAGCTCGCGCATCGTGCGACGCAGGATCTTGCCGGATCTGGTCTTGGGCAGCGCCGGCACCAGATCCACCCGGGACAGGCTGGCGATCGCACCGACCTGCTCGCGCACCAGTGCCTTGAGTTCGGCCGCCAGGGTGGCCGGATCGCCGTCGAAGGATGCCTTCGTCACCACCAGGGCCCGGGGAACCTGGCCCTTCAACTCGTCGGCGGTTCCGATCACCGCACATTCGGCAACCGCGGGGTGCGAGGCCAGCGCTGCCTCGATCTGGCCCGAGGACAGCCGGTGGCCGGCCACGTTCATCACATCGTCGGTGCGTCCGAGGACGTAGAGGTAGCCGTCGGAGTCGAAGTACCCGCCGTCGCCGGTGAGGTAGTAGCCGTCGTAGGCAGAGAGGTAAGAGTCGAGGAAACGTTGGTCGGAGCCCCAGACGGTGGGCAGCGTGCCGGGCGGCAGCGGCAGCCTGATGCAGATCGCGCCCTCCTCGCCGGTCGGTGCCGCAGTGCCGTCCGGCGCCAGGATCTGCACGTCGAAACCAGGCACTGGCACCGTGGGAGAGCCGGGCTTGATCGGCATCGGCTCGAAGCCGGCGGAGCCGCGCAGGTTGGCGGCGATCGGCCAGCCGGTCTCGGTCTGCCACCAGTTGTCCACGACGGGCACGCCCAGCAGCTGCGTCGCCCACTCCTGTGTTGCCGGGTCCAGCCGCTCGCCGGCGAGGAACACCGTGCGCAGGCTGGACACGTCATGCTGGCGCAGCAACGTGCCGTCCGGATCGTCGCGCTTGATCGCGCGGATCGCGGTCGGTGAGGTGAACAGGGTGCACACGCGGTGCTCCTCGACCAGCCGCCAGAACGCCCCGGCATCCGGGGTACCGACCGGTTTTCCCTCGTACAGCACGGTAGTGGCGCCGGTCAGCAGGGGGGCGTAGACGATGTAGGAGTGGCCGACCACCCAGCCGACGTCGCTGCCGGTGAACATCACCTCGCCGGGCCCGACGTCGAAGATGTTGGCCATGGACCAGCGCAGCGCCACCGCGTGGCCGCCGTTGTCCCGGACGATGCCCTTCGGCTTTCCGGTGGTTCCGGAGGTGTAGAGGATGTAGAGCGGATCGGTGGCAGCGACCTCGACGCACTCGGCCGCGTGGATGGCGCTGGAGCGCATCAGTTCCGCCCAGTCGAAATCCCGTTCCGTCATCGCTGCCGGCGCCTGCGGGCGCTGGACGATGACGCAGTGCTCCGGCTGGTGCGTCGACAGGTGCATCGCGCGGTCCAGCAGCGGCTTGTACTCGATGATGCGGCTCGGCTCGATGCCGCACGACGCCGACACGATCACCTTGGGTTCGGCGTCGTCGATGCGGGCGGCCAGCTCGGCGGCGGCGAACCAGCCGAAGACCACCGAGTGGACGGCGCCGAGCCGGGCGCAGGCGAGCATCGCGATGACCGCTTCGGGGATCATCGGCAGGTAGATGAGCACCCGGTCACCCGGTAGCACGCCGAGGCTGCGCAGCACGCCGGCGAACTTCGCGGTCAGCTCCGTAAGTTCGGTGTAGCTGTAGTCGCGCTTGCTGCCGGTGACGGGGGAGTCGTAACTGAGTGCGGTCCGGTCGCCGTTGCCGAGCGCCACATGCCGGTCGAGCGCGTTGAAGCAGGTGTTCAGGGTGCCGCCGCTGAACCAGCGATAGAACGGCGGATTGCTGTCGTCGAGGATCCGGCGGGGCTTGCGAATCCAGTGGATGTCCGTCGCCGCGGCGGCCCAGAACGATTCCGGATCAGCCAAGCTGTGCTGGTACTGCTCCCGGTAACCCATGTGCCTGAGACTATTTGTTCGTGGCCAGGGTCAACAGGGCCGCGGCCAGGTTGCTCACCGCATGGGCGCTGATCGTCGTCGCCAGCCTGCCGGTCCAGCGCAGCAGCAGGCACTGGCCGATGGCGAAGGTGAAGATGCTGGCGAACAGCAGCACCATCGCGGCGATGCTGTGCACCTCGTACAGGTGCAGCGCGGCAAACAGGAACGAGCTGAGGATCGCAGCCGGCCAGAAGGGGCCGAGCCGGGTGGCCGGCAGCCGTTTCATGAACGCCCGCAGCATCACGCCCCGGAAGATCAGCTCCTCGATCGGCGGTGCGATCAGCACTGCCAGGATCAGGATCAGCACGATCGCGGTGGTGGACTTGCCGTGCAGGCTGACGTTCGCCTCGGTCTTGCCGCGCAGCGCCGGGATGAGGATGAAGAGCACGAGGCCGACCGCGATCCGGGCGATGAACTCGGCGACCGCGCCGCCGATGCCGAGCAGCGGATCGATCAGCTTCACCTTGCCCCAGCCGAAGGCGCGTTGCCAGCCACCGGAAGTGCGCCGGACCGTTCGGCCCATGATCACGATCACCACGAGTGCGGCGGCGTAATGCAGAACCTCCACCGGCAACAGGAACCACCGGGTCAGCTCCGACGGCCGCCACCCGTGCAGTGCGGTACCGAGCGCGGCCACGCCCGCAATCACCACGATCAAGGCGAGCATGGGCGCGAGTCCGAGCCAGATCGACCAGCCGGTGTCGGGCGATTCGGCAACTGCACGATCCAGCGCCCAGACGTGCTTGCGCTGCTGCCAGAACATCCAGCCCGGTGGCGGCGGCGGCCAGGACGGGTCCGGGCTCCAGCCGGGCGGCGGGACGAAACCCTCGGGTGCGGGTGGCCAGTTCGGCGGCGGGGTGAACGTCAGCATGGTCTGGCCAGCATAGGTTTGCCGGACGCGCCGGATTGCCGGTTTCGCGACACCGGCCGGGCAACGGGGCGGAAAACCCCGGGCTGCCCGTCCGGCCGGCCGGATCAGCGATCGGTACTCAACTGAATTGGAACCACTGCACGTTGAGGAAGTCCTTGCCCGTGGTGGTGTTGAACTTCAGGAAGAGCGTGTGGTAGCCGGTGATTCCGCTGCTCAGGGTGGCGTACTGGGCGTAGTAGTCGGCGTTGTTGCCTGACATCGGGCCGTTCAGCGTGGCGACCGGAGCGCTGTTCAGCGAGTCCAGGTGCAACTCGGTGGTGCCGGTACGCCACTGCGCCGCGGACATCATGAAGTGGCTGAGCGGGGTGCTGAAGAAGTTGACGTTGTCGAACTCGATCCAGTCGCCGTTGCTGATCCAGCCGACGTAGGTGAACCCGGCCGGAGTGGCGCCCTTGCCGGTGCCGGACTGGTGGTCATAGCTGGTGGCGTAGATCGGTCCAGTTGCGCCGAAGCCGGAGGCGGCAGCCGCCGGAGTTGCGGTGAGCGGCGCGGCGCCGGCATCGGTCATCCCGCTGACCAGCAGGCCAGCCAGGGCGGCAGCCGCCAGAGTGAGTTTTGCGATGATTCTCATTCAAGACCCCTTTGTATAGATGGAGCAAAGAGCTACATCATGATGCATTGGGGTGCAATGACCGATTTCGGGGTTAGGTTTCGGCTCGCAGTCGTTCAGTCAGCGGGATCGCCTGGCGGTCCGGCCTGGTCGCCCCCACCCGGCGGCTCGCCATCCTGCTGGGACAGGAAGCGCTCGAACTCCGCGCCGAGCTCGTCGGCGGTCGGCAGCCTGCCGCCGTCCGCTACCAACGACTGCGCACGGCCGGCGACTATCTCGTCGAACTGGGTTTCCAGCGCGTGCACCACGGAGGCGATCTGCTCGGAGTTCTGCACCTGCGCGTCCACCTCTGCTGCAACCGTGACGGCCGCGAAGTCCAGCACCTCCACGGGCAGCGTCAGCTCTGCCGCCGCGGCCACGCAGGACAGCAGCTTGGCGGCTGCCGCCGGGTAATCGAGGTGGGCAAGATAGTGCGGCACGTTCACCGCGAACCCCATCGAGGGCAGCCCGGCGTCGCCGAGCCGCAGTTCCATCAGGTGGCCCGCCGCCGCGGGCACCTGCACGGTGCCGATCCAGTTGGCGTAATCGGCCACCAGTGCGGCCGGACAGCCGTGCGCGATGACGGTGGCCGGCCGGGTGTGTGGCACTCCCATCGGTATCGCGTTCAGTCCGACCAGCAGGCGCACGTCGAACCGCTCGACCAGCAACGACATCGCTGCCACGAACCGCTCCCACTGCAGATCCGGCTCGGGCCCGGACAGCAGCAGGAAGTCGACGCCGTTCGGGTCGGTCACCCGGTCCAGTGCCAGCTCCGGTGCCTGGTAGCTCTGCCAGTGATCGGTTGCGAAGATCATCTCCGGCCGCCGGCCGCGATAGTCGAACAGCTGATCCACATCGAACGTGGCCAGCCGCTGATGGGGGAGCGTGCTGAGCAGGTGGCGACGGGCCAGCTGCGTCGCGTTTCCGGCATCGACGAAGCCGTCCAGCGCCTGCACCAGCACCGGCCGGTCCAGCACGGGCAGCTCATCGGCGAGCCGGAAGAGCTTGGCCGGGTTACGCACCGGACTCGACCAGTGCCACGGTGAGATCCGGCTCGGTAGCCGCACGCACCTCGTCCACGCTCACGCCGGGTGCGGTCTCGCGCAGCACCAGGCCGTCCGGGGTCACGTCGATCACGGCCAGGTCGGTGATGATGCGCTGCACGCACGCCTGCCCGGTCAACGGCAGCGAGCACTGCCGCACGATCTTGGGCGTCCCGTCACGGGAAAGGTGTTCCATCATCACGATGACCTGGCGGGCACCGTGCACCAGATCCATCGCCCCACCCATGCCCTTGATCATCTTGCCGGGAATGGCCCAGTTGGCCAGGTCGCCGTTCTCCGCGACCTCCATCGCGCCCAGCACGGCAACATCGATGTGGCCGCCCCGGATCATGCCGAAGGAAGTGGCCGAATCGAAGAACGAGGCTCCGGGCAGGACCGTCACCGTTTCCTTGCCCGCGTTGATCAGATCGGGATCGACATCGGCATCGGCCGGGTACGGGCCGACCCCGAGGATGCCGTTCTCGCTCTGCAGCACCACATGGACATCCGGATCGACGTAATTGGGCACCAGCGTCGGCATGCCGATGCCGAGGTTGACGTACTGGCCGTCGTGCAACTCCCGGGCAACCCGGGCGGCCAGCTCGGTGCGCGAGAGTGCCATCAGGAATTCTCCAATCGAACCGTGCGCTTCTCGATCAGCTTGCCGTCGGTGCCGACCGGGACCACCCGCTGCACGAAAACGCCGGGGGTGTGTACCTCGTTCGGGTCCAGGCTGCCCAGCGGCACCAGTTCCTCGACCTCGGCGATGGTGACCCGGCCGGCCATCGCACACAGCGGGTTGAAATTGCGTGCCGAGGCGTCGAAGGACAGGTTGCCGTGCGCGTCGCCGCGGGCCGCGCGCACCAGGGCGAAGTCGGTCACGATGCTCTCTTCGAGCACGTAACGCTTGCCGTGGAACACCCGCACCTCCTTGGCGGGCGACTCCGCAGCGACCGTGCCGTCCTGGTGATAGCGCCAGGGCAAGCCGCCGTCGGAGATCATGGTGCCGACCCCAGCGGGGGTGTAGAAGGCCGGGATGCCGGAGCCGCCGGCGCGCAGCCGCTCGGCCAGGGTGCCCTGCGGGGTCAGCTCGACCTCCAGCTCGCCGGCCAGGTACTGGCGGGCGAACTCCTTGTTCTCGCCGACGTAGGAGGAGATCGTGCGCCGGATGCGGCCGTCGGCCAGCAGCACACCCAGGCCCGCGCCGTCCACGCCGCAGTTGTTGGACACCGTCTCCAGGTCGGTGCTGCCGAGGTCGTGCAACGCCCGGATGAGCACGAACGGGATACCGCACAGCCCGAAGCCGCCCACCGCCAGGGACGCCCCGTTCGGGATGTCCGCCACCGCCTCAGCCGCCGAGGCCATCACCTTGTCCACGCCGAGTCCCTTCGTTGGAATCCGAGCCACCCGGAGCGCGCCGGGGCCGAGGCTGACTCTAGTGATCGAGTCCGCGCGATCGACCGCGCAGCATCAGTGCCGCACGGTGACGCGTTCGGTCTCGCAGGTGGCGGCCAGCGTGGCCGGATCGGCATGGCGAACCAGCACCGTCGAACCGCCGACCGAGACCGGGGCCAGCACCGAAGCGACCCAGTCGGGCTCCGTGCTCCACAGCACCCGCCCACCGGGAGCCAGTCCCAGCGAGCCCACCGCGGCGGCCGCGGCCAGCACCAGGTCGGCCCGGTTCACCCCCTCCAGCGCGAGGTCGTACGGGCCGCCGCGCGGTTGCACGCCGCTCCAGGCGTCCGGCATCGGACGCACCGCCAGCGCGTAGTCGTCCGCGCCGGGCGGTGGCGTGCCGGGCCGGGCCATGGACAGCAGCGAGACCGCGAACACCTCATCGGCTGCCGGCCGATCGATTCCGGCCAGCGAATCGGCATCGGCGAACGCGACGTCGGCGCCGGGCCGGCTGACCACCTCGACTCCGGCGAACCAGCAGCCGAACAGGATCGGGACGGCGAGCCAGTGCAGCGGCAGCCGGACGAAGGCGGTGTCGCCTGGCCCGAGCCCGAGTGCGTCGGTCAGCAGCGAGTAGGTCTTGGCGATCCAGTTGCCGGTGTTCTTGGCCGAGAGCTCGATCCGCTCGCCGGTGGCGTCGTCGTAGAAGGTGACCAGGGGCCCGCCCGGATCGGCCGCCAGCCGGGTGGCGAACAGGGATTCCGGGGTGGGGACAGGCACGAGCCGAAGTCTAGCCGGGGTAAAGCGAGGGCCCGGCCGACCGATAGGAGCTCACGGGTCACAGCCCGAGCGGGTTTAATGTCGCCCGTCTGCAGTGCAATCACAGTTCACGAGGAGGCCGGCATATGCGCTGGTTGGTGACCGGCGCGAACGGCCAGCTGGGCCAAGACCTGACCCGGGTGCTCGCCGCCGATGCCGACGCGGAGGTCCGGGCGCTCGGCTCGGCCGAACTCGACATCACCTCCTCCGCCGCGATTTCCCGCATCTTCGCCGAGTTCCAGCCTGACGTGGTGCTCAACGCGGCCGCCTACACCGCTGTCGACGCGGCCGAGACGGACGAGCAACGCGCCTACGCCGTCAACGCTGGCGGTCCCGCGCTGCTTGCCACGCACGCCGCTCGAACCGGCGCCCGACTGGTGCAACCGTCCACCGACTACGTCTTCGACGGCACCGCCACCAGCCCCTACCCGGTCGACGCGCCCACCGGCCCGCGCTCGGCGTACGGCCGCACCAAGCTGGCCGGTGAGCAGGCCGTCCGCGAACTCGCGCCGGAACACGGATTCGTGGTGCGGACCAGCTGGGTGTACGGGGCGCACGGCAAGAACTTCGTCAAGACCATGTCCCGGCTGGAGGCAAGCCGCGACACCATCACCGTGGTGGGCGATCAGACCGGCGCCCCTACCTGGTCCTTCGACCTGGCGGGCAGGCTGGTCGATCTGGCCCGCTCGGACGTGGCGGCCGGCATCTATCACTGCACCGGGGCCGGGTCGACCACCTGGCACGGGTTCGCCCAGGCCATCTTCGCCGAACTCGGCGCCGACCCGGAGCGGGTGCAGCCGATCAGCACTGCCGAGTACCCGGTACCGGCACCGCGCCCGGCCTACTCGGTGCTGTCGAATTCTGAGTGGCTGGCCGCCGGTTTGCCGCCGATGATGGAATGGCGGGATGCGCTGCGCGCCGCCTTCGCCGCCGACCGATCCGCCTACCTGGCCAGCTAACGCCACCGCACAGTAAAGGTCTGCCGATGTCTGCCAGTACCCGTTTCATTCGCAAGAGCAAGGCGATCCTTGCCGTCACCGTAGCCACCGCGGGCACCGTCGCCGGGGTCGGGCTGGTGACCGCAGCGCCCGCGCACGCCTGGGCCAGCGCCACCGTCGACATCACCGGGCACGGTTACGGCCACGGCCGGGGGATGGGGCAGTGGGGCGCCTACGGCTACGCGATCGACTACGGCTGGAACTACACCCAGATCCTGTCGCACTACTACGGCGGCACGACGCTGCGGGCCGCGGCGCCACCGGCCATGACCGTCGACCTGACCGGCCTGGACGGCACCGGCTCGCTCACCGTCACCTCCGGGGCACCGTTCACCGCCGCCGGCGTCGCGGTGGCGGCCGGCGGTGCGGCCCGGATCACCTACGTGGGCACGAACGCCTTCTACGTGCAGACCAAGGCAGGCGGCTGCGCCGGCACCTTCGGCGCCGCCCGCCGGGTCAGTACCTCCCTGATCACCTCCAGCGTGGCCGCGCCCAGCGCGGTGTCCCAGATGCTCACCGAATGCACCTCGCAGCGCAGCTACCGGGGCACCCTGGACCTCACCTATGGCAGCGGTGCCACCCGGGTCGTCAACGCGCTGAGCATGGACGACTACCTCAAGGGCGTCGTGCCGCGGGAATCGCCCGCCTCCTGGGGTGATTCGGCCGGTGGCAAGGGCATGGCCGCGCTGCAGTCGCAGGCGGTCGCGGCGCGCTCGTACGCGACCGTGTCGAACAGGTACAGCTGGGCCAAGATCTGCGACTCGCAGAACTGCCAGGTCTACGGCGGTGCAGGGCTCAACGGCGCGCTCATCGAGGATCCCCGCACCAACAACGCGGTTGCCTCGACCTCGGGCAAGGTGCTGACCAACTCGGCCGGCGCGGTGGTGTCGGCTGAGTACAGCGCCTCCACCGGAGGCTGGACCGCGGGCGGCACGTTCCCCGCGGTGCAGGATCTCGGCGACGTCGAATCGCCCTATCACGACTGGTCGGCCTCGATTCCCGCAGCGACCGTCGGCAGCACCTTCGGCGTGGGGACGCTGAGCAAGATCACCGTCACCCGCAACGGTCTCGGCCAGGACGGTGGCCGGGTGCTGTCGGTGACACTGACGGGCTCAGCGGGGACCGACACCGAGACCGGCGCCAGCTTCGCCGGAGCGCTGGGGCTGAAGTCCGACTGGTTCTCGATCAAGTCGCCGGTATGGCCGGTCTTCTACCTGACCAACACGCTGGTGCGGCCCGGCATCAACATCGGCGAACCGCTCGGCCTCACCGGCGACCTGCCGCTGGCCTGCGACTGGGCCGGCCACGGGGTGGACCTGCCCACCACGTACCGGGCGAGTACCGGCACGTTCTACTGGCGCACCAGCTTCGCCTCGAACGCGCCGATCAGTTCGGTCAAGCTGGGCGGCCCGGGCGCGCTGCCGATCTGCGGGGACTGGGACGGCAACGGCACCGACACGCCCGGCGTGTACTACCCGCAGGCGGCCACCTTCGTGCTGATGAACACCAGCGCCAGAACCGCAAGCACGCCGCTCAGCTACGTCCTGCTCGGCGGCGGCGGCGCGCTGCCGGTGGCGGGCGACTGGAACGGTGACGGCAAGGACAGCGTGGGGGTGTTCGATCCCCGTACCGCTACCTGGGCACTGATCAACACCCTCGCCAACGGAGTTCCGCGCACCACGTTCCGGTGGGGGCTGGCCGGTGACCAGCCGCTGGCCGGCGACTGGGATGGCAATGGCACCGACACGCCCGCCATCTTCCGCGGCGGCAAGCACTTCGCCATCACCAACGACCTGATCAACCGGACGCCGAGCTACTTCGACTACGGGCTGCCCGGCGACATCGGGGTCGCCGGTGACTGGAACGCCGACCACAAGGACACCGTCGGGGTCGGCCGCTTCTTCTGAGCCGAACGGTCTGCCCGGCCCGGCCTGACAGACTGGGTTCATGAGCGTCGACGTCGTCCAGGCCGAAGAAGCCCGGCTGCAGCACAAGCTCGGGTTCACCGGCCTTACCGCCGTCGGGTTCTCCAACATCGTCGGCTCGGGCTGGCTGTTCTCGGCCGCGCTGACCGCCCAGGCCGCCGGGCCGGCTGCGCTGCTGGCCTGGGTCGGCGCCGGGCTGCTGTGCCTGGTGATCGCGCTGGTAATGGTGGAACTCAGTGCCCGCGAGCCGGAAGCCGGTGCCACGGTGCGCTGGCCGTTGCGCAGCAGCGGTCAGCTCGTCGCGTCCGTGGTCGGCGTGTCCGTGCTGCTCACGGTCGGCGCGACGGCAGCCGAGATCTCGGCAATCCTGAAGTACGCGGCGCATTACCTGCGCTGGCTGCAGAACCCGCACGGCAAGCTGACGCTGCCAGGCGTCGGTGTCGCCATGCTGCTAGCGGTGTTGCTGTCGGCGCTGAACTGGTACGGGGTCCGGTTGTTCGCTGCGCTGAACAACCTGATCACCGTGGTGAAGGTGGTCGTGCCGCTGCTGACCGTGGTGGCGCTGATCATCGCGGGCTTCCATCCCAGCCATCTGACCGACCATGGCGGATTCGCCCCGTACGGCTACTCGGCCGTGCTGTCCAGCCTCGCCGTGGGCGGTGTGGTGTATTCGGTGAACGGCTTCCAGGCCGCCGCCGACTTCTCGGGCGAGGCACGCGACGCCGGTCGCGACGTGCCGCGGGCGGTGGTGGCCGGCATCGGGCTGGCCGTGCTGCTCTACCTGCTGCTGCAGCTGGCGTTCCTGTTCGCCGTGCCCGACGCCATGCTGGCCAAGGCCGGCTGGCACGGCGTGAGCTTCGATTCACCCTTCGGCGAGCTGGCAATCCTGCTCAATTTGCACTGGCTGTCGGTGTTGCTCTATGCCGACGCTGTTGTCTCTCCAGGCGGTTCGGCCTATGTCGGCGTGGCGATCGACACCAGGCACAGTTATGCCCTGGCGAAGAACGGAGTCCTGCCCAGGTTCTTCCTTGCTGTGGAGCGCGGTTCTGGCATCCCGCGCCGGGCGTTGCTGCTGAACCTGGTGGTCATCCTGGTCTTCCTGTTGCCGTTCTCGAGCTGGCAGCAGGTGGTGAGCGTGGTGGGCGACCTGTACCTGCTCACCTACGCCGCGGTGGCGGTGGCGGCCGCGATCCTGATCGGTCCGCACGCGCGCCGGCTCGCCTCCTGGGTGCCGCCATTGCGGGTGCTGGCGCCGCTGGCCTTCGTGGTGGCCACCGAGTTCGTGTACTGGTCGGGCTGGCACGAGTTGCGCATCGCGCTGCCCCTGACGTTGCTCGGCGTGCCGCTGTACTTGGTGCAGTACTGGGGCACCCCGGGCCTGGCTGCCGGAGTGCGCCGGGGATCCTGGCTGGTCGGCTACCTGCTGGTGCTGTTGCTGCTGTCGTGGACCGGCACGTTCACAGGACGGGGCTGGCTCGGCGCGCCGTGGGACTCCCTGGCGGTGGCCGTGCTGGGTGTGCTGACCTTCGCGCTGGCCGTGCGCTCCGGCGAGCCGCAGCAGGTCGAGTTGGCCTAGCCGCAGACTGCGGGGGCGCGTCCGAGCCGCACCGGTGCAGCGTCACTGCACGCTGAGCACTCCGGCGTTGGCCAGCGCATCGGCCTTTTCGTTGCCCGGATCGCCGGCGTGGCCCTTGACCCAGTGCCAGCTGATGGTGTGGCGCTGTGTCGCCTCGTCCAGTGCCCGCCACAGCTCGGCGTTCTTCACCGGCTTGCGGTCGGCGGTGACCCAGCCGCGCTTCTTCCAGTTGTGAATCCATTGGGTGATGCCCTGGCGGACGTACTGGCTGTCCAGGTAGAGCTCCACCTGGCACGGCCGGGTGAGAGCGTTCAGCCCTTCGATGACGGCGGTCAGTTCCATCCGGTTGTTCGTGGTGAGTTTCTCGCCGCCGAACAGCTCCCGTTCCCGCTCGCCGCTGCGCAGCCAGACGCCCCAGCCACCGGGTCCTGGATTGCCCTTGCAGGCACCGTCGGTGTACATGACCACGGTCGTCAGCGGTTCCGGCACCGCTCGACCTTAGCGACCCGGCCGTGGCCGCTCCCGCCCGGCCGCAAGCGGTGGCCGACCGACGGTTTACAACGTTGTATATTTTTGGCAGAGTGAGCAACCGCGGGGTGGCACACGGCATCCGCGGGCCGCTCGACCAGCAGCAGCTTCGAGATCACGGGAAATGGCAGGCAATGACCCAGACGCAGCCGCGACTGTCCGCCGAACGGACCGGCGAACTCATCGACCAGCTCTACCGCGACGGCATAATCGGCTTGAAGCAGGCCTTCTCCACCAGCTGGGTGGACGAGCTGCGTGCCGATGTCGAGCGAGCTTTCGGCCAGGCACGGGCGCGCGAGAACGGCGCCGTCGGGCGCGGGCCGAACCGCTACTACGTCGAGATCCACCCCGAACAGCTGCGGAACTTCGTGCAGCTGGCAACCCATCCCTGGATCACCGGCATCTGCGAGGCGGTGCTCGGCCCGGACTACCGCATCGTCGAGGTCGGGTTCGACGTGCCCGGACCCGGCGCGATGAACCAGCCCTGGCACCGCGACTTCCCGACGCCGGATGCCACCCGCACCGAGCGCCGGCTGAACTCGCTGGCCATCAACGTGACCACCGTGGACACCGAGCCGGACATGGGACCGTTCGAGATCGCCCCGGGCACGCAATGGGATTGCGGTGACGGCTTCGAGCACGGCATGTTCCCGCCCAAGGCCGACTACCCCCGATACGAGGCGCTGGGCGAGCGGCGCTTCCCGCAGCGCGGCGACATCTCCATCCGGTCGGCGCTGACCATTCATCGCGGCACCCGGCACGAGTCGCCCAAGACCCGGCCGGTGCTGGTGCTGGGCGTGGACGCCCCGGACGCAGGCAATGGGGAGCGGCACGACCTGGCCGTCACCCGGCAGTTCTGGCAGACGCTGCCGGCCGAGCTGCAGCGTCACCTGCGCTGCCCGATCGTCGACGAGCTGCAGCCGATCGTGCAGAAGCACACCATCGAGGGCTTGGTGATGGGTGAGGCGTGACGGGTGAGGCGTGATGGGTGAGGCGTGACGGGTGAGGCGTGACGGGTGAGGCGTGACGGGTGAGGCGCGACGGGTGACGCGTGACGGGTGAGGCGTGACGGGTGAGGCGCGACGGGTGGGGCGTGACGGGTGAGGCGTGACGGCACCACGCGGCCGAAGGTGGCTGGCATAGGGTGATCGGCACGGGCAGCCGGCACACCCGCCGTGCCCGCGCCCGGCGGAGGAGGCCAGCCAGTGCCGGTCAGTCTCAAGGACGTGGCCAGCGTTGCCGGTGTGTCCATCAAGACCGTCTCCAACGTCGTCAACGAGTACCCCTTCGTCCGGGCCGAAACCCGCGCCCGGGTGCAGGCGGTGATCGAGCAGCTCGGCTACCGGCCCAACCTGTCCGCCCGCCGGCTGCGCAGCGGCCGGACCGGGCTGATCACGCTGTCGCTGCCCGAACTGACGCCCTACTTCGCCGAGCTCGCCGAGCACATCGCGGTCGTCGCAGAGGCGGCCGGCCTGACCGTGCTGATCGACCGCACCGGCGGCGAGCGTGATCACGAGCGGCTGTCGGCCAGCGGCATCCGGCGGGATCTGAGCGACGGCACCATCGCCAGCCCGATGTCGATGACGCCGGCCGACCTCGAGCGGCTGCGCCCCGGCCACCCGATCGTGCTGTTGGGTGAGCGGCTGTCTTACGTGGGCGTCGATCACGTGGCCGTGGACAGCATCGCCGCCGCCCGCACCGCGACTGGTCACCTGATCGAGCGGGGCCGGCGCGCGGTCGCCGCGGTCGGCACCGCACGCCGGCCGGCCGGCACCATCGCGCAGCGGCAACGCGGCTACCGGGAGGCGCTGCGCGATGCCGGTTTGCCGGTGGAGCGCAGCCTGATGGGCGACGCCGAGCTGCTGCACCGCGAGGACGGCTACCGCGCCATGCAGGCGCTGCTGCAGCAGCGGCCGGACCTGGACGCGGCGTTCTGCTTCAACGACCTGCTCGCCTTCGGTGCGCTGCGTGCCCTCGACGAGGCGGGCCGCCGGGTGCCCGACGATGTGGCAGTGGTCGGGTTCGACGACGTGGAGGAGTGCCGGTTCAGCACGCCGCCGTTGAGCTCCATCGCCCCGGACAAGCGCGAGCTGGCGAGTACGGCCGTGCAGCTGCTGCAGCAGCGGATCGCGGGCCTGGGCCCGACCGAGCCCCAGGAGGTGTTCCCGCCGTTCCGGCTGCGGGTCAGGGCCAGCAGCGGTGGCTGAGCAAGCGCGCGGGCCGGCATGCCACCCCTGACCGCCGGCGATCGCGGTCGGCGCGCTGCCGAGCTGCTGCGAGGCGGCGCGCAGCGCGGCTTCTCACTGGATCCGGGCTTGGCGGGTGACGAGCTGACCGCCGTCCAGGCGAGCTACGGCTTCACCTTCTGCCCGGAACATGCGGCCTTGCTGCGGCTGACGCTGCCGGTGGGCGCAGGCTGGCCGGACTGGCGGCACGGCGGCGCGGCGCTGCAGGCGCAGCTGTCCGCGCCGGTCGATGGGGTGCTGTTCGACGTCGCCCACAACGGCTTCTGGTGGCCGGGCTGGGGTCCGCATCCGGGCGCCGACGCCGCGCACGTGGCGCGTGCCGCGCTGGAGCGGGCGCCGCGGTTGGTGCCGCTGTACGGCCACCGCTACCTGCCCGCTGCCCCCGCGCCAGATCCGGCGCCGGTGCTGTCGGTGGTCCAGACCGACGTCGTCGGCTACGGCCGGGATCTGCTCGACTACCTGAATCGGGAGTTCGGTCTCGGTGACCCGGTCGGTAGCGACGGCCGGCCGCAGGCCGGGGGCGAGCCGGTGCCCGCAGCCGGGAAGGTGGCCGCCGTGCCGTTCTGGTCCGAGCTGGACCGGCCGGACGCGTGGCGGGGACGGAACTGACCCCAGGCCAGGGCGCCGGGTCATCGCTGCTGCACAGCTGCGGCGCTGCCAGACCGCCGGGGACGGCTGCTGGCCCTGGCCGGCCGCCGGACGAATGGTGCACAACCGGGCGCGGCGCAGCCGCACAGGGCCGGAGCACCCGGAAAGGGTCGGTAAGATGTCCTGTCGGCGCCCGTTCCTGCCGGCGCGAGCGCGAGCACGGCCGCGCATCACTCACCCTACGAGAAGAGCGAATGGGGCCCATGACTGCAGCGAGCACCAGGCCGGTTCCGCCGGCCGGCGCCAGAGTCCCGGCAGGCGTCGAGCCCGACGCCCCCCTGCAGCGCATCAACGCCCCGCGCAGCTTCTGGCGCGGTTTCGGTGACACCGCCCGTGAGATCTGGCAGTACCGGGAACTGCTCGGCAACCTGATCCGCAAGGAACTCAAGGTCAAGTACAAGGACTCGGTGCTCGGCTTCGTCTGGAGCCTGCTGATGCCACTGGTCCAGCTCGGCGTGTACTGGCTGGTGATCGGTAAGTTCCTGGGCGCAGGTTCCATCCCGACCTACGGCGTGTACATCTTCTGCGGCCTGGCCACCTGGACGCTGTTCTCCGAGATCCTGTCCACCTCGACCACCTCGGTGGTGTTCAACTCCGGCCTGGTCAAGAAGGTCTACTTCCCGCGGGAGCTGTTCCCGCTGGCCGCGACCGGTGCCGCGATCGTGAACTTCGGCTTCCAGCTGGTCATCCTCATCCTGGCCGACGTGCTGGCCGGCATCACCACCGGCAAGTGGCCGCACCTGACCAACCTGCCGCTGCCGATCATCGGCTTCGTCGTGCTGGTTGTGTGGGCCAGCGCGCTCGGCATGCTGCTGGCCGCGGCCAACGTCTACCTGCGCGACATCGAACACCTGATCGGCGTGGTGCTGATGCTGTGGTTCTGGGTCACGCCGATCATCTACAACGCGGGCCGGGTGGGTAAGACGTTCCCGCGCCCGCTCTACGACCTCTACCTGATGAACCCGGTGGCCTCTGTGGTGTTCAGCTTCCAGCGTTTCTTCTGGCCGCAGGGTGCGGGCACACAGTTCGAGTTCTCCGGCAACGTCTACGGCCGGCTCGCGGTCCTGCTGGTGGTCGGTGCGGCGTTCTTCTGGTTCGCGCAGCGCGTCTTCGCCCGCGCGCAGGGCAACTTCGCGCAGGAGCTGTAGATGAGCACGCCAGTCATCCGGGTGACCGACGTCTCGAAGAAGTTCGTCATCCGCAAGGACAAGTCGCTCAAGGAGCGGCTGGTCAACGCCGGCCGGTCCAAGGCGCACGCCGAGGAGTTCTGGGCGCTGCGCGACATCGATCTGGAAGTCGACCCCGGTCACACCCTCGGGCTGATCGGTGGCAACGGTTCGGGTAAGTCCACCCTGCTCAAGATCATCGGCGGCATCCTGACACCCACGTCCGGCTACGTCGAGCGCCGGGGCCGGCTGGCCGCGTTGCTCGAGCTCGGTGCCGGTTTCCACGGTGACCTGACCGGCCGTGAGAACGTCTACCTCAACGCCTCGATCCTCGGCTTGACCCGGGCCCAGACCGACCAGTACTTCGATTCCATCGTCGACTTCTCCGGCATCGAGCAGTTCATCGACACCCAGGTGAAGTTCTACTCATCCGGCATGTACGTGCGGCTGGCGTTCGCGGTGGCGATCCACGTCGACCCCGAGATCCTGCTGGTCGACGAGGTGCTGGCCGTCGGTGATGAGCCGTTCCAGCGCAAGTGCCTGGACCGGATCAAGCAGTTCCAGAACGAGGGTCGCACCATCATCCTGGTGACCCACTCGCTGGAGCAGGTCCGGCAGATGTGCGACCGGGTGGTGCTGCTGAACTCCGGCCAGATGGTGGTCGACGGCACCCCGGGCGAGGCCGTCAGGCACTTCCGCGAGGCCAACACCGAGCAGCAGAACGCCGACCGGTCTCGCCGCGACCACCAGGTGAGCATCGCCAACGTCCGCACCTTCGGCGCCGACGGTGCGCAGCACTCGGTCTACCCGGTCGGTGCACCCATCGGCATCGAGTACGAGGTGTCCACCGATGCCAGCGTCGAGGACTGGGCGACCGGTATCGGCATCAGTGACAACTCGGGCCTGCTGGTCTACGGCACCAATACGGTGGTGCAGAAGCTGAAGCTCGATCCGATCTCGGGCAAGCGGACGGTCCGGTTCCGCTTCGACGAGCTGCCACTGGCCGACGGGCAGTACTTCGTCGACATCGCCGTGCATCCGGAGATCGGTGCCGATTACCACCGGGTCGACCGCGCGGTGTCCTTCCAGATCAGCAACGACGCCCGGGACGCGGGCGTGGTGTCGCTCAACCCCAAGATCGAAGTCGAATAGGCTTCCCCCGCTGCCCGATCCGCCTAGCGAACGAGGACGAATGAGCCTGTACCAAGCCCGCACCCCCGGCGACGCCCGCAGCCTGCTGCCGGACAACGGCCGACCCGTCGTCGTGGTGCCCGTCTTCAACTCCTACGACGAGGTGGTGCGTTGCTACGAGGCGTTCTTCCGCAACACCCCGGTGGACGTGCCGCTGCTGGTGGTCGACGACAAGGGCTGGGACCGGCGCCCGTTCACCGCGCTGTCGGAGATCTTCGCCGCCGCCACCGCCCCCGAGCACCGGGTGGTCGTGCTGGAACAGATGTCGAACAAGGGCTTTCTGGGCACCATGAACGACGCGTTCGCCGCGGCCGGCCGGGCCGACGTGGTGATCCTGAACAGCGACGTGGTGGTCGGGCCGGAGTGGCTGGAGCGGATGCATGACGCTGCCTACTCCAGCACCACCGTTGCCACCGTGACCGCGCTGACCAATCACGGCACGATCGTCTCGGTGCCGACCCGCAACGTGGCCACTGACGACGTGCCGGGCGGGCTGTCGGTGGACGAGGCGGCCCGCCGGGTCGCCGCCGGCTCGCCCAAGCTGCGGCCGCGGATCCCCACCGCTATCGGTCATTGCACGTACGTCCGGCGCACCGTCATGGACGTGATCGGCTACTTCGACCCCGCCTTCGCCCCGGGCTATGGCGAGGAGGTCGACTTCAGCCAGCGCGCGGTCGCGGCGGGCTTCGAGAACATCGTGGCCGACGACGTCTACGTCTTCCACAAGGGTGGCTCGAGCTTCGGCCGCTCACCGGCCATCGAGAAGCGCAAGTTCGAGCACGAGCAGATCATCCAGAACCGCTACCCGTACTACGGGCCGTGGGTGCGACGGACCGCCGAGGACGACTTCTCGCCGCTGGCGGCGTCGTTGCTGGCTGCGCGCCGCTCGGTACTCGGGCTGGTCGTCGCGGTGGACGGGCTGTGCCTCGGTCCGCTTCCGGCCGGAACCCAGATCGGCACGGTGGCGACCATCTGCGCGCTTGCCGACCGCGACGAGATCCGGGAGGTCATCGTCTACACGCCCGAGGTGGTGCCCGAGTACGCGCGCAGCGCGTTCGAGGGCTACGCCAAGGTCACCGTGCGGCCGGTGCGGGACCTGGACGAGCCGCTGACCGAATCCCGGGCACACGTGGTGTTCCGGCCGTACCAGGTACGTGACGCCGGTGAGCTGGAGTGGCTGCGCATGGTGGCCGACCGGGTCGTGGTCAACCAGCTGGACTTCATCGCCTACCACGACGCCGCCTACTTCGCCCGCGACGAGCAGTGGCGCAGGTACCGCGACCTGAACCGCTTGACCGCCTTCGCGGTGGACGGCATGGCCTACATCAGCGAGCATTCCCGTGATGCGGCCGCGGCCGAGGGTTTGCTGCCGCTGGATCGGCCGGCGGCGGTCATCTACAACGGCGTCGATCACACCAACCTGACCCCGGACGCGCCGGTGCAGCCTGCCAACACCGGCCAGCTGGACGGCGGCGGGTTCCTGCTGGTACTCGGCGTGTCCTACCTGCACAAGAACCGCCTCTTCGCGCTGCGCATGCTCACCGAGCTGGTCGCCGCCGGCTGGAGCGGCTCCCTGGTGCTGGCGGGCGCGGAACCGCCGGACGGCTCGTCCGTCGCCGCCGAGGCACGCTACCTGATCGAGCATCCGGAGATCGCCGACCGGGTGGTGCAGCTGGGCATCGTCAGCGACGCCGAGAAGAACTGGCTGTACCAGCAGGCCGGCTTGGTGCTGTACCCGACCACCTCCGAGGGCTTCGGCCTGGTGCCGTTCGAGGCCGCGCATCTCGGCGTGCCGTGCCTGTCCACCCGGATGGGCGGCCTGGACGAGGTGCTGCCCCGCGACATCCCGACCATCGACACCTTCGATCCGGCGGCAGCGGCCACGACCGCCCGGCGAATCCTCGACGACCCGAGCGAGGGCGAGCGGATCATCAAGTCGATCCTGGCCCACGCCGCTGACTTCACCTGGGACCGGGTGGCGCAACGGCTGGTCGAGCTGTTCACGGACGTGACCGCACGGCCCGCCAACCGGGTGCTGGCCATCGCGGGGGAGCAGGATGCGGTGGGTGCCGGTGCCAAGAGCTTCAGCCTCGGTGGTTCGACCGCCCGCGGACTGGTGGACAGCGCCGTCGGTTACTTCGTGGCCCGGCCCGCCTTGCGGGTGAAGCTGGTGCCGCCCGGTTCGGCTCGGCAGGCAGCCGTGCGCAAGGGCATCGACGCGGTGCGCCGCCGCATCTGACCCTTGCCAGTCCGCTAGTCCCGGCGCCGAGAGCACGGGCGCCGGGACCGCGGTAGGCGGCGTCCGGACGCGGTGCGCGCCGGCCGACCGTCAGCTCTCGACGCGGTCGAGCACCGACTTGCTCGGCGGCGGCCCGTCGGTCGGTTCCGCCTTCACCGCGAGCAGCTTGATACCGCTGATCGCCACCGTCGACAACGGCAGGTGCGCGGTCTCCTCGGGCAGGTGTACCGCCTCGGAGTCCAGGGCCACCTTGACGATGCGGAACCCCGCTTTGCGCAGTGCCGCCTGCAGATCGTCGGCGGTGATGCCGTTCAGCGTCCGGTAGACCTCAAGCATCTCCGCGGCCATTGCCGGCGGCCCGGCCTCGGACACGGTCCGCAGGATCTCGGCGTGCGGATGCTTGAACTGGGCGAAGCCGTCGGGGTACCAGTCGACCAGATGAGTGCCGTGCGCCGAGTGGTAGAACGGCCACAGCTGGATGAACAGCACCCCGTCGTCGACGAGGATTCGCCGGACCTCACGCAGGATGGCCACCGGGTCGGCGATGTGCTCGAAGGCCGACCAACTGATCACGTAGTCGAAGCTCGCGTCGTCCGCGGGCAGGGTGAGCGGCTCGCTGGTGGCGAAGAAGAGGTTGTCCGGCAGCGCGTCCAGGCCGGCGTACTTGGCTGCCCAGCCGGCGAGCAGTTCGGGGTCGGTGGTGAGCAGGTCGAAGCCGACGATCTTCTCCGGTTCGGCCTTGACTGCCACGCCCAGGTCGATGATGCCGTCGCCGCAGCCGATGTCAGCGATGCGCTTGCCGGTCAGCGAGATGCCGTCGCCGACGAAGAAGTCGAGCACGGCGCCGGTCGCCTCGTCGTAGTGGGCATTCCACCACGTCCGAGGGTCGACGGACTTGGAATAGTGGTCGCAGCCGGCAGCGGATTCCCGCTCGTCGGCGGTGCTGGCCTCGTCGGCAGTGCGGTCCGCAGGTCGCGAGGTCACGCGCGGCTCCTTCATCTCGGGTGCGAGTCACGCCGGTGCGTCCCGCGTGCGCGGGCCAGCGGCATCCGCACCACCTTAGTCGGTGCCGGCCGGACCGCTCGTAGTGGCTGAGCAGCCGGCCGGGATGGCCGAAAGCTGCCGTTGCCCGAGTGGCTCAGCTGGTTCACATCGGTGCCGGTGCGATACTGGCGCGCGTGTCGAACGAGCTGACCGTCCGGTCCGAACCCGAACCACAGCCGATCGACCGCCCCCTGGCGCGTAGCGAATGGTGGTTGCTGGACCGGTTGGCGCTGCTGTTCTCGGTGCTCACCGGCGTGGTCATCTTCGCCTTCATCGGTCGCGGCGGCTGGTACGTCGACGACTTCCTCAACCTCGGCATCGCTCAGGAATCGAAGTTCAACCGGTTCTACATCGATCGCCCGATCTTCGGGCACCCGCAACAGGGCACCCGCATCCTGAACTGGGTGCTGTACCGCGTCGCGCCGATGAACTACGCCCTCGCGGCCGGTCTGGTGTGCCTGGGCCTGGCGCTGATGACGTGGCTGATCTACCGGGTCCTGCGGTTGTCGTTCCGGCCGAGCCCGTGGGTGCTCGTGCTGACCGGCATGGCCGGGCTGACCGGGCTGTGGATCCCGGTGGCCGAGTGGTGGGCCGGCGGCTCCGAGATCACCGGCTGCGTGCTGGCGAACGTGCTCATGGTGCACGCGCTGCTGCGCTGCTACCGGGGCCCGCGTGGCACGCTGTGGGGCCTGCTCGGCGGCGTCTGGTTCATCCTCGGCCTCGCGTTCTACGAGCGCACCCTGTTCGGTGCCGTCTTCGCGGCCTGCTTCGTGCTGGCGGTCGGCTGCCGGCGCTTCAGCATCGGTGAGATCGTGCGGGTCATCCGGCAGGCGCTGGTCGGCTACCTGACCCTGCTGGTGGTCGCGCTGGGCTACCTCTACTACTACGCCACCCACAAGTTCGTGCACCGCAACCCCGGTTACACCACCAATGAGCTGCTGCACTACCTCTGGATCACCTGGAGCAAGGCCCTGATCCCGGGACTGTTCGGTGGGACCCTGCAGACGCACCGCAACATGGCGCTGTCCTACGCCGATCCCACCGTCGTCTGGCAGGTGATCTGCCAGCTGGCGCTGCTGGCGGTGATCGGGTGGGGGCTGCGCACGCTCGGCTGGCGCGCGCTGGTCGGCTGGCTGATCTTCGTTCCGATCTTCGCCGCGGCCACGTACAGCATCGCCACTGCCAGGCTCACCGGGCACGGCCCGGGCCTGGGCCGGGAGTTCCGCTACGTCGCCGACCTTGTGCCGCTGATGATCCTCACGGTCGGGCTCACGGTGCTTCGGCCCCGGATCGGCCGGGACGAGGACGGCCCGCTGGAGCCGGCCGGCGAGACCTACGCTGACGAGCCGGGCATCCCGCGGCCGCGCCGCTGGCGCGGCGTGCCCGCCGGCCATCTCGGCGCCACCGTGCTGGCGCTGGCCGCGTTGTGGACGGTGTTCATCGTGACCGCGGTGCCTGTCTCGCACCGCTGGGTGACGGCCCGGACGGTGCATTACGTGCCCAATCTCGAGGGCGGCATCCGGGCGCTGGACGCGCGTGGGCCCTACAGCCTCTACACCGCCTACGCGCCCGGCGACATCAACTCGCCGGCCTTCGGCCGCTACAGCCAGACCACCCGCATCGCCCAACTGGTCAGCGGCCACCCGATCGTCGCCGACGATCTGAGCAAGCCGATGTATCTGGTGGACGCCCAGGGACACGTCGTACCCGCGCGCTTCCAGACGCTGGCGACCGTGCCGGATGCCTGCGGCACGTCGGACAGCCTGAAGCTGATGCAGACCCTGAGCCGGCCACTGGGCAAGGGGTACTGGACCGTCCAGTTCAGCTACCGGGTGGCGCGACCGACCACGTTGCGGTTCGCGATCAACACCGGCTCGGTGGTGGAAGAGGCGACCGGCGGTTTCCGCGGCTTTCCGGTCAGCGGCACCGGTCGGATCAGCTTCCCGCTGCGGCTGGCTTCGGTCACCCAGCTCCGCTTCGATGCCGGCCACGTGGGCGATTGCATCTCCGACGTGCAGATCGGCCGGCCGGTTCCAGCCGGCTGAGCGGGCTTTCTCGTCAGCCAGCGGCCTCGTCAGTCAGCGGCCTCGTCAGTCAGCGGCCCCGTCAGAGGGGGGGCAAGACTAGCGGCCGTCAGCGCAGAGCTCGACGGCACCCGGTGATCGGACCTGCACCGACCAGGGCGTCGCGGAGTCATCTGCAGTGGCGCTGAGCCGAGCGCTGTCGCCAGCGGCGATCGAGCCCCACCGGATTCCGGTCGGGCCGAACCGATGTACCCAGACAGTCGCCGGATCTTCCAACGCGGTGATCACGAGGCCGCCGGTCGGCAACCGCAGCTCGACCGTCAGCAGCGTGCCGCGGACGATCACGCACCCGCGCAACCGCGGCAGGGTGAGCACCGGATCGGCAGTCAGCGTGACCGGATGCGTGCCCGGCCGAGAGGCGGGGTCGAGCATCAGTTGCCCGGCGTCACGCAGCACCCGGTCGACATCGTTACGGACTCCCGCCGGCTGGCCCGGCACAGCGGCGAACGGCATGGCCGGTGAGCCGAGGTCGCGACGCACCGAGAGATACTGCCCGACGGTGAGGGTGGGCACGAAGCGCGAGTTGATGCGGTAGCCGAGAACGGGATTGCGCAACTGCTCGACAGCAGCCAGGTCAGCCCGGACGTAGGTGTCGACGTTGGCCAGCGACTTGGTGCCCGGGCGCAAGGTGCCGAGACCTGTGTTGACTGCAAAGGCAGTGAGCACGGCCAGCCCGGCGGCAAGCAGACGTTGCGCGGGGAGCCCCCGCAGGCATTCCAGGACCAGCAGCACGACCACCAGCGCCGCCCCGTACATGTAGCGGCTGGAGCCGTAGTCGTTGAAATGGCCCCGGCCAACTGCGGTCAGCCCCCAGAGCGCCAGCGCGGCGGTCGCAGCGCCGAGCAGGCCGGCTGGTGGCCTGCGCTCGCTCAGCAGGCTCCAGAGCAGCCTGGCGACCGCGAGCAGCGCGATGATGACGGACAGGGTCGCAGCCAGCCCGACCGCGCGGTTGTACGGGTGCCCGGTCAGCGCGGCGACCCCCGAGCGGAAGCCGTCAGCCAGGTAGCGCAGCTTGTGGCCGGTGCTCGACGGCTGCACCGGATCGCCGCCGTAGCGCACGTACCAGAGCAGGAAAGCCAGGCCGGGCACCGCGATCAGCCACCAGCGCCGCCACTGCCGGCGACACGCCACCAGCACCGCGGCTCCGGCCAGCATCGCCAAGCCGGCGCCGGAGCAGCTGATCGCACCCAGTAGCAGCACCAGCGCCAGCACATCGGTGCGTCGCGACGGTTCGTGATCGAGTACCAGCCACGCCGCCATGCCCAGACACAGCGCCCCCATCAGGGTCATCTGGAACGGCCAGACCAGATCCTGGTAGGCGGCGCCGATGAGGCACATCGCACCGGCCGCGACAGCAGCCAGCCACGGATCCACCCGGCGCCGGGCGTAGAAGTACAGGCACAGGCAGGTGCCGGCGTGAAAGGCCATCAGCGCCAGGCGGTAGGGCAGGTAGTGGCGGGCGCCCACGGTGGTGAACAGCAGGTGGTAGATCAGCACCGGCAGTGCAACGAAGTGCCCGTTGTGCGAGGCGAGGAACGCGCTGGGTCGCCAGCCCCGTCGCTGGGTCAGCCAGCTCCACTCGTCATAGAAGAAGGTGGTTCGACGACCCAGGTGCAGCAGGTAGATGACGCTCGCCGCCACTATGACAGCGGTCACAGCCAACGGCACGGCCTCATGGGGATGCAGCAGCGATCGTGAGGTGGGGCGCGCAGTCCGCTGCGTCGGCGGCAGGTCGGACGGTTCCACGGACCGTTCGTGGATGGCGCCCGACATCTACTTCGACGGCTGCTGGGCCGTAGCGGGGTCGGGCAGGTTCGAGGGAAGCTTGTAGAGCCCGTCGGCGAAGCCGAGAAGGATCGTGGTGGTTCCGGCGCTGACCGGAGCGACCGCGTCGAAGCCGGCGTCCTGTGGCAGCGCAGGGTTGGACGCGGCAACGTCGGACCGCGGAACATGTGCGCTGCCGCCGCCGACGATCTTGCCGGAACCGTCCACCAGCAGCACACACGTGGTGGCGACGCCGGGCCGGTACACCCAACCAGTTACCTGCCGGGTGGAGCCGACCGTCTTGTCGGTGTCGAAGCTGATCAGGTTCGGATACATCGTTGTGGGCAGTTGCTGCACCTTGGCCAGGTCGACGGTGTCGAAGGGCTTGTAACCGCAGCCGATGCGGTACGAGCTGACGAAGGGGTAGGCGTGCAGGTTCTTCAGCCGCTGGATCTGGTCGTCGATCTGGAACACCCGCTGGCGGAACGGATCGACCGCACCAACCTGCATGGCGGCAGCCGTCTCGTTCTGCACGGCGCTCTCGTTGCTGGCCGTCATGAAGATTTGCGGGCTCGCACCCCAGAACACGAACACTGCCAACACGAGGGCTCCGATGGCCGCGCGCCGGACCAAACGCACCGGTGCCGTTCGAATGGCCAGCACCGCAACGGCCACCCAGAACAGCGCGGTGACGGAGATGTAGCGCGACTGCGACCCGTTCCCGTCGAAGACCTGGCTGCGACCGACCGAGATGAGCGCGGCACCCACGAGCGTGTAAGCCAGCAGAGCCCACCACGGCACCAGATCAGTGAACTCGGCACGACGCGGCCAGTAGCGCAGGAAGGCAACCGCGGCCAGCGCCAATCCGAGCGCCCCGAGCAGCAGCGCGGTGGAGTCGCCGTTGGAATCCCACAAGGTCGAGAGGTTGGTCAGAAACGTCTGGATCAGCAACGCGGGATCCCGGCTGGGGTGTCCGCTGGTGCCCCCGTTCGCAGTCAGGTAGTAGACGATGCCGGCTCCGACGAAGAGGCCGGCCGGTAGCAGCAACTTCCACCGCGCGTCCCTGCGCAGCACCGCGATCACGACGAGTGCGACCGGTGCACCGAAGCCGGTGCCGTAGCTGAGCAGCGCAACGGCGGCGAGGGTAACCGCGATGACCGTGCGCCCGCGAGTCATCGCCAGGATGGCGAGTAGCGACAGCACGTTTGCCGTCAGCCACGCGGTCCCGCTCATGCCGCGAACGTAATTCCACGCGCCGGTCGGGCAGAACACGATCGCGCTGGCTGCAACCAGGAACAGCACGCGGCTCGTCGTCGGCCATACCTTGGGCAGGAGCCGGTACATCAGGGCCAGCGTGGCGATGCCGAGCAGCAGGACGTAGTAGCCCAGGCTCCGATTCGTCCCGTGGAAAAGCTTGATATCGAGGTAGTACAGCAGTTGCGGCACCAGGAAGGGGTGCTCGTTCTGGTAGGTGAAGAAGCCGCGCAGCTTCACGCTGCCGTCAGGGTTGGTGATTCGCGACAGCGCCGACCAGAAGTCGGCGTAGTTCAGATCCGTCGACCGGTAGACTCGGTCGAGCATCAGCAGGATCGGGCACGCGGCCAACAGCACCAGGGCGGCGATCACCCACTGCGATCGTGGCCGGCCACCCCAGGACAACCGCCGTGTTCGCGGAGTCTCCGTGGTCAGCTCGGCTGCGTCGGAGCTGTGATCGGACTCTGTCGCTGTGATGACGTTTCCCCCTGCTCAGCCGACCCGCGTGCGGGCCAGGGTAGGACTTGCGATCGGCGTCGATCCGGTTACCGGGTCCCGGCGCGCGGTGCGCGCCTTGACCGGGATCGAGGTGTCGAGGTTGCGGTCGGTGCGATGGATGATGAGCTCGGCCAGCAGGCCCATGCCCACCAGCTGCACCGCGAGCATCTCCAGCAGCACGCCCAGTTGCAGCAGCGGCCGGGTCCCGATGCCGTGGCTGGTGAACACCCACACGCCCAGCAGGTACAGCAGGATGATCGAGCCGATCAGGCCGAAGAGCAGGCCCAAACCACCGAGCAGGTGCGAGGGCCGCCGGCCGTAGCGGGTGATCGAGACGACGGTGAGCAGGTCGAGGGCGCCCCGCGCGTACCGCTCCAGCCCGTACTTGGACTTGCCGTGCAGCCGGGGGCGGTGATTCACCGGCAGCTCGGTGACCTTGAAGCCGTTGGCGTGCGAGAGGGCGGGCACGTAGCGGTGCAGCTCGCCGTAGAGCGGCACCACGTCGTAGATCTCCTTGCGCGCCACCCGCAAGCCGGAGTTGTGGTCGTTCAGCTTCAACCCGGTGACCACGCCGGTGGCCCGGTTGAACAGCTTGGACGGCAGCCGCTTGCCCAGCGGGTCCTTGCGGTCCCGCTTGTAGCCGGTAACGAGGTCGTAGCCGCTCTCCAGGGCCGCCAGCAGCCGCGGCAGCTCGTGCGGATCGTCCTGCATGTCCGCGTCCATCGTGATGATGATGCTGCCGTCGGCCTCGGCGAACCCGGCTGAGAGCGCGGCTGCCTTGCCGAAGTTGCTGCGGAACTGGATCGCGCTGACCCGGCTGTCGGCTGCGGCCACCGCACAGATCGCATCCCAGGTGCCGTCGGTGCTGCCGTCATCGACGAAGATGATCTCGTAGGTCAGTTCCGGCCGTTGCTGCCCGAGGACGGTGACGATTTCCTCGACCAACGGAGCGATCGTCTTGACCTCGTCCTTGGCCGGGATGACGACGGAGATGTCCAGGGTGTCGACCCCGCCGGCGGCTTGGTTCCCCACGGTCTCCGGGCTGCTCACGATGATCTCCGTTTCACTGCTGCGGTACTGCTGCGGTCATTGCTGCGCCGGCGCTGCTGGCGGCTGGACGCTCACCGGCCTGCTGCGACTGCCGCCGGGACCAGTGGATGATACGCCGCCAGACTGGCCGTTCCGGACTTCCGGACGCGCCTGCCACCCGGCTCTGACGGATCAGTCGGTTGCCGACAGCACCGAGGTCATGTCCGGGTAGGGCAGGGTCGGGGTGAGGCCGCCGAGCCGGCGCTCGTGCAGGCCGGAGGCGGCGATGGCCTCCCGGTACCGCTTGCGCCGGGTGTTGTCGAACACGATGATGCCGCCGGTTTCCAGCCGGGACGCGGCCTGCCCCAGGCAGGCCTCGCGGGCGCGGCCGTCGATCACGATCAGCGAGAACTGGCCCGGCACGTCGTCGATGGAGCGGACGTAGGCGCTGAAGTCGAGGCCGGCGTTGCCCTCCTTCCGCGAGCCGATCTCGGGGTTGGCGGAGCTCACCGGCGGCACCACCCGGAAGTGGATGTTGTCGTGCCCGGCGAAGGAGCCACCGATGAACTCACCGAACTCGCGGTGGTGCTCAACGGAGTAGATCTCGTCGGCCCGCTTGGCCAGCCACAGCGTGGAGGCACCGGAGCCGTACTCGTACACCCGGATCGGGTGTGGGTGCGCGGCCAGCCAGCTCTCCACCACATCGATGGCCCGGTAGGTCCACCACGGCACGTCCAGTTCGGCGATGGCCAGCGAGTCGTAGGCACGGGTCAGGCTGTAGACCCAGTGCTTGGTGCGCTGGTCGCGCGCCGGCGGCTGCTCGCTGAGCAGGTGTGCCTTGGTCAGCGCGGTGCCGACGCCCCGCGCGCCGCTGGCGTAGAGACCCTTCACCTTGAGTACGGCGCTGGACTTGTCCATCAGCTAGTGCGCTCCCTGTTCCGATTCCAGCAGGTCGTTTCTGCCGCGGCGAGCCGCAGCCAGCCCGGCTGCGCCGCCCACGCCGTCCACCACGATGAACAGCACCCGGGCGATGGCGGCCACCGCCACTGCCGGGCCGTGATCGAGGCCGCTGACCGCCAGGAAGATCAGCTCGCGCAGCCCGGCACCGGCCGGCACCGGGATGGCGAGGAAGCCGATGATCCAGGCGGCAACCGCAGCGAAGGCTACCCGAGCCGGCTGCTGGGAGTACCCCAGCGCCTCGGTCACCGCCACCGAGGTGGCCCCGACGAGCGCCCAGGTCGCGCAGGACCAGAGCGTCAGCCCGACCATCTGGCGCCACGGCTTCGGCTCGATGCTGACCCGTCCCTTGGTCAGCTTCGCGCCCAGCGTCAGCAGCCGTCCCAGTACGGCGGGATGCAGGGCGGCCAGGCCGATCGGGATCAGTAGCAGCATCAGCCAGCCGTAGCCCAGGCCCTGCCCGTCAGCGGCGACGATCGGTGCCAGCACGCCGCAGACCAGCGCCGAGCCGATGCACATGGCGGCGTAGGAGATCAGCGTGGTGACGTAGCCGGTGGTGCGGGCGATGCCGGCCCGGTTGGCGAGCTCGCCGCGGCCCAGCACCGGCCAGACGCCGCCGGGGACGTACTTGCCCAGCTCGCCGCCGAAATACCAGGCGACCGCGTCGACCAGCCGCACCGGGTGGCCGAACAGCGACAGGCAGCGCCACCAGAGCACGCCCAGCCCGGTCATCGCACCGGCTGCCAGGACCAGCCCGAGCACCAGCCAGCCGACCCGGGCGTGCGCGATCGAGTGCGAGATCTCACTCCAGGCGCGGGCCAGGGTGACCGCGCACAGCGCCACCGCCAGCAGCGCGATCGCGATGCCGAGCAGCTTCACCAGCCGGGCCAGCCGGGACGGTCCACGATTCGTGGCGGCCGAGGCGTCGGCGGGTACGGGCATGGGGGTTGAGTTTAGTGGTTGCCGGGGCATGCTCGGGCCGCCCGAGGGTTCGGCCGGCCGGTCTACCGATGGCGGTTGGGTACGATCGCTGCTCGTCGTCAATGCCGTGCATCGCCCGGCCGGGCCTCCCAGCCCGCCGCGGGACCCGGCGCCGCCCACCGGATCCATTGGAGGAAGCCGTTGCGTGTCCTGGTCGACGCGACGGCGATCCCGGCGGACCTGCGGGGGGTCGGGCGCTACCTGGACAGCCTGGTGCCGGCCTTGGTCGAGACGGGCGTCCAGCTGACCGTGGCCGCCCAGCAGCGCGACGCCGAGCGCTTCGGCGCGTTCGGCGCCGAGGTGGCCACCGCTGCGGTCCCGGCGGATCGGGCAAGGCGGCTGGCCTGGGAGCAGTACGGGCTGCCGGCCCTGGCCCGGTCGGTGGCCCCGGACGTGCTGCACTCCCCGCACTACACCTTCCCGTTGCGCTGGCGTGGCCCGCTGGTGGTCACGGTGCACGATGCGACGTTCTTCTCCAATCCGGAATGGCATACCCGGGTCAAGGGACCGTTCTTCCGGACCGCCACCCGGCTTGCCGTTCGCCGGGCCCAGGTGTGCGTCGTCGCCTCGCAGGCCACCGCGTCGGAGTTGCAGCACCGGCTTCAGGTGCCGGCTGCTCGCCTGCAGGTCGCGCACCTGGGGGTCGACACAGGGGTGTTCCGGCCGCCCTCGGCGGGGGCCGTCAGGCAGGTACGGGCGGCGGTGGGTCTCGGGCCTGACGAGGACTACGTCACGTTCCTGGGCACGCTGGAGCCGCGCAAGAACGTGCCGGGACTGATCCGCGGCTGGGTCGCAGCCTGCGCCGCTCGCCCCAACCCACCGGCGCTGGTGCTGGCCGGCGGCGCCGGCTGGGAGACCGAGCTGGAGGCCGCGGTCGCAGCCGTGCCCGCGGGCCTGCGGTTGCTGCGCCCGGGCTACCTGCCACTGGAGCAACTGCCGGCGCTGCTCGGCGGCGCCACCGTCGTGGCCTACCCGAGTTTCGGGGAGGGCTTCGGGTTGCCGGTGCTGGAGGCCATGGCCTGCGGTGCCCCGACCCTGACCACCCGCCATCTCTCGCTGCCCGAGGTCGGCGGCGACGCAGTGGCCTACTGCGACACCGAGCCGGCCGCGATCGCCGGCGCACTCGCCGAGCTGCTCGACTCGCCGCAGCGCCGGGCCGAGCTCGCCGCCGCGGGGCCGGCGCGGGCGGCCGGGTTCACCTGGGCCGCCACCGCGGCCGCGCACCTGCGTGCCTACGAGCATGCCGTCCAGCGGGCGCGGGCCGCATGACGCTCACGATCGTCGCGGTGACCTACTCGCCGGGTCAGTCGCTGACCGACTTCCTGGATTCACTGCCGCGAGCCACCGCCGGCGACTACCGGGTGCTGCTGGCAGACAACGGCTCCACCGATGGCGCCCCGCAGCGGGCGGCGCAGCGCCCCGAGGTGGATCTGCTGGCGACCGGGGGCAACCTGGGTTACGGCCGGGCGGCCAACCTGGGCGTGGCTGCCACCGAGGGCGACTGGGTCGTGGTGTGCAACCCGGACGTCATCTGGGCGCCCGGCTCGCTGGATGAGCTGATGCGGGCAACCCGGCGCTGGCCGCGAGCCGCGGCGCTGGGGCCGCTGATCCGCACTGCCACCGGCCAGGTGTACCCGTCCGCGCGGGAGTTGCCGTCGCTGGCCCGTGGCATCGGGCATGCGCTGTTCGGCGCGATCTGGCCGGCCAACCCGTGGACCCGCAGCTACCGCCGGGAGCAGCAGCCGGTGGAGCGAGAGGCGGGCTGGCTGTCGGGCTCCTGCCTGCTGCTGCGGCGGGCGGCCTTCGAATCCGTCGGCGGATTCGATCCCGGCTACTTCATGTACTTCGAGGACGTCGACCTCGGACAGCGGTTGGGCCGGGCCGGTTGGCTGAACGTGTACGTACCGTCCGCCGAGATCGTGCACACCGGTTCGCATGCCACCGCCAATCACAAGCAGGCGATGTTTCTGGAGCATCACCGCAGCGCCTACCGCTACCTCGCCCGCCGCTATCCGGGCCGGCGCTGGGCGCCGTTGCGGGCGCTGCTCTGGACGGGCTTGATGGCCCGGGCCCGGCTGGCGCCGCCGGTCATCGAGTTCATGCAGCGGCGCGCCGCCAGCAGACCCACCCGCTCCGAGCCGCATGAGTGAGAATCGAGCGAGGCACGAGCGAGGCTCGGAGCGAATCCGCGATGAGCGCCCGCGCGAAGAGCCAGCAGGATCTGAGTGAGAATCGAGCGAGGCACGAGAATCAGGTGAGCAGCACCCAGCGGGCAGCACTCAGTGAGCAGCGAGGAGAAGCAGTGACCGACGTCGATGCGATCGTGCTGGTCGGGGGCAAGGGCACCCGGCTCCGGCCGCTGACCGTGACGATGCCCAAGCCGATGCTGCCGATCGCGGGCGTGCCGTACCTGACCCACCTGCTGTCCCGCATCCGAGCTGCCGGCATCACCCACGTGATCATGGGCACCAGCTACAAGGCCGAGGTGTTCTCCGACTACTACGGCGACGGCAGCGACCTCGGGCTGGAGCTGGAGTACGTGGTGGAGGAGACACCGCTGGGCACCGGTGGCGCCATCGGCAACGTGGCCGGCCTGCTGCGCCACGACACCGCGCTGATCTTCAACGGCGACATCCTGACCGGTTGCGACCTGACCGACCTGCTGGACACGCACCGGCGTACCGGCGCCGACGTCAGCCTGCACCTGACGAAGGTCGACGACCCGCGTGCCTTCGGCTGCGTGCCGACCGACGAGACCGGCCGGGTGACCGCCTTTCTGGAGAAGGACCCGAACCCGGTCACCGACCAGATCAACGCCGGCACCTACGTGTTCAATCGCGACATCATCGAGGCGATCCCGACCGACCGCCCGGTCTCGGTGGAGCGTGAGACCTTTCCGGGGCTGCTCGCGGCGGGCGCGCGGGTGATGGCTCATGTGGACTCGACCTACTGGCGGGATCTGGGCAAGCCGTCCGACTTCGTGTCCGGCTCGGCAGACCTCATCCGCGGCATCGCACCTTCGGCCGCGCTGCCCGGACCGATCGGTGAGGCGCTGATCAAGCCCGGCGCGCAGGTCGAGCCCGGAGCAACCGTCACCGGTGGCTCCGCGATCGGGGAACGGGCCCACATCGCCGCCGGCGCGGTGGTCGACGGGTCGGTGCTGCTGGACGACGTCCGGGTTCTCGAGGGCGCGGTCGTGCGCGACTCGATCGTCGGTGCCGGTGCGGTGATCGGCGCGGGGACCGTACTCGACGGGGCCGTGATCGGTGACCGCGCGCACCTCGGGGCCGGCCTGGAACTGCTCAACGGGCTCCGGGTCTGGCCGGAGGTCGTGCTGCCCGACGGCTCGGTGCGTTTCTCCTCCGACGGCTGAACGGCCCTGGCCACCGCGACGTTGCCGCTGGAGCGGGCCTGGCCGCTGCGCCGTCCGCTGGACCTGCGGCGCACCGTCGGTGCCCTGTGCCACGGTGCGGGCGATCCGGTGGCGCGCTTTGCCGCGGGCCGGTTCTGGTGGGCGACGCGGTCCCCGGACGGGCCGGGAACCGTCTCGGTCTGGCTGGCCGATCAGCTGGTGCACGCGCAGGCATGGGGCCCCGGTGCCGGCTGGATGCTGGCTCAGGTGCCGGACCTGATCGGCGAGTCCGACGACTGGTCGCACCTGGACACGTCCGCACATGCCCGGCTGCACGAGGTGCGGCGCAGCCTGCCCGGTGTCCGGCTCGCCAGGACCGGGCGGGTGCTGGACTCGCTGGTGCCGGCGGTGCTCGAACAGCGGGTGACCGGCCAGGAGGCATTTCGCGCCTGGCGGCTGCTGACCCGCCACTACGGCGAGCCGGCCCCCGGCCCGGAACAGTTCCGGCTGTGGCTACCGGCCGAACCCGCAACCCTGCTGCAGGTGCCGAGCTGGGACTGGCACCGGTTCGGGGTGGACGGCCAACGGCACCGGACGGTGCGGGCGGTGGCGACGGTGGCAGGCCGGCTGGAGGAGTGCGCCGCCATGTCAGCCGACGATGCGACCCGCCGGCTGCGTTCCGTACCAGGGGTCGGGCAGTGGACGGCGGCTGAGACGACCGTGCGGGCCCTCGGGGATGCCGATGCGGTGAGCGTGGGTGATTTTCACGTGGCGAACCGGGTCGGCTGGTTCCTTGCCGGCCGACCCCGGTCCACCGATGAGCAGATGCTGGAGCTGCTTGCGCCGTGGCAGGGGCAGCGGGCACGGGTGGTGAAGCTGATCGAGCTGAGCGGGTTCAGCCCGCCGAAGTACGGTCCGCGATTCAGCCCGAACGACATCCGGCGGATCTGACTCAGCCGAAGCGGTGCAGCACCTGCGCCGACAGTGCTGGCCAGGCCTGCCTGGCCCAGTCGCCGAACGGCTCGTCCGCCAGCGCCACCACGGCCAGCCCCGCGGCCGGGTCCACCCAGAACATCGAGCCGCCTTGGCCGAAATGGCCGTACGTGGCGGCAGAGTTGCCGGGCGCGGTCCAGTGCGGTTGCTTGCTTCCCCGGATCTCGAACGCCAGTCCCCAGCAGTTGTCGGGCTGGCTGCCGTAACCCGGCAGGACACCGGGCAGACCGGGCCACTGCACGCTGGTCGCGTCGGCCAGCGTGGAAGGGTCCAGGATGCGGCCGCCGCCGGCCAGCAGCAGCTGTAGCAGCGGGATCCAGTCCCGCGCCGACGCGACGGCGTCCCGGGCCGGCGAGCCGGACAGCCGCGCCGACGAGCAGCCCAGCGGAGCCAAGACCGATTCGGTGAGGTACTGCGCGAACGGCATGCCGGTAGCCGCCGCCACCGCTTCCCCGATCAGGTCGAAGCCGGCGTTGGAGTAGATCCGCCGGGTGCCGACCGCCGCCGCCCGCTCTCGCCGATCCGGCGCCAGGCCGCCGGCGTGGGCAAGCAGGTGCCGCAGCGTGGCCGACGCCAGTTCCGGCGGTAGGCCGGGGACCGGTTCATCGAGCTCCAGCGCGCCTTCCTCCACGGCCACCAGGGCGGCCAGCCCGGCCAGTGGCTTGGTGAGCGAGGCCAGCCAGAACTGCCGGTCCAGCTCGCCCTCGGTGCTCAGCACGCCCTCGGTGGACAGCACCGCCAGCGCCGCGTGCGGCACCGGCCAGCCTGCGAGGAGCTCGGACACCGGTGCTCGTCCTCAGCCGTTGGCGGCCGGCCGGGCCGCCAAGCCGGCCAGCAAACCAGGTAGCTCCGGCGCCACGTCGGCAGGTAGCGCGTCGAGGTCGAACCAGCGCAGGTCGTCCGATTCGGCGCTGATCACCGGCTCGGCGCCGGCCGGTGCGTGGCCGACGAAGCGGATGTCGAAGTGCCTGGTCGGTAGCCCCAGCGAGCAGGTGATGGCATGAATGTCGATGTCGAAGGGGATCGGCTCCAGGACGATACCTGCGATGCCGCTCTCCTCCGTCGCCTCCCGCAGCGCCGCGGCGGGCACCGAGGCGTCGTCGTCCTCGACGTGGCCGCCCAGTTGCAGCCACTTGCCCACCCGGGGGTGCAGGGTGAGCAGCACCCGCTGTCCGGTGGCGTCCAGCAACACCACGCTGGCGGTGATGTGGCCCGGGGCGCTGGCCCGGCGGGTCGCGTCCGGCCGCGCGGCGAGCAGTCCGTAGAAGCCCTGCCGGACGGCGGCCAGCCGGTCGCCGTCGGCGATGGCCATCGCATCGAGCACCGCGCGGGCGTCGGCATGCAGGTGCTCGACCCCGGAGGCGTCCGGCGCCGCCATCGCTGCCTGGCCCTGGGCCAGTGCCTCGGCGGTGCCCAACCGGAACAGGTCGCCGACCGAGCCGCGCAGCAGCTCCGAGGAACCCTTGCCGTCATCGGTGTAGCTGAGGCCGCGCACCACCGCGACCGGCAGCCCGGCGAGCTTGCCCTTGACCAGATCACCGGCAGCGGCCAGCTCGTCGGCGACGGCGACCTCGGTGACCATCAGCTCGTTGCCGTAGCTGTCGGTCTCGCCGCGCACGTCCAGCACCGCCGAGATGCCGGCCACGCCGATGGCCACGTCGGTGATGCCGTGCCGCCACGGCCGTCCCAGCGAATCGGAGATGATCACCGCAACCTCGACGCCCAGCCGGGCGCGCAGGCCCTCGCGCAGCGTGGCGGCGGAACGGTCCGGATCCAGCGGCAGCAGCGCGATCTCGTCCAGCTGCACGTTCGATGCGTCGACGCCCGCCGCGGCCAGCACGAGCCCCTGCCGGTTCTCCACGATCTGCAGCTTTCCGCGGCGGGCCACGACGCGCACGGTCTCATCGGCGATGGCCTGCTGCCGGATCCGTTCCCGTTCGGCGGGGTCGCCGGCCGGCACCGGGATCAGCCGGCCCTCGGCCTTGGAAACGATCTTGGAGGTGACGACGAGGATGTCACCGTCGACCAGCCAGGGCGCGGCGGCGGCGACCAGTTCTGCCAGATCGGCCCCCGGCCGGACCTCACCGATACCGCTGACGGGTTGGATCGAGATCACGTGGACACCAAGGACAACGCGTCGGCAACCATTCCCGCGGTGACTTCGGGGCTGGTCATCAACAGGTCACGGACCAGCACCCGCACGCCGTCGATGCTCGCGGCGTCGCCCGGGTGGATCAGCCAGCCGTCGAGCACGCCGTCGGTGGCGCGGGCGCCGTAGAAGCGACCGACGCCCTCGGCCGAGGTCTCGACCCCGAGCACCGGCAAGCACGAATCGGCCATGCCGCGCACCGGTGCGTTGCCGATGATGGGGGACAGGCCGACCACGGGCGCGGGGGTCTCGCGCAGCGCCTGCCGGATGCCGGCGACGCCGAGGATCGTGTTGATGGACACCACGGGGTTCGACGGCGAGAGCAGCACCAGGTCCGCGCCGCTGATGGCCTCGCTCACCCCGGGTGCCGGCTGGGCCTGCTCGACGCCGACCTGGACGAACTCCAGGGCCGGCACGGTGGCCCGGTGCCGCACCCACCACTCCTGGAAGTGGATCGCGCGCCGGCGCCCGTCGAGCTCCACCACCACGTGCGTCTCGCAGCGCTGGTCGGTCATCGGCAACAGCCGCACCCCGCCGGTGTCCCAGCGCCGGCACAGCGCCTGGGTCACGTCGGAGAGCGGGTAACCGGCATCGAGCATCTGGGTGCGGACCAGGTGCGTGGCGATGTCGAGATCGCCGAGGCCGAACCAGGTCGGCTCGGCGCCGTAGATCTTGAGCTCCTCGGCGATCCGCCAGCTCTCGCCCTCGCGGCCCCAGCCCCGCTCGCTGTCGGCGGCCCCGGCCAAGGTGTACATGACCGAATCGAGATCCGGACAGACCCGCAAGCCGTGCATGGTGACGTCATCGCCGGTGTTGACGATCGCCGTGATCTCGTCCGAGCGCCCGTCGCTGTGGGCGAACCTGCGCACACCACGCAAGAATTTCGCGCCGCCGATGCCGCCCGCCAGAACCGTAATCCGCACCCGTCGAAACTACCGGCCCGCGTCAGCGGGACAGGACCCGGATCGGCGCCGCTCGCTGGATCTGGCGCGTTGCGAACAGCATGGTGGCCCAGACGGCATCCCCGGAACGCCCGGACTGGATGAGCATCGGCGGCAGCCAGCTGCGGGCCAGCTTGCGGGCCCGGCGTGGCATCGGCTTGCCGAGGCCGCCGGAGGCCATCAGCAGCAACACCAGTATGGCGTCGTGCACGTCCTCCGGTGCGGCGCTGCCGCGCTCGGCTGCGTTGTGCACCCGCTGCTGGTCCAGCAGCGTCCGACCGCTGGTGTTGTCGATGATCCGGCTGCCCGACATCGTCCAGGTGCCGGCCTGCACCAGGCGCTCGGTCGCTGCCTGCCGATCGGCATCGACGTGGTTGAACCAGTGCCGCCAGCCGATGGGGCGCTTGCGGCCGGCCACGGCCCGATGCACCGAGTCCGGCATCGGGTCGCCGGTCTCGGAATCGCCGATCGCCTCCGGCCAGTCACGTCCGGCGATCCGGCCGGCCAGCGCGAGTTCGGCGAACAGCGCCGCTCGGATCGCGATGCCCACCTGGCGGCGGTGCCGGATGCGCTGCCGGCCGAGATCCAGCGACAGCCGGCACAGTTCCACGCCGAGCGACTGGGTGCCATCACGCTCGATGGCGGCGGAGACGGGCTCGGACATGCGGGTTACCTCGGTCGGCGGCGGTGGCGTGGTCCAGCGTAAGTGCTGTGCCGGCTGGATGCTGTGCCGGCTGGATGCTGTGCCGGCTGGATGCTGTGCCGGCCGCGGGAAGCGACGGGGCCGATCGCTAGGGTGGCGGCGGGGCCATCGGGGGACAGCTCTCCTGCGTGTGCGCCGTGTCCGGCCTGCGCCTTCAATACCAGTGTGCGGTCGGATGCAACAAATCTGAGCGGATACCAGCTGCCGGCTTGACTTACCGGGAACGACACGAGTGTAATTCCAGATGTGTCGTTCGGCTTATGTCGACCAAACCTCGGCCGATGGTTCGGCCGGACGGCTCCAGCGGCAGCAGCCTGCTGCAGCACCACCGCCCGACGTGAAGAGCCCGGCACGGAACAGCACGACCGAAGTACGGATAAGACGGCATCCGGAACCGACCGAAGTACCTGTCCAGACCGCAGTAGGAGATCCCGCCATGGACAACCCCAGCACCCTTGCTGAAGCGGAACTGACCGACATCTTCGGCCTACCCGAAGAGCAGAGTTGGCAGGAGCGCGCGCTGTGCTCGCAGACGGACCCGGAGGCCTTCTTCCCGGAGAAGGGCGGGTCCACTCGCGAGGCGAAGAAGATCTGCGTCGGGTGCGAGGTGCGCGGTGAGTGCCTCGAGTACGCCCTCGAACACGATGAGCGATTCGGCATCTGGGGCGGCTTGAGCGAGCGGGAACGCCGCCGGATCAAGCGCCGCGCCAGCTGACGGGTCAGTCGATCTCGTCCGGATCGACTCCGAGCAGCCGCGCCAGCTGCTCCACGACCACGTCGTGCACCAGGTCGGCCAGGTCGTCGCCGTGCACCGCGCGGCTCTCCAGCGGGCGGCGGTAGACGACCACCGTCGGCGCGGGGATGCCGGCGACGCCCTGCCGGTACAGCCGGGACAGCGGGATGCCCCGGTCGTCCAGCACGTCGTCGTTGAACTCCGCCTGCTCGCCACCGAACTCAGGCACGTCCTCGACCGCGAACTCCACGTTGGCCAACCGGTCGCCGAGCCGCGGCTGCAGGTGGTCGACGGCGTGCAACACCATCGCGTCGAAGGCATCCGCGCGGCTGTGCGCGATCGGTACCAGCGGCGGGGCGAGCATGCCGCGCAGGCCGCGACCGTGCCGGTCCCGCCGTCGGCCGGGGCGCCCGGCGCGCAGCTGCCGGTCCACCGCGTGGGCGTGTCGTTCTGCTGGCATGGTGCTATCAGCGTAAACGGCGGGCCGGCGCTGCCGAAGCGTCGCAGCGGACTAGTGCCGCAGAGGGCCGCAGCGGACTAGCGCCGCGCCCGCGACACGAAGCCGCGCAACGGCCCGGCTGCCCGGCATTGTCGGCCACGGCGGCTAAGGTCGCCGGTTGTGAGGCATGTCCGTCGTTGCACCCGTACCGGCTGCAGCCAGTCCGCCGTGGCGACGCTGACCTATATCTACTCCGACTCGACTGCGGTCGTCGGACCGCTGGCCGCATTCGCTGAGCCGCACTCCTACGACCTGTGCGAGGAGCACGCGGTGCGGCTGACCGTGCCTCGTGGCTGGGAAGTGCTGCGGCACGTCGGCGAGTTCCCGTCGCCCATCCCGCACGCGGACGATCTGGAGGCGCTTGCCGATGCCGTGCGGGAGGCCGCGCGGGTCGAGGTGCCACCCCCGCCACCGGAACGCGATGGCGTTCCGAGCGCGCGTCGCGGACACCTGCGGGTGGTGCCGCCGCCGGTGTGAGCCCCGGCCGCCGGCCGCTGTACTGCACGCCTCGGTGGCTGCCGGACCGTGCTCGGTACGCTCAGACCCTCAGCAACAGCAGTAGGCAGCGCCGCCGACCCGAGGAGACCCGCCCCGCGTGATCGACCTGTCCCAGATCGTCAAGGCCTACGACGTCCGAGGCATCGTCGGCGAACAGCTGACGCCGGAGGTGGCCGCCGCCATCGGTGCTGCCTTCGTGCAGGTGACCGGTACCACCCGGCTGGCCGCCGCGCACGACATGCGTGACTCCGGTCCCGCGCTGCTGACGGCGTTCGCAGGCGGAGCCACCAGCCAGGGTGCCGACGTCGTCAACATCGGCCTGTCCTCGACCGACATGCTGTACTTCGCCTCCGGGCACCTGGACCTGCCCGGCGCGATGTTCACCGCCAGCCACAATCCGGCGGCCTACAACGGCATCAAGCTCTGCCGGGCCGGCGCGGTGCCGGTCGGATCCGACACCGGCCTGGCCGAGATTCGCCAGCTGGCGCAGGGCTATCTGGAATCGGGCCTGCCGGTGGCGGTCGACCGGCCGGGCGCGGTGAGCGAGCAAGACCTGCTGGCCGAGTACGCCCGCTACCTGCGGGAGCTGGTCGACCTGCGCGCGATCCGGGAGCTGACCGTCGTGGTGGATGCCGGCAACGGCATGGGCGGCTACACCGTTCCCGCGGTGCTCGGCGATGCGGTGCTGGACGCGCTGCCGCTGCGGATCATCCCGCTCTACTTCGAGCTGGACGGCACGTTCCCCAACCACGAGGCGAACCCGCTGGACCCGAAGAACCTGGTGGACCTGCAGCGTGCCGTGGTCGAACACCGGGCCGACCTCGGCCTCGCCTTCGACGGGGACGCGGATCGCTGCTTCGTCATCGACGCCGACGGCAACCCGGTCTCGCCCAGCGCGATCACCGCGCTGGTGGCAGTGCGTGAGCTGGCCAAGGCTCCTGGTTCGCCCGTGATCCACAACCTGATCACCTCGCGCGCGGTTCCGGAGATCATCACCGAGCACGGCGGGACGCCGGTGCGCACCCGGGTCGGCCACTCCTACATCAAGGCCGAGATGGCCGCCAGCGGCGCCGTGTTCGGCGGCGAGCACTCGGCGCACTACTACTTCCGTGACTTCTGGCGCGCCGACACCGGCATGCTCGCCGCCATGCACGTGCTGGCCGCCCTCGGCGAGCAGCCGCGGCCGCTGGCCGAGCTGACCGCCGAGTACGAGCGGTACGCCGCCTCCGGCGAGATCAATTCCGAGGTGGCCGACCAGGCCGGCCGGGTTGCGGCGATCCGCAGCCACTTCGCGGACCGGGCTACCGGCACCGATGAGCTGGACGGGCTCACGGTCAGCTTCGCCGACGGCTCCTGGCTCAACGTGCGCGCGTCCAACACCGAGCCGCTGCTGCGGCTCAACGTGGAGGCGGCCAACCAGGAGCGGATGGCGAGCCTGCGCGATGAGGCGCTGGGGGTGATCCGTGACTGAGCCGGCCTCCGGTATCTCCCAGGAACTGCTGGACATTCTCGCCTGCCCCTCGCAGGATCACGCCCCGCTCGTGCTCGACGGCGGTGAGCTCGTGTGCACCAGCTGCGCCAGCCGGTTCCCGATTCGCGACGGCATCCCGGTGCTGCTGCCCAGTGACGCCACTCCGGGCCCCAACGGCCTCGGAGTACCGGTGCAGCGGGGCTGAGGTGCACCCGTTCGACCAGCAGTTGCTGGATGACGAGGCGGCACTGCTCGACGGTGACCGCGGCGGCCTGCTGCGGGCGCTGGCCACTGCCGGGGCTCAGGTCCGGCGCGCCGTGGAAACCGCCGAGGATTTCGGGGTGTACCGGCTCGCGGGCGAGGCGCGCCCCCGGGCGGTGCTGGTGGCACCGGACCCGAACGTGCCCTACCTGTCCGGCCTGCTCGGAGCGCTGGCCCAGGGCGAGGCGCCGGTGCTGGACTGGCGCGATGGCGTGCTACCCCGCTGGGCCGGACCGGCTGATGTGCTGCTGGTGGCTTCGGCGGACGGGCAGCACCCGCGACTGGCCGAACTCGTCGCCCAGGCCGACCGTCGCGGGCTGGTCATCTCGGTGGCGGCACCGGCCGGCTCACCGGTCGCGGCGGCTGCCGCCCGGCACCCCCTCGCTGACCTGAGTCACCTCACCGGGGTGCCGTCGCGAGCGCTGTGGTGGTCGCTGGCCACCCCCGCGCTGCTCACCCTGGACGCGCTCGGACTTGCCACTGTGCGTGGCGTGCTGCCCGAGCTGGCTGATCGCCTCGACGAGGTTGCCGAGGCCGAGCGGCCGGGCTCGGACGCTTTCGTCGCGTCGGCGAAGGTGCTGGCCGCCGAGCTCGCCGAGTCGCTGCCGGTCTTCGCCGGCATCGGTCCGGCCGGCACGGCAGCCGCTCACCGCGTCACCGGGGCCGTACAGCTGCTCGGCGGCTCCACCGCGATGTCGGCATCGCTGCCCGACGACGTGGCGCGGATCGGCTCACTGCTCGAGTTCGCAGGCCGCGGTTCGGAGGAGGACTTCTTCGCCGACCGGGAGGCCGAGGCGGCCGTCCAGCCCCGCCTGGTGCTGATCGGCGACGACGACGACTTCGGCGACGAGGCGGGCGACCGGGTAAGCACCCGGGCCGGCCGACGGGCCGCTGACGCGCTTGCCGGGTTGGCCCGCAGCCGATCGATCGGTGTGTCCCGGCTGCCGGTGCCGCACGCTCCGGTGCTGGTCCGCTTCGGCTGCGCGACCGCTACCGGCGATTTCGCGGCCGCCTACCTTGCGCTGGCTCGCCGGGTCGACCCCGGCGCTCCCCGGCTCGGCGAGCCCGACCGGTGACACGCGCCGAGCGCCACGCATGAGCGCATCCGGAGGGTCCAAGGCGGTGCTGGCTGCCCTGACCGCCAACCTCGGCATCGCGGTGATCAAGTTCATCGCCTTCCTGCTCACCGGGGCCTCGTCGATGCTGGCCGAGGCGGTGCACTCGGTGGCCGACTCCGGCAACCAGGGACTGCTGCTGGTCGGCGGCGCGCGCTCCCGGCGCCGGGCAACCCCCCAACATCCGTTCGGCTACGGCCGGGATCGCTACGTCTACGGCTTCCTGGTGGCGCTGGTGCTGTTCACCGTCGGCGGCCTGTTCGCGCTGTATGAGGGCGTGCAGAAGCTGCGGCACCCGCATGCGCTGGATTCACCGGCGATCGCGATCGGCGTGCTGGTGGTGGCCATCGCACTGGAGAGCTGGTCGTTCCGGACAGCCATCAACGAGGCGCGCCAGAGCAAGGGTGAGGCGAGCTGGGTGCAGTTCATTCGCAGGGCCAAGGTGCCCGAGCTGCCGGTGGTGCTGCTGGAGGATTTCGCCGCGCTCATCGGCCTCGCGCTGGCGCTGCTCGGGGTGGGACTGTCCGGCCTGACCGGCCGGCCGGTGTGGGACGGCATCGGCACTGTCGGCATCGGCGTGCTGCTCGTCTCGGTCGCTGCCGTGCTGATCGTGGAGACCAAGAGCCTGCTGCTGGGCGAGTCGGCGGACCCGATCGCGGTCGGCCGGATCGAACGCGCGCTCATCGGCGACGGGGTGCAGCGGGTGATCCATCAACGGACCATGCACCTGGGACCGGACGAGGTCCTGTTGGCGGCCAAGGTCGCCATCGCGCCGACCAGCTCGGCCGCCGAGGTGGCCGCCGCGATCGACGCCGCCGAGGCGCGGGTGCGGGCCGCCGAACCGAGCGTGCGTGTCATCTACCTCGAGCCAGACATCGACCGAGGGGCCACAGCGGCCCGGACGGGAGCAGACCCGGAATGAGGATCATCCGGCTGGAGAACACGATCCGCGACTATGCGTGGGGTTCGCCGACAGCGATCCCGCAGCTGCTCGGCATCGAGCCGACCGGCCGACCTGCCGCCGAACTCTGGATCGGAGCGCATCCGGACTCGCCGTCGCACGCGCCCGAACACGACCAGCCGCTGGACGCGCTGATCGCAGCCGATCCGGGGGGACTGCTCGGCGCTGCGTCCGTCGAACGGTTCGGCCCCCGGCTGCCATTCCTGCTGAAGGTGCTGGCGGCCGAGCGCGCGCTGTCCCTGCAGGTGCATCCCAACGCCGAGCAGGCCCGGGCCGGTTACGAGGCCGAGGAGCGGGCCGGGGTCAGCCAGTCCAGCGCCGAACGCAACTACCGGGACCCTCACCACAAGCCGGAAATGGCCTACGCCCTGACCGAGTTCGATGCCTTCTGCGGGTTCCGGCCGCCGGCCGAGACCGCGGAGTACCTGACCGCGCTCGAGGTCGCGGAGTTGCTGCCCTACCGGGAACTGCTGACCTCGGAGGAGGGCGTGCGGGCGGTCTTCACCACCGTGTTGTCGCTGCAGGGGGCGGCCCGCGCACAGCTCATCGAATCCACCGTGGCCGGGTGCCGGCGGTTGGCCGCCACCAACGGCCGGTGGGCCCCCGAAGCCAGGGCCGCGCTGCTGGCGGCCGAGGACTTCCCGGGCGATATCGGTCCGGTCGTCGCGCTGTTGCTGAACTACGTCAAGCTGCTGCCGGGCGAGGCGATGTTCCTGGCCGCCGGCAACGTGCACGCCTACCTGCGCGGGGTGTGCATCGAAGTGCTGGCCAACAGCGACAACGTGCTGCGCTGCGGGCTCACCCCGAAGCACATCGACGTGCCGGAGCTGGTGCGTATCGCCGATTTCACCCCGTTGCCGCAGCCGCGCTGGCAGCCGGCGGAGCAGAGCGCTGGCGGCGCGCACTTCAGCGTCCCGGTGCCGGACTTCGCGCTCGGCGCCGGCCACGGCCACGCGCAGCTGCGGCCGGACCTGCCCTACCTGGTACTCGCCGGTGAGCGGCCGGCAACGGTGGGGGAGCAGGTGCTGGCGCCCTGGCACGCCGCCTTCGTGGGCGTGGGCGACGAGCCGGTGCAGGTACGCTCGGACGGGCGGATTTTCCTGGCGTCTCCCGGTTTGTGAGCATCGCTGCCTGACGGCCCCGCCCGCCTGGCGGGAAATCTGACACAACTCTGATAGAGTTTGCTGCGATGAAGCCGATGACGATGCAGCAGGCGGCCGAGGCGACCGGTTGGTCGCAGCGGATGCTGCGCTACATCGAGCAGGCCGGCCTCGTCACGACTCAGCGGACCCCGGGTGGCCATCGGCTCTATGGCTCCCGGCAGATCGACCGGCTGCGCTCGCTGCGTCAGCTGGTCGACGATCACGGCATCGGCCTTGCCGAGATCGCGTTCGAACTGCGGATGCGCACCGAGTTCGAGCTCTACCGCGCGGTCGACGACTGGTTCGGTCCGGTGCACCGCGGGCCGGCCTCGCCCGAGGCGAGTCGTTTCCGCCGGATGGCGGCCGAGCGGCTGGCCGAGAACGCCGACATCGAATACCACGAAGCCGACGAACACATCCATCAGCAGTTCCGGTACACAACCCGAGGAGATTCCGTGAGCGTCACCCTGACCCCAGACAGCGCTGGCTCCGTCAGCGACTTCAAGGTCGCCGACCTGTCCCTTGCCGCGTTCGGCCGCAAGGAGATCCAGCTCGCCGAGGTCGAGATGCCGGGCCTGATGGCTCTGCGGGCCGAGTACGGCGATTCCAAGCCGCTGGCCGGCAAAAAGGTCGCAGGCTCCCTGCACATGACCATCCAGACCGCCGTGCTGATCGAGACGCTGGCCGCGCTCGGCGCCGACGTCCGCTGGGTTTCCTGCAACATCTTCTCCACCCAGGACCACGCCGCGGCAGCCGTCGTGGTCGGTCCGGACGGCACCCCGGAGAACCCCGCCGGCATCCCCGTGTTCGCCTGGAAGGGCGAGACGCTGGAGGAGTACTGGTGGTGCACCGAGCAGATGCTGACCTGGCCGGACGGTTCCGGGCCGGACTCCATCGTTGACGACGGTGGTGACGCCACCCTGCTGATCCACATGGGCGTCGAGTACGAGGCCGCCGGCGTCGTGCCGTCCGCGGACGAGAACGACTCCGAGGAGTACAAGATCATCCTGGAGACTCTGCGCCGTTCGCTGGCCGAGAACCCCAGCAAGTACACCAAGATGTCGCAGTCGATCATCGGTGTCTCGGAGGAGACCACCACCGGCGTGCACCGGCTGTACGAGTTCGCCCGGGCCGGCAACCTGCTGTTCCCGGCGATCAACGTCAACGACTCGGTCACCAAGAGCAAGTTCGACAACAAGTACGGCTGCCGGCACTCACTGATCGACGGCATCAACCGTGCCACCGACGTGATGATCGCCGGCAAGCTGGCACTGGTGTGCGGCTACGGCGACGTCGGCAAGGGCTCGGTGGAGTCGCTGCGTGGCCAGGGCGCTCGTGTGGTGGTCAGCGAGATCGACCCGATCTGCGCGCTGCAGGCGGCGATGGACGGCCTGGAGGTCGTGCGGCTGGAGGACGTCGTCGACAAGGTCGACATCTTCGTCACCACCACCGGCAACAAGGACATCATCATGGCCGAGCACATGGCCAAGATGAAGCACAACGCGATCGTCGGCAACATCGGCCACTTCGACAACGAGATCGACATGGCCGGCCTGGCCAAGGTCCCGGGCATCGAGAAGGTCGAGGTCAAGCCGCAGGTGCACGAGTGGAAGTTCCCCGACGGTCACTCGATCATCGTGCTGTCCGAGGGCCGGTTGCTGAACCTGGGCAACGCGACGGGTCACCCGTCCTTCGTGATGTCGGCCTCGTTCTCCAACCAGACGATTGCCCAGATCGAGCTGCACAAGAACAAGGACGCCTACATCGTCGACGGCAAGCCCACCGTCACCACGCTGCCCAAGCACCTGGACGAGAAGGTGGCCCGGCTGCACCTGGACGCCGTCGGTGCCAAGCTGACCACCCTGTCCAAGTCGCAGGCCGAGTACATCGGCGTGGACGTGGCCGGCCCGTACAAGCCGGAGCACTACCGCTACTGATCAACCCCTAGATCGCTTTGTGCGGCCCGAAAGGACCCTTCCCGCAGCGGAATCGGGCTCTTTCGGGCCGCACAATGCGTTTCGGGGCGGGCTGAGCCCCGCCTGTCGGTGTTTACCGGGTACTGATGGGACGATGGAGCTATGAAGCCCCGGGTTCTTGTGGTCGACGACGACCAATCGCTGGCCGAGATGCTCGGCATCGTGCTGCGGGCCGACGGGTTCGACCCGGCGTTCGTGCCGGACGGCTCGCGCGCGCTGGCTGCCTTCCGCGACGTCAAACCTGACATCGTGCTGCTCGACCTGATGCTGCCGGGCGCCAGCGGCATCGACGTGTGCCGCTCCATCCGGGCCGAGTCGGGCACCCCGATCATCATGCTGACTGCCAAGACCGACACGGTGGACGTGGTGCTGGGCCTGGAGTCCGGTGCCGATGACTATGTCGTCAAGCCGTTCAAGCCCAAGGAGCTCACCGCCCGGATGCGGGCGCGGCTGCGCCGCTACGACGACGCCGGTGGCGAGACGCTCACCATCGGCCCGCCCGACTCGCCGGTCAGCATCGATGTGCCGGCGCACCAGGTGGTGCGTGACGGCCAGCAGATCTCGCTGACCCCGCTGGAGTTCGATCTGCTGGTCGCGCTGGCTCGCAAGCCCCGCCAGGTCTTCACGCGTGAGGTGTTGCTGGAGCAGGTCTGGGGCTACCGGCACGCTGCCGACACCCGGCTGGTGAACGTGCACGTCCAGCGGCTGCGATCGAAGGTGGAGCGCGATCCGGAACGGCCTGAAGTAGTGCTGACCGTGCGCGGGGTCGGGTACAAAGCCGGACCGCCGTGACCGCTTCCCGGTGGCCCCGGTCGCTGACCGGCTGGTGGCCGGGTACCAGGCGAGCCGTGCTGCGCGGCTGGCGACGAAGCCGTAGCTACTGGCGGCGCTCCCTGCAGTTGCGGGTCGCCGCCTCCACCGCGGCCGTCACCGGCATCGTGGTGTTGCTCATCGGGCTGTTCCTGGTGTCCCAGATCGGCAGCGGTGTGCTTAAGGCCAAGCGCGATGCCGCTATCGCCCAGGCCACTTCGGGTCATGACAGCGCGGTGTCGGAGTTCTCGGGCATCAGCCCGGGCGACCTCAACGGCATCCAGCAGGCCGTCGATCAGATCACCGCCGGACCGAACGTGACCGGCGCGACCACCACGGATCTGTACGCCAAGGCGGTGCTGTCGGTCGACGACGCGGTGAACAGCCAGCTGCCCGGCCAACCCGCCATCCCGCACTCGTTGCGCACCAAGGTGCGGCAGGGCAACCTCACCGTGCAGTACGCGCGGGTGCACACCGCTGCCGGGGACTCGCCCGGTCTGATCGTCGGCCAGCCGCTGTCGACCAGCGCCGGCTCGTTCGAGCTGTACTACCTGTTCCCGCTCACCGCCGAGCAGTCGACGCTGAACCTGGTACGCCAGACGGTGCTCGTGGCAGGACTGGCGCTGGTGCTGCTGGTGGCCGTCATCGCCACCCTGGTCACCCGCTGGGTGGTGCTGCCGGTGCGGGCCGCCGCCCAGACCGCGGGCCGGCTCGCCGGTGGCGACCTGTCGCAGCGGCTGCCGGTCAGCGGCGAGGATGACATCGCCGCGCTGGGAACCGCCTTCAACGACATGGCCAACAGCCTGCAGCAGCAGATCCGCAGGTTGGAGAAGCTGTCGCGGCTGCAGCAGCGCTTCACCTCCGACGTGTCGCACGAACTTCGCACACCGCTGACGACGATCCGGATGGCCGGGGAGCTGTTGTTCGCCGGCCGGGCCGACTTCGCGCCCGAGCTGGCGCGCTCGGCGGAGCTGTTGCAGAACGAGCTGGATCGCTTCGAATCGCTGCTGGCCGAGCTGCTGGAGATCTCGCGCTACGACGCTGGTGTGGCCGCGCTGGAAACCGAGCAGGTCGACGTGGTGGGCATCGTCGAGCGCGCGGTGGCCGCCAGCGAGTCGCTGGCCCGTCGTCACCAGATCGCGCTGGAGGCCGTCACCGGCGCCGAGCCGGTGCTTGCCGAGCTGGACGCGCGCCGGGTGGAGCGGGTGCTGCGCAACTTGATCGGCAACGCGCTCGATCACGCCGAGGGCAAGCCGGTGCAGGTCCGGCTGGGCTATGACAAGAACACCGTGGCGATCTCGGTGCGGGACTACGGCATCGGCCTGCGCCCGGGCGAGGCGGCACTGGTGTTCAACCGGTTCTGGCGGGGCGACCCGTCACGCAGCCGGCTCACCGGCGGCACCGGACTGGGCCTGGCGATCAGCCTGGAAGACGCCCGGCTGCACAACGGCTGGCTGCAGGCGTGGGGTGAGCGTGGCAAGGGGGCGGTGTTCAGACTTACCCTGCCCCGCAAAGCCGGCGGTACCGTCACCGAGTCGCCGCTGCCGCTGGCGCCGACGCCGGAATCGGAGGTGCGCTCGTGAGGCAGCTGGGCGCGCGCATGAACGGTGGCCCGGCCGGTCGCCCGGTGACCGGCCTGCTCGCCGCCGTGATGGCGTCGGGCCTGGCGCTGGCCGGCTGCACGACCATTCCGACGTCGTCCTCGCCGGAGGTGGTCCGGTCGGTGCCGCAGGGGGCATCATCGGTCGCGCCCCGGCCCAACATCTCGCCGGCCCCGGGGCTCGGGCCGTACGACATCGTCAACGACTTTCTCGGCGCGGGCGTCGATGCCGACGCCGGCCACTCCACCGCACGGCAGTTCCTCACCACGGCAGCCGCCCGCAAGTGGCAGGACGAACCCACCGTCATCGTCGACGAAACCAGGGTCGGTGATCCGATCATCTCCGGCAGCACGGCCACCGTCGTGGTGACCGGCCGGCGCGTCGGGCAGCTGGACGCCAGCGGCGTCTACACGCCGACGTTGAAGGGCATGGGCACGGGCGATGAGGAGCCCTTCACCTACACGCTGACCCGGGTGGCCGGCCAGTGGCGCATCGACCAGCTCGGTACCGGCGTGCTGATCTCCCAGTCGGAGTTCGCCGCCACCTATCGCGCCCGGCGGATCTACTTCTTCAATTCCGCCGGCTCCATCCTGGTTCCGGACCTGCGGTACACGCCGCTGGAGGGCCAGTCGCTGGCGACGTGGCTGCTGCAGCAGTTGCTGGCCGGCCCGAGGCCGGAGCTGGCGCAGTCGGTGACGAACGAGGTGCCCGACCAGGTGGGCAAGCCGTCGGTGCAGATCGGTGACCCGGTCACGGTCGAGATCCCCGGCTCGCAGAACCTGGATGTGACCAGTCGTAACGGGCTCGCCGCGCAGCTGGCGTTCACGCTCGGGCAGGCTCAGTTCGCCGAGCTGCGTCTCACCGACGGCGGCAAGATCGTCCAGGTACCTCAGGTGCAGCGGGACGCTTTCAGCGCCGTCGACTTCGCCAGCAACAGCCCGGACAACGCGATTCCCGGCGCTTCGGTCTACTTCGTGCGGGACGGCGCGGTCTACGACGACACCGGCACGCCGCTGAAGAGCCCGCTCGGTCTGCCCGCACGGGACCTGGCCTCGGTGGCGGTCCGGCGCTCCGGCAACGTGCTGGAAGCGGCCGGCGTGACCGTCACCGGCAAGCTCGTCGCGGGGGATGAGAACCGGCTCAGCCCGATCGCCCTGCCCGCAGCACCTCAGTCACGTCCGGAGTGGGCACCGCAAGGCGATGAGATCTGGGTGGGCGTCGGCTCGCACGGCGCGATCTACCGGCTGGTGTCAGGCCAGCGGCCGCGGCCGGTGTCGGTGACCAACCAGACCGGCGGTGCGCCGAACGGGGCGGTGACCGCAATCAGGTTCAGCCCGGACGGCGCTCGGGTCGCGATGGTGATCCGGACACCGGGTGGGCCCGGAGCGGTCTGGGTGGGCTCGGTCGTGACGTCCGGCTCCGACGTGCGCATCGATTCACTGGAGCTGGAGACACCACCGCGGCTGTCGGTCAGCGACCTGACCTGGGCCGACCCGACCAAGCTGCTGCTCATCGCCGCCGCACCGGGCGCGCAGGCGCAGCTGTGGGACATGCTCTCCGACGGCTCGCAGCTCGCGCCGCAGTCTTCGGTTGGCCTGCCGGGCGCGCCGACCGCCATCACGGCCGCGCTGCAGCAGAATCCGGTGGTCTCGGCCGGTGGCGACATCTTCGAGCTCTCGAACGGCTCCTGGGACAATCTCGGCAAGAGCAAGCTGGCGGTTCCCGGGACCAACCCCTGCTACGCGCCCTGAGCGTCATCCACATCCGCAGGCGCCGTCCACAACTGTCGCCACGGGCCGCCGTCGGCCGCAGTCGCCGGGC
>DATAKO010000124.1:0-3489 GCA_036261575.1 Jatrophihabitans sp.
TCGCGTTCACGGTCCCGATCGGCTGCGCGATCGCCTCGGCCGGCTTCGCGCTCGCGCTGGCTTCCCGGCTGCGTGTCGGCGCCGCCGAGCCGCAGCCGGCCTGATCGCGTGTCGACGCCGCTCCGGCGACTCAGCATCAGCAGCAGGATTCCCGCGGACAGGTAGCCGAGATCGAGCGCGGTCGCGCCATCGAGCCGGTGCAGCAGCAGCCACAGGCCGGCGTCACGGGCCAGGCCAAGCCACGCGCGGGTCAGCGCGAGCGCGGCCAGCGCCAACGTGGCCGGCCGCCACCGGGCCGGACCGAGCGAAAGGTTCGCCATACCGGCGATACTGGCCGGATCCGGATCGATCCACCTCCGGGATAACCCCCGGTTCGCACCTGAGCCTGCCCGGAGGTTGCGGCTGATTGTCGGTGCCGTCTGCCACCATGGACGGATGCCGCTCTACCGGGACGAAGCCGTGGTGTTGCGGGTCCACAAGCTCGGCGAGGCAGACCGCATCGTCACGCTGCTGACCAAGCGGCACGGCAGGATCCGCGCGGTGGGCAAGGGAGTGCGCCGCACCACCTCACGCTACGGCGCGCGGCTGGAACCGGGCAGCCATATCGACGTCCAGTTGCACACCCGCACCGCCGAGCCGGACGCCGAGCGCGGCCACCTGCGTCCGAATGGGCTCGACCTGGTGACGCAGGTGGAGTCGGTCGACAACTACGGCGCGCGGCTGGCCGGCAACTACGGGGCGTGGACGGCGGCGGTGGCCATCTGCGAGACCGCGGAAAGGCTCACCGCGGACGAGGGCGAACCGGCGTTACGGCAGTACCTGCTGGTCGTGGGCGCGCTGCGCAGTCTGGCGCTGAGTGAGCACGATTCCTCCCTCATCCTGGATGCGTTCCTGATCAGGTCGATGTCGCTGGCCGGCTGGGAGCCCGCGCTGTCGGAATGCGCGCTCTGCTCGGCGCCCGGGCCGCATGCCGCATTCCACGTGCCTTCCGGCGGGTCGGTCTGCCCCGGCTGCCGCCCCGGCGGCGCGGTCCGGCCGCAGCCGGCGTCGCTGTCACTGATGGCGGCCCTGCTCAGCGGTGATTGGGCACAGGCCGACGCCGCGGCCGACCCGCAGCGTCGCGAGGCCAGCGGGCTCATCGCCGCGCACCTGCAGTGGCACCTGGAACGGGGCATCCGCTCATTGCCGCTGGTGGATCGCACATGATCGTCACGATCCAACTGCGCCAGCAAGGCGAGCGGCCCGCGTTTCAGCAACAGGCCGAGGCTGCGCTGCGGGTGCTGGCCGTGCGTCCGGGTTACCTTCGCGGTGCCGTCGCCCGGGCCACCGACGATCCGCAGGCCTGGCTGCTGCTCACCGAATGGGAGTCGGTGGGGGCCTACCGGCGTGCGCTCGGCGGCTACGAGGTCAAGCTCACCGCCACGCCCCTGATGGCCGCCGCGCTCGACCAGCCCAGTGCCTTCGAGGAACTGCTGGTGCTCGAGGCGGACGGCGCCGAGCGGCGCAGCGAGTCCGATCGTGCCCGCGACGCCGACTGGGTGGATCGTCGCGACTGAGCAGGCAACACGATCACCGGTGCGATGGCTGTCCGGTTGGCAAATTCTCAGGTTCCAAGATTCAACGGCTACATTGACGGACGGGTTGCTTCGCCGAGCGAAGTAATGCCGCGAACCTGGTCGAATCAGGCGGGTGACTGGGCTGATCAACACGGCATGAGGGGCGGGCCTTGACGCGTATCGATACCGACGCGAACACCGGTGCCGAGCTTGCGCCCGAGGATCAGCCGCCACCGGCCGCGCAGCGGCCCTGGCTGGGTCTGTCGGCGCGCCAGCTGTTCTGGCTGCGCATCGGCGCACTGACGCTCTGGGCGCTCGCGGTCGCGTTCGGAGTCTGGCACGAGGGCATCACCTACGACCGCAACGTGCTGCTGCTGTGCATCTGCACCGGGCTGATGGCGGCCAGCATCGGGCACCGCAACGTCCTGCTGGTGCTGCGCGACTGGCTGCCGTTCGCGCTCATCCTGCTGCTCTACGACTACAGCCGCGGGGCAGCGCTGCTGTTCGGCCGGCCGACCCAGTGGCACCTGCAGATCAGCTTCGACAAGGCGTTGTTCCTCGGCCACGAGCCCACCGTCTGGCTGCAGTCGCACCTCAAGGAGGCGTACCCACCCTGGTGGGAGACGGTGGTCAGCCTGGTCTACGTCTCCTTCTTCTTCGCCCCCTACGTCGTCGCCGGCATCCTCTACGTCCGCAACCGGGTCGAGTGGAAGAAGTTCGTGCTGCGCTTCGTAGCCGTCTCGTTCATCGGCCTGATCGGGTTCGTGGTCTACCCGGCAGCGCCTCCGTGGGCCGCGTCGCTGTGCCACTCGGCAGATGTTGTGGGCGGTCCGTCGGACCCGCCGTGCATGAGCGAAGCCCCCGGGCAGGTCACCGACGGCGGCATGCTGGGACAGGTGGTGCTGCACCACGCCCACGCCGCGCCCTGGGTGGAGCGCATCTCCACTCGGGGCTGGGACCGGCTGGGCGTGCCGAAGGCCGGCGCGATCATCAGCGAGGGGCAGGCCACCTCGAACGAGGTCGCTGCCATCCCGTCGCTGCACGCCGCGATCTCCTCGCTGATCTCGGTCTTTCTCTGGACCCGGGTGCGCAAGCGCTGGCGACCGTTGCTGGCGGCCTACGCGCTGACCATGGCTTTCTCGCTGGTCTACGCCGCCGAGCACTACGTCTTCGACATCCTGCTCGGGTGGGCCCTCACGGCCGCGGTCAGCTACGCCTTCCACCGCTGGGAACAGCGTGCACACCCGGTGGCAGCGCCGGAGGCCGACGAGCGGGCCACGCCGGTGGCGGCTACCGATACCCTGAAGGGGTCATCTGCAACCGCTTCCTGATGGAGAACCAGCCGTGCCCGTGGACCGCAATGAGGCCGTAGTCAGCCTGGCCAAGCGCCGAGGCTTCGTCTTCCCGGCGGCCGAGATCTACGGTGGCACCCGCTCGGCATGGGATTACGGTCCGCACGGGGTGGAGCTGAAGGAGAACCTGCGCCGGCAGTGGTGGAAGACGATGGTCACCAGCCGGGACGACGTGGTGGGCCTGGACTCCTCCGTGGTGCTGCCGCCGGCGGTGTGGGAGGCCTCCGGCCACATCGCGACCTTCTCGGACCCGCTGACCGAATGCACCGTGTGCCATCGGCGCTACCGGGCCGACCACCTCGAGGAGGACTTCGAGCGCCGCAAGGGCCGGGCGCCGGAGCATGGACTAGCTGACATCACCTGCCCCAACTGCGGTAACAAGGCGTGGACGGAGCCGCGGCAGTTCTCCGGCATGCTGCGCACCCATCTGGGCCCGGTCGAGGACGAGTCGGGCCTGGCCTACCTTCGCCCGGAAACGGCGCAGGGCATCTTCCTCAACTTCGCCGCGGTGCTGCAGTCGGCGCGCAAGAAGCCGCCGTTCGGCATCGGGCAGATGGGCAAGTCGTTCCGCAACGAGATCA
>DATAKO010000136.1:0-4604 GCA_036261575.1 Jatrophihabitans sp.
AGCCAACGCGATCCGCTGCCGTTGGCCGCCCGAGAGGTTCGCTCCCAGGTTGTTGATCATCGTGTCGTATCCGGAGGGGAACGACAGGATGTCCTCGTGGATGCAGGCGATCCGGCACGCACGTTCGACCTCGGCGCGTGAGACGCTGCGGCCCAGCGTGATGTTGTCGTGCAGGGTGGCGGTTTCCAGCGTCACATCCTGCGGCACGAAGGCGAGCCGACTGAACAGGCTGGTGGGTTCGATCTGTGCCACCGGCAGCGAGCCGTAGCGAATGCCGCCGCTGTCCGGCTCGTACAGGCCGAGCATGAGTTTGGCCAGCGTGCTCTTGCCGGAACCGGTACGCCCGACTATCGCGACTGTCTCGCCGGCCTCGATGCGCATGCTGATGCCCTTGATCACCTCGGGGCTGTTCTTGGTGTACCGGAACCGAACGTCATCGATCTCGATCCGGCCGAGGGTGTCAACCCGGTGCGCGCCCACGGGAGCAGGCTCGGACATGGTGATGTCCTGCAGCCGCCGCGCGTAGGTCCGGCAGATCAGGAACAGCGCCACCGATCCGTAGATCGCGTTGGCGGTGGCGAAGAGCAGGCTCGAGATCGCCAGCGCGGCAAAGATCTTGCCGAGCGAGATTTCCCCGTTGCGCCAGAGGTAGATTCCGGTCAACAGCGTTACCATCGGCCCGCTGAACTGCAGCACGCTGACGATGGCGTTCACCCCGCCTTGCAGCAACATGCGCCGCTTCAGGTAGGTGAGCGACACCTCGTTCTGGGTGCGCCACTTCGTCAGGAACTGGCTCCGGCTGGCTCGGGTCTTGATGGTCAGGATCGACTGGATGGCTTCCAGCTGCTCGGTCTGCATCCGCCCCGTCTGGCTCAGCTCGTTCTGGATGGCGGAGTAGAACAGGTGCCGGCTACCGAACAGGACGCCCAGCATGGCGGCGACGAACACGGTGGCGATCACGCCCAGGGTCACGCTCTGGTAGTAGAGAAAGCCCAGGTAGGCGAACAGGCCGCCGATCTGAAAGAAGCCGGTGAAAAGCTGGTCCGACAGCGAGTCCCGGATCGCCGATAGCCCAGCGAGCCGGTAGGCGAGCTCGCCCGGTTGCCGGCTGTCGAAGTAACGGAACGGCAGCCCGAGCAGGTGGTCCAGCACGGATTCTGAGGTGTCACGGCCGATTCGGACCGCGCTGCGAGCGATGAAGTACGAGCGCAGGAAGACGCTCACGCCGACCCCGAGGCAGATAAGCAGCACCCACGGGACGAAGCTACCCAGCTGATTCTTCTCGGGATGCTTGAAGGAGTGGTCGATCACGAGCTGCGTCAGGTAGGGCGCGCCGATGTCGGTCGCATACACGACCAGCGACATGACGGCGACGCCTGCCAGCGGCCCGGCGCTGGCGCGCATCGCGGTGCGGAACGGGGTTGGATGCGTGCGCGGGCTGCTGGTGTCGACGAGGTGCCCGGCCGTGAAATCGGGCTGCAGGTACCAGCCGCCGTAGGCCTCATCGAACTCCGAGCGCGGCGCCTGCCGCCGGCCGATCGCGGGGTCGACAAGGGTGACCCACTTCGGACCGACCCTTTCCACCAGCACGAATCCCGCGTTGGCCCACGAGGCGATGAACGTACCCGATAGTTGGGCGGCCGTTTCGTTGTCGGCCTGGACCGGCTCGGCCGGCACGCCCCGCTTCTGGAACAGTTCGGCCAGCTCCGGCAGGGTTGATCCGCCCCGTCCCAGGTCCAGCTCCTCGCGGAGCTGGGCCGTTGGCTGCGAGCTTCCGTGCGCGTGCAGGAGCATCGCTGCGCAGCACAGGCCGCTCTCCAACGGGGTGACCTGCAGTTCTGGCACCACTCGTCTAGACATGCACTTCTCCTCGGTGTGGTCGGGCGACGGCAGCCAAACCGCGTCCACCGGCTTGGCTCGGGACGCGTGGATCCCGGACACGTCCACGGTCCTTGGCCCAACTCGAGCCTGGCTCGATGACCGGACGAGGCTTGCTGATGCCTCGAGCGGCACTGGATTTCGCCACCAGCGGTGCCCTCCACAGTGGGTTTCGCAGCACCCATCCCGAGCATCAGAACCCGGCAGGAAGACGAGGCCATGGCCAGATCACGCAACGCAATCGCATACCGGCCCGCTGATCTCAGCGAGGTCCCCGCCATCGACGAGTTGTTGCAGACGCTCGGGCTCGGTCCGTTCCAGCCGCAGTCGATCCGCAGCGTGCTCGGGCGGAACAACAACTGGATCGGCACCACCACCGGTGGGCAGGAGGTGTTCGTCAAGCAGCTGCACGACGGTGACCGGCAGGCTCGGCTGGCGCGTACCGAGCATGTCGCCCGATCGGGCGAGAAGGTGCTCACCATGCCGGCGCTGCTGGGCGTCGATCGTACCGCTTCGCTGATCGCCATGGCCTACCTGCCTGACGCCGAGACCGCGGCCACCCTGGCTGCTCGGGACGAGTTCAGCACCGAGCTGGCCAGGGCGGCCGGCGGCCAGATCGGCACGCTGCACAGGCTGCCGTGCGATGGCTTTGACCAGTCCCCGCATCCCCTGCCGCCGGTGCAGGCCTTCGCCGGGCTGTCCCTGCCCTATTACCTGCAGGCATCGGCTGCCGAGATCGAGATGTGGCGGCTGCTGCAGGGTGATCAGGCTTTGGCTGACGCGCTGCGGACGCTGCGTGAGCAGGATGATGCCGGCCGCTCACCCCGCACGCCGATCCACGGTGACCTGCGACTGGACCAGTTCCTGATCACCGCCGACTCGGTGCACCTGTCAGATTTCGAAGAGGCGCGCGCGGGTGATCCGGCCCGTGACATCGGGGCGTTCGCCGGGGAATGGCTCTACCTCGCCGCGACCGCGACGCCGGCGACGCTGGCGGGTTCGCTCATGGTCGGCCAGACAGCCACCCATGCTCAGATCGTCGCGACCGGTGTCGCCGAAATCGAGCGGCGCAGCCCGATGGTCACCGCATTCCTCGATGGCTACGTGACATCGAGACCCGCGGCACGCTCGGACGAGACGCTGGTGCGGCGCGCGGCTCAGTTCGCCGGCTGGCACATGTTGGACCGGATGCTGGCCAGCGCCGCCACCACCCAGCGGCTGTCTCCCACCACCAAGGCGGCCGCCGGCATCGGTCGCACCCTCCTGCTGAATCCGGACGACTTTGCCTCGACGCTTGGACTGGAGTTGCCGTGCTGACCGTGAACTTCGACGTATCCCCACGGCTGCTGGAGCTTGCCTCGCGGGTGACGGTGCAGCCTGGTGGCCTGAGCGCGGTCACTGCCGGTGAAACCTATGAGGACGACAACGCCTCCTCGGTGACCCGGCTGCTCGGTTCCGTGCTCTACCAGACGATGCACAACGGCCGTGACAAGCCACTGGATTTCGCGATGCGCTCGTTCCGCGAGGTCGGCTTCGAGCGGCGTCTGCTCGAGCGCACCCCTGAACTCACCAGGGAGATCAGCGCGCCGCTGCTCGAGCCGGTCGGCGGCACGTCCGCGGTCGCGCTGGACGGGCTACGGGTGCGGCTGCCCGAAGGAGCTTCGATCGACGCCACCGCAGCACGCTTTCCGGTGCCGTGCGTGCGTCCCGGCCTGTCTCCTGGATTCCTCTACATGACAGCGCCGCAGACGCTGGGGCTGGGCGGCACCACCCTGCGCGTGTATGCCCACCTGGACGAGCCGGACCGGGCTCCTGAGCTGTGGGCCACCGCCATCGAAACGCTGCAGCAGCTGGGCATCCACTGGCACGCCAAGATCCTTTCCAACCGAGCGCTCTACCCCCGCAACGACGCGTTGGTGATCTACCTGCAGCGCGACGGCTGGCCGCACGCCCGCCGCCTCGCCGAGTCGCTGCAGGCCACCGGCGTGCTCGCACCCGGCGTATCGCCCTTCACCCGCGCGATCACCTCGTCCGTCGGCTGTGCTTTCGAACCGACGGATCAGCGCGGGCCGCATCGGGGCGCCAGCTTCGGGCAGCACCGGGCCAACGTGCTTGCCCAGGCGCTGGTTTCACATGCGACGTTGCCCGACCCGGATACGACACCGGTCGCGGAGTCGATCTACGCCGCGTTCCTCGACGCCGACATCGACCCGGTCGAACCAGCCCGCAACCTCTCCTCGCCGGCGATCGACGTACTCGGCATCTACTGATCCCCCAGCCATATCGACATCCGTAGCGACCGAAAGGCTCGGCACATGACTCACCACACCGCACCCGACTACGACGTCGTCATCGCCGGCGCCGGACCGGCCGGCAGCACGCTTGCCACCCTGCTGGCACAACGCGGGCACCGCGTCCTGATCCTGGAACGCGAGCAGTTCCCCCGCTACCACGTCGGTGAGTCGATGATCAGCGGGATGGTCCCGGTCATGCGGGAGTTGGGCATCGAGGAGCAGTTGGACGAGATGTTCCAGCTGAAGTTCGGGGTGAGCCTGGTGTGGGGCAACGAGCCTGACCCGTGGCGCACTGAGTTCAATCAGTCCAGCCCGTTCAACCACTCCTGGCATGTCGATCGCGCCAGCTTCGACGAGTTGCTGCTCAACAACGCCCGCAAGCACGGTGTCGAGGTCATCGAGCAGGCGCGTGTGCTGCAGCCTCGCATCGAC
>DATAKO010000158.1:0-24173 GCA_036261575.1 Jatrophihabitans sp.
ACTGCTGGAAGGACTTCAGCCAGATGTCGGTCCGGTACTGGTCGGGCACATCGGTGTCGAACTTCGGGTAGCTCGGGTCGGTGATCTTGTTGAGGGACGGGATGTCGGCGTAGGTCTTGTACTTGTCGGTCGGCACCGGCAGCGGACCCGACGCCTTTCCTTCCAGGATCAACGAATCCTGGTACCACTGAGCCCAGGTCGGCCGGTTCGGGTCGTTGTCGGCGGTGAAGAAGTTGTTGTACTCACCGAAGTTCGCGACGGTGTTGCCGGCAGCCTCGGCGGCGTTCCAGAGGAATCCGTTGCGCTGATAGGCCAGCGCGTCACCGCCCTGCGCGGGGTAGCTGCGGTAGAACGCGCCGAACTCCTTCTCGATGTAGTCGTTGGCGTCGGCCTGCATCAGCCAGTTGTGCCCGTCGGCCGACAGCGTGCCCTCGTCGTAGAAGTTGTCGAACAGCCCGAACTGGTTCGCCAACGCGTGCTCGTTCGGCGTGACGCTGGCGCCGAACTGGGTGTAGCTGGGGTCGCTGTCACCCTTGCCTATGTCACCGAGCACCTGGTCGTAGGTTCGATTCTCCTTGACCAGCAGGAAGACATGCTTGATCTTCGACGGCGCACCGAGCTTGACAGGCAACACTGCCGGTGCCGCGTTGGTGGCGGCGGTGACCGAGCGCTGCAACAGCTTCTGCCAGTCGTTGTCGATGAAGACGGTGTGCGTCAGCTTGCCGAGATCCGCCTCGGTCGGTGCGCTGAAGGTGGTGACCGAGCCGGTGTCGCTGTAGGTGTTCAGGCCGGTGACGGCGTTGGCATCCGGACCCTCGCTGATGGTCTTCGGCAGGCCACGCGCACCGATGCCCTTGTCGTTGGTCACCACGATCTTGCCGGTGGCCGGGTCCTTCGCGACGTTCACCGGGTACCAGTCGGTCGGGATCAGTCCCTCGTACTGAAGCGGTGCCGTCGCCGAGCCGTTGTAGCGGTAGACGGCGATCGCGTTGTCCCGGCCGATGCTGACGTAGACGTGATCGGCGTCCGGCATCGTGATCGCGTTGGGGTAACTGCCGACCGTCGAGCCGGGCAGCGGGTTCACGTTGACGGTCTGGGCCACCCGCTGCTTGGCGGTGTCGATCAGCGTGATCGAGTCGTTGTTGGAGTTCGCGACGAACAGCGTGCTGCCGTGCGCGTAGAGCGCCGTGGGCTCCAGGCCGACCTTGAGGGTGGAGACGGCACCGGAGGCCGGCTCGAGGACGGAGACGGTGCCGTTGTTCACCGCACCGGTGGACTTGTCGGCTGCCACCGGCGTGCCGGAGGTCAGGTTGGTGAAGTCCTTGGCAGTGGCGACCCTGCCGCCTTCGTTGGACACGTAGAGCTTGCCGCCGACGAGGGCCACCTGCCGGGGAGCGACGCCGACCGGGACCTGGCGAACAAGGGTGTTCGTGGTGGTGTCCAGGTAGCCGACCGCGTTGACGTTGTTCAGCGCGAGGTAGAGCGTCTTGCCGTCCTGGCTGAAGGCGCCACCCGAGGGCAGCAGCGGCGTGCTGCCGTTGAGCATCGGTATCTTCACCGGGGTCGGCTGCACGGTGCCGTCCGGGTTCACCGAGAACCTCAGCAGGTCAGCCGTCTGCGGCACCCACAGCGTGGCGCCGTCCGGTGAGTAGATCGGACCATCCGCGGCCACGCTGCCGTCACCGATCTTCGGGTCCCCGGCGTTGCCGGTACCCACCTGCTGCAGCAGCTTGTTGTGCTTGGTGTCGAAGATGGACAGGAAGCCGGTGCCGTTGCGGTAACTCAGTGCCGCCAGCCGGCCGCCCCCGGGCGCGAGGTCTGAGGAGAGCAGCCGGCCGCCTGTCGTCAGCGTCCGCACGCCCAGCGGGGAGACCGTCTGGTTGTCGGGCAGCACGACACCGCGTGCGGTGGTCTGGCCCACCTGGTCGTGCCGGGTGATGGCCGCTGCGGCAGCGACCCCGGTGGCCAGCAGGGCCACCCCGACACTGGCGGTGGCGACGGTGAGCCCCCTCAGCCGTCGTCGTGATCGGTTCATGTTCATGCCTTTCCGAGCAGGGGAGTGGGGATGAAGGTGGTTCAGATCGCGAAACAGCCGTCGAACTCGAAGAGCGGATTCGTCGCGAGATGGCCGTCGGCCGCCCGCTCGGTCTGCTGACCGACGAGTTGGGCGGGGCCGGCCGCCGTGTAGCACCCGGTGGGCGTGACCTTGACGTCGTAGTACACCGGTTGAACGTGCCCGTCGGCATAAGGGAAGTTGAGGACGCAGACCCAGTCGTCGCCGGCGCCGCGGTGAGGTGAGGTGGTGTTGGTGCGGCTGCACTGCGCGCTGCCGTCCGGACCGGCCACCTGCTGGTGGCCGAGCAACCGCTGCTGCTGGGCGTACAACCGCACGAATGTGGGCCCGATCGCGGCATCGAGCTTGGCGCTGGTGACCGACGAGGCCGAGCAGGAACTCACCAGCAATGTCAGACCGGCCACCCTTGCGACGATCGCAAGCCGTGCGCGTCTCATCGGCTGCTCCCGGCGATGTCGCGACGGCTGAAGCTGTGCCAGGCCAGGCCGAGGCAACCGAAAACCCAGGCAGCCGCGACGGCAACGCCCGTCCAGAGCGGTTCGGTGAAGGCGGGCTGGGCGAACAGGCCGTGCCAGGCAAGCAAGCCGGAGCCAGGCAGCAACCGGATAACGGGGTTGATTCCGTCCACCAGCCCGGCGAATTGGAGCGTCAGCCCGAGCGCGACGGTGCTGCCGATGGCGGTCAGGCTCGAGCGGCTGAGCACCGAGAGCAGGACGGCGATGGCAGCGAAGGCCAGGCACGAGGGCAGCACCGACAACCAGCTGAGCGCGGCACGCCCGATGGCAGAGCCGATCGGAATGACGTTGCCCGACAGGCCGATCAAAGGACGGTTGCCGAGCAGCAGCAGGCCCGCGGCGATGCTGCTGGCTGCCAGCAGGACCACTATCGCGATCACGTAGCTGAAGGCGGCCACGACCTTGCCGGCGAAGAACGACCAGCGGCCCTGCGAACGGGTGAGGATGGTCTTCCAGGTGTCGTAGTGGTCCTCGGCGGAGAAGAGGTCGCCGGCCACCACCGCGATCAGTGCCGGAAAGCCCCAGGCGGCGGCGAAGCCGAGCACCACCAGCGGCGTCGCGATGCCGGAGTCGTTGATCCAGCGGCCGAACAGGGTGTCAGCCGGGACCGTACCGGTCAGCTTGACCGCGATGACGAAGGCGGCCGGGCCGAGCAGGCACAGCAATGCCGCGGTCCGGGTGCGCCACTGGGCGAGCAGCTTCTCCAGCTCCCAGACGAGCACGTAGCGCACGCCTACGGACCTCAGCCGGGAGTCGGCTGCTGTGGGCCTGGGCGGGGGGACGGGCCCCGGCGGGTCGACGAGGCTGGTCATGTGCTGCCCGCCGAGGTCAGGCGCAGGAACAGCTCCTCCAGGGCGGTGTCTCGCCGCACCAGCTGCCGGACGGCGATGCCGCGATGGGCGAGGGCGAGCACCAGCTCGTCCAACCGCTCGATGCTGGCCCGCACGAGCAGTTCCTCGCGTTCGAGCGCGGCCGGCAGCTGCATGCTGGACGCGAGCTCGGCTGCGAGCACGTTGTCTGCGCACGAGAGCGCATGTGACGGTTCAGCGGCCTGGGCGCGCAGCTGCGCCAGCGAGCCGGTGAAGCGCACGCTGCCGGCGGCCAGGATCGTCACGTCGGAGCAGGCGTGCTCGATCTCGGTCATGTCATGGCTGGACAGCAGGACGGTGCGGCCCTGCGCTGCCAGCGAGGCGATGAGCGCCTGCAACTCCCGCATGCCCTCGGGATCCAGGCCGTTCGTCGGCTCATCCAGGATGAGCAGCTGCGGATCGCGGAGCAGGGCGGCGGCGAGTCCCAGCCGCTGCTTCATGCCGGTCGAGAACCCGGCCACCTTGTCCCGCGCCCGCTCGGCCAGGCCCACCTGGTGCAGCGCTTCGTCGACGGCGACAGAGCTGCCGGACCCGTCGAGGCCGGCCAGGAAATCGAGATTGCGCTGCGCTGACAGGTACGGGTAGAAGGCAGGGGCCTCGACAAAGCCGGCGACGCCGGCCAGTGCCTGCGCCGGATTGCCGTAAGGGCGACGTCCGAGCACCTGCAGGTCGCCCTGGTCCGGCGCGCTGAGTCCGAGCAGCAGCCGGAGCAGGGTTGTCTTGCCGGCGCCGTTCGGTCCGAGCAGCCCGTGCACCGTGCCGCGACCGACCTCGAAGCCGACGTCGGACAGCGCCGTGCGGCGGCCGAATCGCTTGCTGACATGGGCTAATCGGACGTCAGCCAGCTGGTCGACGTGTCCCGTTGCGGAGCCCAGGGCGGCCACGGCGATCGTCACGATCGAAAGCTATCCGTCCGGTTTGTCGAACCGGGGTTGTGCGGATGAACAGCGCGTTGATCAGGAGCAACTCGATCATGGAAACGGAGTGAGATTGCTGTCAAAGAACTATGAGCCGGCCCGCTGAGGATCAGCTAGGAGCCGCCGCATTCGACCTGTACACGCCCAAGATCGATGTCAGGCTGAGAGCGGAGGGGATGCGGCGTGATGGACGAGCAGGTGGCCGGCAGTGCGGTGCTTGCCGGGCCGGCCGCGGTGCCATCGCGACTGGCGCGCAGACCTCGCTACGTCGCGATCGGCATCGGGTTCCTGCTGCTGGCCTTCGCCTCCACCTTCTTCATCGCGGGAACCGACGCCGGCACCGATGTGGGCAGCGTGCTGGTCAGCTCGGGAAGCGCCCTGCTGGTGTTGCGCTGGCAGTTCGGCATCGTTTTGCTCGGTTGCGCGGTGCTGCACTACGTGGCAGCCGGGCTCAGCGCCCGCGCCGTGATGTCCAGGCCCGCGCCGTGGCGCGAGGTCACACTCGTGCAGCTGGCCGCCGCGGCTGCCAACCGGATCACCCCGGCCGGGCTCGGTGGCTCCGCGGTGAATGCGCGGTACTTCTCCCGCCGCGCGATGCCGGTACCGGCCGCGCTCGGTGCGGTGGCCACGCTCGCGCTGCTCGGTGCCGTCGCCGACCTGCTCACCGGTCTGGTGGTGATCGGGCTGGGCTCGTTCGCCGGCATCGGCGGCGCCCGCCGCGAGCTCAGCCTGCTGGCTTCCTACGGCGCGCACCTGGCCCGGCCGTTCAGCAGCATCTGGGCGTGGATCGTGCTGGTGGCACTGCTCGCCGCGCTCGGGCCGGTGCTCATCCGGCGGGCAGCTCGCTGGCCGGCCGGCCTGGTGCAGCCGCTACTGCAACTGCTGCACCGCCCGGGCCGGCTGCTCGCCCTGCTCGCGGCTTCCGGCGCGACCACCCTGCTGTTGGGGTGCGCGTTCGTCTGCTCGGTGTGGATGGTGCCCGGCGCTCGCTCGAGCACCTCGGCCGGCGGCCTGCTGATCGGCTTCATGCTGGCTTCGGCGGTGAGCGCGACCGTGCCGGTGCCGGCCGGGCTCGGCTCCACCGAGGCCGCGCTGGCCGCGGTGCTGCTCACCGCGCACATCCCCGCCGCTCAGGCCGTCCAGCAGGTGCTGCTTTTCCGGGTGGTGACCTTCTGGGCGCCGGCCGTGGTCGGCCTGTTCGTGAGCCGGCGGCTGCAACGGAGCGGGGTGCTGTGACCGTCGGCGTGCGCGGTCAGAGCGCGATCCGCAGGCCCAACCGCACCACGTCGCCCACATCGACGTTCTCCGCCCGCCGGACCCAGCTCTTCAGCGGCACCACGTAAGAACCGTTCTTGGGCCAGAGCGAGGTGTCCCATTCGGTACGGTTCAGCACGACCGTCGCCGGGATCATGCCCCAGCCGTAGCTGACCTGGCGGGCGGCCGATTCGAGCGCCGCAGCCTCAGCCTCGGGCACCGTCACGAAGTACCACGGGGCCGGTCCGCGCCAGTACCAGACCTCGCCGCTGAACTGCAGCTGCATCCGGCGATCATATGAGCGCGTCCGGACCGAGCGCACGCCGTCGGCTCGGGTAGCGTCGATGCGGCAGCCTGAGCCAGCAGCGCGACGCCTGACCGGCCCGGACCGGCGTCGGCATTGTTTGAGGAGAGCGATGACGGACAACGGCGGGACCGGCCAGCCGGTCGACTCCGATGCTGCCGCCGGTCGCGCGCCGGAGGACGAGGGGGAGCGCACCGCCGAGACCACCGACGCGCCGGCCGGCGCGCCGACCCCGGTACCGCGGGGCAACCCCGCCGAGGCGGTCGCTTGGTCGTTGCGGGCCACTGCGGAGTGGTGCTGGCGCATCCTGATCGTGGTGGCGACCCTGTACCTCGTCGGCAAGGCCTATCAGAAGGTGCACCTGGTGGTGTTCTCCTTCGTGGTCGGCCTGCTCATCGCCGCGGTGTTGCGGCCGGTGTTCCGTCGGCTGGTCGCCTGGCGCTTCCCGCCGGCACTGGCCGCGCTCAGCTCGGTGCTGCTGGCCGTGCTGGTGCTGGCCGGCGTCGGCTATTTCGTGGCCGATCAGATCAGCTCCAACAGCGGTGAGCTGGCCAACCAGCTCCAGCGCAGCGTGAAGGAGTTCACGAACTGGCTGACCACCGGCCCGCTGCATCTGAAGCAGTCCGATCTGAACGGGATCAGCGACAAGATCACCGCCAGCATCAAGGCGAATCAGACGGCCATCGCCGAGAGCGCCGTAAGCACGCTGCAGAGTGTGGCCGAGGGGCTGTCCGGCCTGTTGCTGGTCATCCTGACCGCGTTCTTCCTGATCAAGGACGGCGAGAAGATCTGGGGCTGGACGCTGTCCATGCTGCCGCGCAACGCCCGGCCCCGGGTGGCGGAGGCGGGCGAACGCAGCTGGTCGACGCTCGGCGGTTACGTGAGGGGCCAGGTCACGATCGCGCTGTTTCACGCGGTCACCATCACCGTTGCCTTGCTGGTCTTCCGGGTGCCGCTGGCGGCCGCGTTGGGTGTGCTGGTGTTTCTGGGCTCGTTCATCCCGCTGTTCGGCATGATCGTGGCCGGCGGCATGTGCGTGGTGGTGGCGCTGATCGAGCGCGGGCTGGTGACCTCGATCGTCATCCTGTGCATCGTGGTTGCCCTGGTCCAGCTGGAAAGTCACGTCCTGCAGCCGCTGATCATGAGCCGGGCGGTGGAGATCCATCCGCTGGCGGTCGCCGTCACCGTCATCGCCGGTACGAACCTGGACGGCATCTACGGGGCGCTGCTCGCCGTGCCGCTGGTCGCGGTCGGCAACACCGCGCTGCGCTCGCTGCACGGTCAGGTCATCGACACCGAGCCGGAACGGCCGTTGCGGCCGCGGTTCCGGCCGAAGCGGCGCACCGGCTCCGATCCGGTCATCGTGGACCAGCGATCGAGCTGACCCGACGGCGGAACCGTCGGTCTACTCGACCGCGAGCTTGACGCCGAACCCGATCAGCACCAGTCCGGTCAGCCGATCGAGCCGGCGGCGGATGTGCGTGGTCGACATCCAGCGCGTGATACGGCTCGAGGCGGCGATGAAGATAGCGAAGTACAGGCCGGTCAGCACCACGAAGATGCCACCGAGCAGCACCGACATCCAGCCGACCGAGTAGCCGGCCGGGACGAAGCCGGGCAGGAAGGTGACGAAGAAGACGCCGACCTTCGGGTTGAGCAGATCGGTGGCCAGGCCGGCGGAGAATCCCTGGCCGACGAGGCTGCGGCGGCGGGCGGGCCGTTCCGGCGTCGCCTGGCCACGCGAACGGAGCGAGGAGATACCCAGCCACAGCAGGTAGCAGGCGCCGGCAACGCGCAGCGCGGTGTAGGCATCGTGGCTGGCGCGCAACACCGCGGACAGGCCGAGCGCGGCGGTCAACACCCACACCGACAGGCCGGCCTCGACGCCCAATACGGTGCGCACGGCCATCCGGCGACCGCCGCGCACCAGGTTGCGCAGCACGACCAGGGTGTCGGGCCCGGGCAGGAGCACGATGAGGACGGCGGCCAGGGTGAAGGCCCCGAGCGACAGCAGCATGGCCACAGTGTAGGGCTGCGGTCCAGCGGGATTAGGGTTTCGGACATGACTGATCCCGAGCTGGCCAAGCACCGTGACTGGCAGCGCCGTGGCACCGAGTTGCTGCTCGGTGCCCTCGACCGGCTCCCCGACGCGGCCCTGGCCGAGCCGTCGCGTCTGCCTGGCTGGACCCGCGCGCACCTGCTGGCGCACCTGGCTCGCAACGGCGACGCACTGCGCAACCTGCTGACCTGGGCGCGCACCGGAGTCGAGACGCCGATGTACAGCAGCCCGCAGGCCCGTGACAGCGATATCGAGCGCACGGCAGCGCTGCCGCCCGTCGAGCTGCGTGCCGACCTGGCCGAGAGCATCGCCGCGCTGGACGCCGACATGGCAGCGTTGACCGAAGCGGGGTGGCGTGGTCAGGCGCGCACCCGGCAGGGCCGGCTGATCACCGGCGCGGACGTCCCGTGGATGCGCTGCCGCGAGGTGTGGGTCCACACCGTTGACCTGGACGCCGGGGTGGAGTTCGCCGACCTGCCCGTGGAGATCGGGGTCGCCCTGCTGAGTGACGCCTGCGGGTTCGCGGCCGCCGGACCCGCCGACGTCCGGATCGTGGCAACCGATGCCGACTTCGCGGCGACGCTCGGTGACGGCGCCGTCGAGGTGGCTCTGCCACTGGCGGAGCTGCTGGGCTGGGTGCTGGGCCGCAGCGTGCGGCCGGAACTACCGGAGCTGCCGCGCTGGCTGTGACCGCCGCGGTAGCCGGGCTGCCGCGCAGCCGCCGGGAGTGGCGCGAGGCCGACGCAGGCGCTCAAGTGCGGCTCAGTTGCGGCTCGGAAGCGTCACCTGCGGGCGGACCGGCCGACGAAGAAGGCCGCGACGAGGAAGATCACGGTCAGGATGAAGAGCTAGAACAGCCCCTTGATGACGGCGCCGAGCACACCGGTGACGATGGCCAAGATGATGAGCAGGATGAGAAGCAGCATGGTGGCAGCCTAGAGGGCGGCCGGCGCTCCTCGCCTCGCTCGGGCTGGTGCCGCACCGGTGACGCACTCGCGTACTCTCCCCACCCCAGCCGAATCCGGCCTTTCGGGCCGAGCAATCCTGCCCTACGACTGGTAAATTTGTGTGCAACGGTTCAGCAGCCAGCCGCGCGGCATTCTCGGAATTCGAGCGGTCCGATCTGCTGGACATGCCTCCCACCCGGATTCCATCCAACGGTCGTTCAGCGCGGACGAACGCGTAATGGTTAGGGCAGATGGCGTATGACGAATCTCGAGCACCTCAACGACTTGTACGGGCTGGCCGAGGATCCTTGGCACATGCGCGGGGACTGGCTGGCGGAGCGGCGGCGCGAGCTCGTGCTCGCCAGCCTGCACCACGCTCGTTACACCTCCACGTTCGTGCCCGGTTGCGGCTCGGGCAAGCTGCTGCCCGGTCTTGCCCGGCGCAGCGAGTTCCTGCTCGCTGTCGATGACAACCGGCCCAAGCTGGCCGAGGCGAGGGCGCGCACCGAGCACCTGTCCAACGTCGGGATTGACTACATGCAACTGCCGTCGGACTGGCCGTCGGATCGCCAGTTCGACCTGATCGTGCTCAGTGAGATGGGCTACCTGATGGATCTCGCGGACTGGGCTGCGCTCGCGGATGGGGTGCGAGCGAGCCTGACCCCGGATGCCACCGTGGTCGCCAGCCATCGCAACCATCACTTCACCGGCCGGCAGCTCGGCACGGACACGTTGCACGGGACGCTGGACAGCATGCTCGGGCTGACCAGGCAGACACGAGTGATCGACAGCGAGTTCGCGATCGACGTCTGGACCAACCGCGACGGCGATCCGGCCTGAACGGCGTTGCCGGGCCGCGCCCGTCGATCCCGGTCGGTGCCCCCGGGGACGGTCCGGGCTCAGGCCGGCTCGGCCGCCTCGAACTGCCAGCCACCGCCGTGCGAGCGCTGCAGCAACTCGGTCAGGACCGGTGCGATGACCTGGGGGAAGCCGGCCAGCTGGATGGCGATGCTGAAACGGTCGCTGGAAACCCCGCTGTTCGGATCGCTGGGGTCGAGCAGCATGTGCTCGCTCTGCGTCAAGGTCTGGCTGATGATCCCGCGGGCGTTCAAGAATGCGGTCACCGCCTCGGCCTCGGTCTGATCGACCGTCTGCAGGAAGACCTGGCCGCTCAGCCATCCGGTCGTTTCCATCGGAGCGATCCCTCCCTCGGCGCGGTCCGTCGTCAGGGCCAACGGATCGCCGAACGATCCCGTTCCCGCGGCACCGGCACTGCTCTCGGAGCAAGCGTGTCAACGATCAGCCGAAGTAGGCGTAACCCATCAGCCGAAACACCGTCGCGCTCAGTCGAAGGCCGAGCGGAACCTCTCAACCCAAGGCAGACGGCATTTGTGGGGCGGGTGGGGCTTGAACCCACGACCGACGGATTATGAGTCCGCTGCTCTGACCGGCTGAGCTACCGCCCCGCGAGCGCTCTCAACCTACCCGAGCGATCCGACGTGGGCTCAGGGAACGACCGTGACCGGCCAGCGGCCCGCCTTCACCAGTCGCACGGCGAACGAGCCGACGAATCGGTGACCCGCCTGCGCCGAGGCACCGACGACCACCGCCTCGACCCGGTGCTGCTCGGCGAACCGGCAGATCTCCTCGAACGGATCGCCGCGCAAGGCGAAGAACTTCGCCTCGATGCCGTGCCACCGGGTGCCCAGCTCCACCGTGGCCTCGATCTCGGCCGCGATCTGGTCGAGCGTGTCGTGAGCCGCGGCTGCCACGTCCGGCGCCATCGCCAGCAACGCCGAGGAGGTCGCCACGTAGGCAACCACGAGATCAGAGCGCTGGCGCCGCGCCAGGCCCGCGGCATAGGCGCCTGCACGCATCGAGGGAGCCGAACCATCGATGCACACCAGGATCCGGGTCGGTCCGTCCGTCCCGAGCTCGAATCCCATACCGCAACTGTAAAACCGGTGGCAAGCTGGGCAAGCAATCACAAGGGAGGACATATGCCGACGCCTCGCGCGGAGCAGCTGCGCCCGAGCGACAGTTACCTCTTCCGCGGCACTCCGGGCGAGCGTCACTCACCGTTGCAGAATCGCGTTCTGCCCTCGGGGGAGATCGTCGCGGATCCCGCTCGAGGGACGTTGATGGGTAACCGCGGTTCGATCCACCGGCCGGACCGCACCCTGGGGGTCACCCGCTGGCGCAGCCCGATGTGGATCTCCTGCGTGCTCGAGTGGGGACGGATCCGCCGCGACGTGATGCCGCCCGGCAGGTGGACCGCGCTGTTCTTTCTCGATGAGGCGACGGCGCTGTCCGCCGGTCACCGGCCGTGCGGCTACTGCCGCTACGACGACCATCGCGCGTTCGGTTCGGCCTGGATGGCCGCGTTCGGCTTGGCGCGCCGGCCCCGAGCCCACGAAATGGACCTCGTGCTACACCGGCAGCGGGTGAGCAGCCGCAGGGTCAAGCTGACCAGCCGTGCACCGGTCGGCGACCTGCCGAACGGCGCGATGATCGGCCACGGTGCCGGCTGGGCGCTGGTGCTTGACGGCAGGCTGCTGCCCTGGACGATCCGTGGCTACTCGGCCGCGCTGGAAACGCCACCGCGAGCACTCGTCGAGGTGTTCACGCCGCCGGCGATCGTGCAGGTGCTACGAGCCGGCTACCGCGCCGGGCTGCATCCGAGCGCCGGATCGCCACGTCAGTAATCGTCCGAGCCGCCCGGCGCGTGCGTGAGTGCCACCGGCTTGGTGGTCCACTCGATGAACGAGGGCTGTTGCGGCCGGCTGGCGGTGTTCGTCAGCCGGTCCAGGATGCGCTGCGAACGCCAGGCGAGCAGGGACAGGTTGGGGTCGGCCAGACCGCGCTGGTTGCGGGTGGCGTTCTGCAGGAAGAGATGCCGGTCGCCCGGGCCGTCCCAGCAGGCGGCGTAGTGCTGGTCGATCAGGAACTCGCCGTCTTCCATGGCAATGCGGTCGGTCAGCGGAGCCAGGAACGCCATCGGGTTCGGGCGGAAGCCGGTGGCGAACACGATCACGTCGGTGTCCAGGTTCTCCAGCAGGTCAGGGTGGTGACCGTGTGTCAGCGACAGCTCGTAGCCGGTCGCCGGGTCCAGCTGCAGCCCGATCAGGTTCCGGTTGGGGTAGAGCGCCACCAGGTCCGGACGTCCCTGGATGTAGTGATGGCTGTAGATGCGCTGATAGATGGCGCGCAGCGTCGCCTCGGAGATGCCGTCGGAGGTGAGTAGGTGCTGGGTGTTGAAGGTCTGCCGGACCGCGTTGGGCAGGCTTGCGAAGTAGTCCGAGTGATCGGGCATGTAGTAGTCGTTGGTGAACGGCGAGTCGTCGATCGGAAAGAAGTTCGCCCGCCGCGAGATCCACGAAACGCGCCGTGGCAGCTGGGCGTCCTGGCGATTGATCAAGTCGAGGAAGGCCTCCGCGCCGGACTGGCCCCCGCCGACTACGGTGACTCGCAGGCCGGCGACGTCCGTTGCGGCCGAGGTGAATTGGCTGATGTGGAAGATTCGCGGGTCGCTCAGGTAGGGCTGCGCCAGTGGCGGAACCCATGGCTGGTTTCCCACCCCGACGCTGACATGATCCGCGGTCAGTTCGCGCCTGCTGGTGCCGATCCGGAAGACCCGCGCGGTGTCGTCGAAGTCGATGGACTGCACCTCCTCGTCGAACACGACGTGTGGGTTTCGCGCAGCCGCCCAGGCGAGGTAGTTGCGAAACTCCATCCGCGGCACCGCGTCGAACTGCGCGTTCAAGTAGTGGTAGATCCGGCCTGCGTCGTGCAGGTAGTTCAAGAACGAGTAGGGCGAGGTCGGGTCAGCCAGCGAGACGAGATCCTTGAGCATCGAGACCTGCAAGGCCGCGTCCGCCAGCTGCTGGCCGTCGTGCCAGCCGAAGCTGGGCCGCCGCTCGAGGAACAGGCCGGTCAGCCCGGGGCGGGTGGTGAGCAGGCAGGCAAGAGACAGGTTTGCCGGCCCGACGCCGACGCCCAGGCAGTTGACGTGCCCGCCGGAGCCGGCAGCTGCCGCATCGGCACCGCGCATTGCGGCAGCGATTTTGTCGTGCGGGTCAGGGGAAACTGGCATCGGCGGACTCCACCTCAGGCTCACACTCGTCGCGGCCGGGGGTAGGCACACGCAGCCCTCGTGAAGTGGTCGTGCCGTCCCCGATTACAGGCTCGAGGACGTGCCCCCGTGCCATGCCATTACTCGCTGTGCCGGTCCGGACTTTGCGGTTGCTATCCGGACAGAACCCACCAGGTCATAACGACCGGCTCACCGTAACCGTACTACCCATGTGTGTCAATACATCAGTAGTCGGTGGAATAGCCGCTTGTCAGTCAGTATTGACTACACGACAACAGACAGATGCGAGGCTCAGACGGCTGCAGTGGCGGCCTGACAGGCCCCGGCTTGACGGCATGCTCGGCACGCTGGCGGACGACAGCAGCCACAGCCGCAGTTGATGTTGTGACTGCAATTGTCGATGTCGCAATTCGGACGTGGCCCGGCGAGAAGTTGCCGACGAGCGGCAACGAACACCGTTGGAGCGTCCGCAGGGCAGCGCTTTACGGATATTGACTAAATGGGACATATGTATTGCACGAGGCGACCCGCACGATTTCTCTCGTCGCCCCTGCCGAGTGCTCCGATTTGTTCGTCTGGCGCAGTGTCTGACGGTTGACCGTCCGCGAATTACAGGCGCACTCTGGCCTCAGCAGCCGCCGAGACGCGGCGCCTCTCACGGGGTGATTTATGGGACCCGGGCGATCCTGAAGGACGGTCGGGTCCTCGCGGCCAGGACGTGGCATTCCGTTGCGGGCACTCGGACCGTCGCCGTGGGAGCCGACGACGGCGTGGCGATGGTGATGCGCTTCATCCGGCCGACGATCACCGTGGAGGTCGGGCACCAGGTCACGTTCGTCAACACCGGCATGGCCGCGCAGCACACGGCCTCCTTCGGCGGCGGCGAAGTCACCACTCGACGGAATGAACCGCAGGGGTCAGAGCCGAGCTTGCAGCAGCGCCGCCTGCCCGGCGTGGCGCGCGTATTCGTTGATGACCTTCAGCAGATTCCAGCGGATCGAGCGGCCGTTGCCGGCGCATTTGTCGGTCAGCTTGCCCGTGGCCAGCAGGGCGTCTGCGCGCAGCCGGATGTCATGCCACTGCTGTAGAGCTGCAGCGAACTCGCCCGGAAGCAGCAATGGCGCGAACCCGCCCGACAGGTTGTGGCCGCCAACGGCGGCGTCGACCCCGCCACCGCCGCCGGCGTCAACCCCTTCTCCGCCACGGATAGCGTCGACCAGGTAGCGCTGCTCGAGCTGGGCCAGCTGGCGCACTATCCCATGCAGGGACTGCGTCGAAGGCCAGGCGGCCGGCCGGGACAGCTGCTCGTCGGATAGCCCGGCGCAGGCATCGGCGATGGCGCTGCGGTGAAAGGCGAGCCAGCCAAGCAGCAGCTTTCGTTCGGTTCCGTCGGACGGTCCGGGCAGCTGAGGCATACCGCCCACGTTAGCGGCTGGCTGCTCGCCGGTACTGCAGGACCGACACCGGTACGAAGATCGCGAGCAGCACCACGATCCAGATCACTGTGTAGAGAACGGGATGCTGCAGCGACCAGTAGCTGGGCGGCGGCGCGTTCGGGTCGGTGTTGCCGAACAGGTCCCTCGCGCCCTGCGTGACCGTCGACACCGGGTTCCAGTTCGCGATCCACTTCAGCACGGTGGGGAACTTGTTGGTCGGCACGAAGGTATTGGCGATGAAGGTCAGCGGGAAGATGATGATGAACGAGGCATTGTTGACCACCTCAGGGCTCGGCACCAGCAGACCGACCCAGGCCATCACCCAGGAGATCGCATAGGCGAAGGCCAGCAGCAGCGCGAAGCCACCGATGGCCTTGCCGACCGAGCTGTGAATCCGCCAGCCGACCACCAAGCCGGTGACGGACATGACGAACACCACCAGGACGTTGTTCATGACGTCGCTGCCGGTACGCCCGACCAGTACGGCCGACCGCGACATCGGCAGCGATCGGAACCGATCGATGATGCCCTTCTGAATGTCGTCGGCCAGGCCCGCGCCGGTCACCGTCGAGGTGAAGATGACAGTCTGGGCAAAGATGCCGGGGATCAGGAATTCTCGATAGCTGACGCCGGGCACGCTGATCTGGCTGCCGAACACGTAGGCGAACAGCAGGATGAACATGATCGGCGAGAGGGTGGAGAACACCAGCAGGTCAGGCACCCGCTTGATCTTGATCAAGTTGCGCTTGCCCACCACCGCGCCATCCATCAGTGCCTTGCCGAACCCGCTCATCGAGTCACCTCCGCGGTCTGCTCGGCCGGGTCCGGTACGGATGGATGCCCGGTCAGCTGCAGGAACACCTCGTCCAGCGTCGGCCGGCGCAGGGCGAGATCGAGCACCTCGATGCTCTCGTCGCTCAGCCGCCGGACCGCCTCGACCAGGGTTGCCGAACCACCCGAGACCGGGGCGACCAGCCGCCGGGAATGCTCGTCCACCTCGGGCGCCTCGTCTGCGAGCGAGGCCAGGATGGCAGTAGCGCGGGTCAGTTCGCCTTGTTCTGCGAGGGTGATCTCGACCCGTGCACCGCCCACTTGATCCTTCAGCTGCGCCGCCGTGCCCTCGGCGATCCGGCGGCCGTGGTCGATCACCACGATGTTGTCGGCCAGCCGGTCGGCCTCTTCCAGGTATTGGGTGGTGAGCATGACGGTGGTGCCCGCATGTACCAGCCCGATGATGACGTCCCACATGTCGTTCCGGCTGCGCGGATCAAGTCCGGTCGTGGGCTCGTCGAGGAACAGCACCGGGGGACGGGCTACCAGCGCGCCGGCCAGGTCGAGCCGGCGACGCATACCGCCGGAATAGGTCTTCACCGGCCGGTCTGCCGACTCCGCCAGGTTGAACTGATCGAGCAGTTGCCTGGCCCGAGCCTTGGAGTCGGTGCGCGAGAGCCCGTACAGCCGACCGACCATGTGGAGGTTCTCGTAACCGGTCAGGTACTCGTCCACGGCGGCGTACTGGCCGGACAGTCCGAGTTTGGCACGGACCCCGGCCGGGTCACGGCGCACGTCGACGCCGGCCACGGTGGCCTCACCGGCCTCGGGGGTGAGCAGCGTGGTGAGGATGCGGACCGCTGTGGTCTTGCCTGCCCCGTTGGGCCCCAGCAATCCCAGGATGCTGCCCTCGGGCACGGCGAGATCCAACCCGTCGAGCGCGCGCAAGGCGCCGAAGTTCTTGACCAGACCGGTCGCGGTGATGACGTCAGCCATGCCTGGAACCTAGGGCATGGCTACGACAATCCCCAGCGCGTTTCGCCGGCCATCGGCTACAGGACGTCGGGCGGGGTGTCCAGCACTGCCCGGTCCAGCGATTCCAGCAGGTCGAACATGGGGCCCGTGCGCGGCAGCTCCCAGCGGTGGAAGTAGCGGGCAGCACGCCGCTTTCCCTCGTAGAACGGGCCGGGCTGATCGCCGACGGCAAGCAGCTGATCCAGCCAGAGCCAGCCGACCACCAGGTGCCCGCTGGCCTCCAGGTAGACGTGCGCGTTTGCCAGCGTCAGCTCAGGATCGCCGGTGCCGTAGAGGGTGGCGGTGACCTCCAGCAGCCGCTGCAGCGCGGCATGCACGGAGGCGGCGAACTCGCGCGCTGCCGGCGCGGCCGACGCGGCCCGATCGAGGGTGCCGGTGATGGTCTCGGCCAGCAACCGCAGCCCCGCGCCACCGTCCTGGGCGACCTTGCGGCCGAGCAGGTCCAGCGCCTGGATGCCATTGGTCCCCTCATGGATCGGGTTCAGCCGGTTGTCCCGGTAGAACTGCTCCACCGGGTAGTCACGGGCGTAGCCGTAGCCGCCGTGCACCTGGATCGCCAGGTCGTTGGCGGCCAGGCACCACTGCGATGGCCACGCCTTGGCGATCGGTGTCAGCACGTCGAGCAGCTGGTGCGCGCGGGCGCGTTCGGCATCGGAGGTCGCGGTGCTCTCCAGATCCACCAGCTTGGAGCAGTACAGGCCCAGGGCCAGGCCACCTTCGACATAGCTCTTCTGTGCCAGCAGCATCCGGCGCACGTCCGGATGCTCGATGATCGGCCGCTGCGGCTGGCTGGCGTCCCGATTCGTCGCAGGGCGCCCTTGCAGCCGATTGCGCGCGTAGTCGAGCGCGTGCAGGTAGCCGGTGTAGCCGAGCGCGGTCGCGCCCAGGCCGACCCCGATCCTGGCCTCGTTCATCATGTGGAACATCGCCGCCAGCCCCGAGTTCAGCTCGCCGACCAGGTAACCGACTGCGCCGCCGTTCTCGCCCAGGTTGAGCAGGCAGTTGGTCGTGCCGCGGTAGCCCATCTTGTGGTTCAGGCCGGCCAGCGTGACGTCGTTGCGCTGCCCGTCGGCGAGCAGCTTCGGCACGATGAACAGCGAGATGCCCTTCACTCCCGGCGGGCCGCCGGGCACCTTCGCCAGCACCAGATGAACGATGTTCTCGGCAAGTTCGTGATCACCGCCGGAGATCCACATCTTGTTGCCGAACAGCAGGTAGCTGCCGTCCGGCTGCGGTTCGGCGCGGGTGGTGATGTCGGCCAGCGAGGATCCGGCCTGCGGCTCGGACAGGCACATGGTGCCGAAGTAGCGGCCGCCCAGCATCGGCCGGACCCAGGTCTCTACCTGCTCCGGGCTGCCGTGCGCGACCAGCAACGCGGCGTTGGCCATCGTCAGGAACGGGTAAGCAGACGTCGCGACGTTGGCCGCCTGCAGCCATGCCATCGCCGCCCGCGCCACCGTCACCGGAAGTTGCATGCCACCGAGCTCGGCGTCGAAGGTGCTGGCCATCAAGCCCGATTCCGCGAGCTTGCGCAAAGCCGGGGCCACCTCGTCGATGAGCACCACCTTGCCGTCCACCACATGCGGTTCGTGCTCGTCAGCTCGGCGGTTGTGCGGCGCGAAGTCGTTCTGCGCCAGCTGCTCGGCCAGTTCCAGCACCGCCCGTACGGTGTCCGGCCCGTGCTCGGCGAACCGTGGCCGCTGCAGCAGCTCGGGCACCTCGAGCCACTCGAACAGCAGGAACTCGACGTCGCGCCGTGACAGGATCCGCGAATCAGGCATCGACCGTCACCCCCAATCTCGGCTCAGCCTAACTACGGTGAAGTCATGATCGATGACGCACAGCCTCAGCCTTACCCGCAGCGGCCGGAAGGCATGTCGGATGAGACCGTAGCGGCTCTGGGCAAGCTGTCGGAGGCCCTGGAGACGGTGGAGTACGCCCGGGGCCAGCTGTACGAATTCCACCGCAGGTCCGGCACCGCCGACCTGATGCTGCAGCAGGCGCGCGACGAACTGGCTTCGGCCGGGCACCAGGAGCTGGCCGACCGGCTCGATCGCGAGATCATCGGCCGCGACGTCGTGCGAGACATGTGGACGTTCCAGATCGTCGATGCCTACGACCAGCAGTACTGGAGTGTGCTGCGCGGGCTGGAACGGCAGATCCGGCAGTCCCTGCAGGCGGACAAGCACATCTTCGAGGCGGAGATGAAGACCAAGGAACAGGGCGGGTAGCCCGGCCGGCCGGTGGCCTCAGCGCAGGCCGCCCGAACCGATCACCACCGCGAGGTCGGCAGCGCCGGCCAGCATCACGAAGACAAACGCCTGATTGCCCTGGGCGCGCCGGGTGATCGCGGCCAGCACCAGCGCGGTCAGCAGCCCCGCGGCGGTCAGCGGTCCGGGCCGGGCCAGCAGCACCAGGACGGCCACCAGCACGACCAGGGCAGCGGCGATCAGCGCGGATCGGCGAAATCCTAGCCGCTGTGGCAACCCGCGGACTCCTGTCCGGGCATCGCTGTCGAGGTCGGGCAGCACGTTGGCGAAGTGTGCGGCAACGCCGACCAGGCCGGCGGCCGCCACCACCCAGGCTGCCGGCCACTGTCGATGCCGGGAGAGGGTGGCGATGACCGGCAGCGCCGCGAAGGCGACAAGGTAGGGCAGCGGAGACACCGCGCGGAACTTCAGCCACAAGTTGTACGCCCAGCCTGCGGCCACCGCGGCCAGGTGCAGCACTCCGGCAGGCCAGCCCAGCGCCAACGACAGCGGGATGCTGGCCAGCACGGCCAGAGCTGTGGCCGTGCCGAGCGCTGCCGCCGAGAGGCCGCCGGATGCCAGCGGCTTGTCGGTCCGGCCGGCCACGACGTCGCGCTCACGATCGATCAGGTCGTTGGACCAGCCGATCGACAGCTGCCCGGCCAACACCGCAAGCCCGCCGATCGCGCAGCGCGCTGCGGTGTTGCCGGCCGAGCTGAACAGCGCCACGCTCAACACGGTCACCGCCGCGGTGGGTGCCGGGTGGCAGGCCCGCACCAGCAGGCCGGCCCGACGCGCTACGACACCGGCGGAGGCCACGCCCGTCAGCATAGGGTGGGTTGGTGACGACGATCGCGGCAGCGCACGGGGTCCTGGCCGAGCACCGCTACGACCAGGACGAGCTGACCGACGCCTTCGCCGTCTTCTGCGCAGGCGACCGTCGCCAGGAGGCGCTGCTGCGCAGATTCCATCGCAGCGCGCAGGTGAAATCGCGTCACCTGGCGTTGCCGCTGGACCAGACCTGCGGGATGACCGATTTCGGGGCGAGGAACGATGCGTTCATCCGGGTCGGCACCGAGTTGGGCGGCCGGGCGGTGACCGCGGCGCTCGCGGATGCGGGTTTGGCTCCGGCTGACGTCGACCTGATCGTGTTCAGCACGGTGACCGGAGTGGCCGCGCCATCCCTGGACGCGCGGATCGCCGCCGAACTCGGGCTACGTCCAGACGTCAAGAGGTTGCCGCTGTTCGGGCTCGGCTGCGTGGCGGGTGCGTCCGGCATCGCGCGATTGCACGACTACCTCACCGGACATCCGGACGAGGTTGCGGTGCTGGTCTCAGTGGAACTGTGCTCGCTCACCGTGCAGCGGGATGATCTGTCGGTGCCGAACCTGGTGGCCAGCGGGCTGTTCGGCGACGGCGCCGCGGCGGTGGTCGCGGTCGGGGCGAACCGGTCGGCGGACGGCCCGCGGGTGGTCGATTCCGCAGCGCACCTCTACCCGAACTCGCAACGCACCATGGGCTGGGATGTGGGCGCATCGGGTCTGACCATCGTGCTCGACGCCGAGGTACCCGTCCTCGTCGAGCGCTACCTCGCAGAGGATGTGCACGGCCTGCTCGCCCGGCATGGCCTGGGAACCGACGATGTGGCCGGCTGGGTGTGTCATCCCGGTGGCCCGAAGGTGATCGAGGCGATCGTGGCCAGCCTCGGACTGCAACCGGATGCGCTGGAGCTGACCTGGCGTTCGCTGGCCGAGGTCGGCAACCTGTCGTCGGCGTCGGTGCTGCATGTACTGGCCGACACCCTGCAGCAACGGCGGTTCCAGGCGGGCAGCCCGGGGGTGCTGATGGCGATGGGCCCCGGGTTCTGCAGCGAACTCGTCCTGCTGCGCTGGTAGCGCCCATGCTGTGGTATTCACTGCTCATTCTGGCGGTCGTGGCCGAGCGGCTGGCCGAGCTGGTGGTGTCCCGGCGCAATCAGGCTTGGAGCCTGGCGCGTGGAGGCTACGAGGTCGGCGCCGGTCACTACCCGGTGATGGTTGTCCTGCACTCGGCCTTGCTGGCCGGCTGTCTGGTGGAGGGAACGTTGCGCAGCTTCCGCCCGGAGCTCGGATGGCCGATGTTGGCCGTGGTGCTGGCCGGTCAGGCGCTGCGCTGGTGGTGCATCGCCACCCTCGGACGGCAGTGGAACGTGCGCGTCATCGTGGTGCCCGGGCTGCCGCGGGTTGCCGCCGGCCCGTACCGCTGGCTGCCGCATCCGAATTACCTCGCCGTCGTGCTGGAAGGAGCCGCGTTACCGCTGGTGCGCGGATGCTGGATCACCGCGGTGAGCTTCACCGTGCTCAACGCAGCGTTGCTCTCGGTCCGGCTGCGGACCGAGAATCGAGCCCTGGCCGCACTGGCATGACCGACGTCCTGGTGGTGGGCGGTGGGCCGGTCGGCCTGGTGACCGCGCTGCAGCTGCACCGGGCGGGTCTGCAGGTGCGGGTGCTCGAGCGGCGGGGAGTGCCGGTCGACAAGGCATGCGGTGAAGGGCTGATGCCGGCGGCCACCCGGGCACTGGCCGGCCTCGGCGTGTGCCCGACGGGCCGGCCGTTCACCGGGATCAGCTACCTGGACGGCAGCCGCCGCGTGCTGGCGCCGTTCCGCGCCGGCCAGGGACTGGGTGTCCGGCGCACTGAGCTGTCGGCGGCGCTGGTTGAGCACGCGCAAGCCGCGGCAATCCCGATCGAGCGGATCTCGGTGACCGGTGTCGAGCAGGGGCCGGGCGGCGTGCGTGCCGGTGGCGTGCGGGCCCGGTACCTGGTGGCGGCCGACGGACTGCACTCTCCGATCCGGCGGCAGCTCGGACTGCACCAGCCAGCGCCCGCGGGCCGGCCGCCTCGGTGGGGGCTGCGCCGCCACTACTCGCTGGCGCCGTGGTCCGATCAGGTCGAGGTGTACTGGTCGCGCGAGGCGGAGGCGTACGTGACCCCGGTCGCGGAGGACCTGGTCGGCGTTGCCGTGCTCACCGGCCGCCGGTGCTCGTTCGAGGAATCGTTGACGGCCTTTCCGCAGCTACACGAACGGCTGGCCGGCGTGTCTGCCGGTCAGGTCAGCGGCGCCGGGCCGCTGCGGCAGCGGGTCCGGTCACGGGTTGCGGGCCGCGTGCTGCTCGTCGGGGACGCGGCCGGCTACGTCGACGCGCTGACGGGCGAGGGGCTCGCGGTCGGCTTCGAGTGCGCACGCAGGCTGGCTGATTGCCTGGCTGCGGGGCGGCCGGATCGGTACGAGCAGCAGTGGCAGCAGGCGACCCGGCGCTATCGCTGGCTGACCGGAGCGCTGGTGACTGCGGCACAGAACCCGCTGGCACGCCGGGCGATCGTGCCGGCCGCGGACCGGTTGCCCTGGGCCTACCGGCAGGTGGTCCACCAGCTCGCACGTTGATCCACAGCGGCCACCCCGCTACGGCACAGTCAGGTGCGCGGGCGGTTGTCGATCAGCCGGCGGGCTTTACCCATCGAATGCTCGATGGTGTCCGGCGCCAGCACCTCGACCCGGACGCTGACCCCGATCCGGTTCTTGATGTGCTGCTGCAGCTGCACGCCGGCCGCGGTGCGGGCCTCCGGTGCCAGGCCGGGACGGCTCTCGACGTGCACGGTCAGCTGGTCAAGCCGGTCCGGACGATCGAGAATGCACTGGAATTGTGGGGCCAAGCTGTCAATGCCGAGGATGAGCTCCTCGATCTGGGTGGGGAACAGGTTGACCCCACGCAGGATGATCATGTCGTCGCTGCGGCCGGTGATCTTCTTTATGCGGCGCATGGTGCGCGCGGTGCCGGGCAGCAGCCGGGTCAGATCCCGGGTCCGGTAGCGAATGACCGGCATGGCCTGCTTGGTCAGGGAGGTGAATACGAGCTCACCCTCGCTGCCATCGGGAAGCACCTCGCCGGTCTCCGGATCGATGATCTCCGGGTAGAAGTGATCTTCCCAGATGTGCAGACCGTCCTTGGTTTCCACGCACTCCTGCGCGACGCCCGGTCCCATCACCTCGGACAGGCCATAGATGTCGACGGCATCGATGCCGACCCGGGATTCCAGCTCGGTGCGCATCTGCTCGGTCCAGGGTTCGGCGCCGAACACTCCGATCTGCAGGGACGATGCGGCCGGGTCGATGCCGGCCCGCTGCATCGCATCGACGATGGTGAGCATGTAGGACGGCGTCACCATGATGACCTCAGGGGCGAAGTCCGTGATCAGCTGGATCTGCCGCTCCGTCATGCCACCGGACATCGGAATCACCGTGCAACCGAGCCGCTCGGCGCCGTAGTGTGCGCCCAGCCCGCCGGTGAACAACCCGTAGCCGTAGGCCACATGCACCTTGTGGCCGGGTCGCACGCCGGCCGCCCGCAGCGAGCGCGCGATGAGCTGCGCCCAGGTCTCGATGTCGTCGGCGGTGTAGCCGACCACAGTGGGCCGGCCCGTGGTGCCCGATGACGCGTGGATCCGCGACACCTCGGCCTGTGGCACCGCGAACATCCCGAACGGGTAGTTGTCGCGCAGGTCCGCCTTGGTGGTGAAGGGGAAGCGGCTCAGATCCGACAGCTGTCCCAGATCGCTCGGATGCACTCCTGCCGCTTCGAACGCGGCCCGGTAGTGCGGCACGTTGTCGTAGGCATGCTGCAACGTCCACCGCATCCGGGACAGCTGTAGATCCGCAAGTTCGTCTCGCGAGGCAGTTTCGATCGGCTCGAGCTCACCGGGATCGGCTGGGACGATACGGTCAGCAGCGGCGGACATCGCGGCATATCCTCCTATTACCGAACGCTCGTTCGGGTAAGGTCGAGTCTGCCCGATCACTTCCGAGCGCACAAGCATGCCGCAGGAGGCAGCCATGGACAGCGCCGCAACCCGGCCGGCCCGCCGCGGTCGTCCGGGGTACTCGCTGGACGAGTTGCTCGCGGTGGTTGTCACGGTGTTCAACGAGCGCGGTTACGACGGCACCTCGATGGAAGACCTGTCGGCGCGGCTCGGCATCGGCAAGTCCTCGATCTACCACCATGTCGGCTCCAAGGAGGAGCTGCTCGGCCTGGCGCTGGACCGCTCGCTGAACGCGCTGTTCGCGGTCACCGAAGAACCGGCGGTGGTGCAGGGACGTGCGATCGACCGGCTGGAGCACCTGGTCCGCCGGGCCATCGAGGTGCTGGTGGCCGAGTTGCCCTACGTGACCCTGCTACTCCGGGTTCGTGGCAACACCCCGACAGAGCAGCAGGCGCTGCGGCGGCGCCGGGAATTCGACCGGTTCGTCAGCGAGCTGGTGGCTGAAGCGGCGTCCGACGGCCAGCTCCGGGCCGACATCGACCCGGGACTGGCGGCGCGGCTGCTCTTCGGCGCGGTCAACTCGCTCATCGAGTGGTACCGGCCCGAGCGCGGCGCGCACGCCGTGGAGCTGGCCGATGCGATGGTGCGGATGACCTTCGACGGCCTTCGAGTCCGCTGATGGTGCGGTAGCGGAGCGTTCAGCTCAGCCGGCGGATGTCACCGGCCGGATCAGTGCGGCCGGTAGACCATCAGGAAGATGATGACCCCGTACAGCAGGGCGATCAGTCCGCCCGCCGCGGCAATCCGGCCCACGAGGCCGCGGGCGTCCTGCCCGGCGGTGAGCGCCGCACCGG
>DATAKO010000161.1:0-4040 GCA_036261575.1 Jatrophihabitans sp.
TGGCCGGACCTGGCACCGCGACTGTGCAGCAGCAGCATCGGGGCGCCCTCGAAGTTGCCGCCGACCTGACCGTGATGGGCACGGAACTCGGCGATGATCTGCTCGTTGTAGTCGGTCACGGGTTCGGTTCTACACCCTCGCCCGCCACGTCTCGGCGTGGCGCGACGGGTGCGGCTGCATGTCGACGGAGAGGCCAGCAGGTGGCCCGAGCGGTCTCGGAGCGTCGGCCCGGTGCGGCGGGTCGCTCAACTGATGTGCGGGCTTCGGCGCTCGACCAGCACCACGTCGCGCCACTGGCCGTGCAGGCGCCCGATCCGCGAGCGGACACCGACTTCCCGGAAGCCCATCGACCGGTGCAGCGCGAGGCTCGCCTGGTTCTCCGGGAAGATTCCGGATTGGATCGTCCAGATCCCGGCGCTTTCGCTGGACTCGATCAGCCGGGCGAGCAGCTGGCGTGCCACGCCGCGCCGGCGGGCGGTGGGCGCCACGAAGACGGAATGCTCGACGACCCCCGCGTACGCGCACCGATCGGAGACAGCGACGGCTGCAGTCCAACCGAGGACGCTGCCTTCCGCGTCCAGCGCGACGAAGCGATGGCCGGCAAGCTTGGTCCGGTCGAAGTGATCCCAGGCCGGGGCCGCCGTTTCGAAGGTGGCGTTTCCCTCCTCGATTCCGGCCTGGTAGACGGCCAGCACCTGGGGAGCGTGCGCCGCCTGCATCGCGACGATGGTGACGGCGGCACCACGGGGCTGTGACGACATGGGTCGATCTTCGCAGCCGGCGACGGGTACCGCAGGCGCTCGCAGCCGGCGATGAGCCGCTGCGGTTTTTGCGCGAACTACAGGCAGCGGGTGATCGCCGTTATCAGGGCTGCCCATCGCGGGTCGCCGCCGGCGCCGATGGTGCGCATGCTGCTGCAGACGTAGCCGAAGCCGAGTTCCAGCTCGGCATCGGCCAGTCCGAGCCGGCCGCCGGCCCCGGTGTGGCCGAAGGAGTCCGGACCGAAGCCCGGCATGCTGGGCGACGGGAGCTGGTAGCCCAGCCCGAAGCGGATGTCCGGACCGGCCGTCCCGCTCTCGATCAGGGTCTGCACCCCGTCGGTACGCGGGCGGGTGGCTGCCGCGCGGGCGGCCGGCCCCAGCAGCCGCACGCCGCCGACCGATCCCAGGGTGGCCGCGTACATCGTTGCCAGCGCGCGGGCGTTGGTGATCGCGCCGACCGCGGGGCGCTCGGCACCGTAGTAGGCGCGTACCTCAGCAGCGTCGGCCAGGTCGGGCTCTATGGGTGGGTTCTCGCGCAGGAACTGCTGCCGCAGCGCCGCGTAGCTGCCAGGCGGCGCGGCCTGCTCGTCCGGCCCGGTCGAGCTGTCGTCCACCCACCGGCCGGGAACGACCCGATCGATGTGCTGTTCCGGCAAGCCGACCCACAGGTCGATGCCCAGCGGTGCCGCGATCTCGGCCTGCACGTGGGCACCGATGCCGCGGCCGGTGGCACGCCGGACGATCTCGTCGAGCAGCGTGCCGTAGGTGACCGGGTGATAGGCCATCGCGCTGCCCGGCTGCCACAGCGGGCGCGCCTGGGCCAGGGCGGTGGTGACCGCCGGCCCGCGATGCAGGTCCAGGCCGGTGAGGCCGGTACCCAGGGGCGGATAGGGCAGTCCGACGGTGTGCGAGGCGACCATCGCAACCGTGGCATTCTCCTTGCCCTCACAGGCAAACTCAGGCCAGTAGCTGCTGACCAGCGCGTCCGGATCGAGCGCGCCCCGCTCGGCCAGCATCGCCAGCACAGTGGCGGTGACGCCCTTGCTGCAGGACGCCACCATCATCAGCGAGTCCTCGCCCATCGGTCGGTCGTTCACCATGTCGCGACCGGCCCAGAGGTCCACCACCATCCGGCCGCGGTGCAGCACCGCAACGGCGGCCGCCTCCTCCCCCGGGTCGTCGAAGTTGGCGCGGAACGCGTCGGCGACGGGCCCGAACCTGTCCGCCACGAAGCCCGAGAGGGAGATCATGACTTCAGAATCCCACGCGCGGGAATGACGGCGCAGGACGAGGACCACCCGCACTCACTGCACACTGGCGCTTACGTGCCGCGATGGGCGTTAGGCGCTGGTGCGACATACGAACCGGACGCTGATGATCGATGGTCCAGCTCTCGCGCTGCCGGGATCGCGAACGAGTACCGCTCACACGCCTCGGCGACCCTAGCTTCCGTACGGAAGCGTACAGAAGCGCACGGTTCGGCTAGACTTGGGCCATGGCCACGATCAACGCCGATGAAGTGCGGATTCCGCGGAGCGTGCGGGACGCGGTGATCCGCCATGAGCAGGTTGTCGTGCTCAACAGGGAGCGACCCGTGCTCGCCATCGTGCATCCAGACGATCTGCCCCAGTCCAGCACCAAACGTCGCGGTCGGGCCGTGCGGGAGATCGCGTCGCTACTCGCCGGTGCCCCGGCTCCCGATCCGGACTTCGCCAAGGACATGGAGGCCGTGCTGGGCAGCGTTGGGTCCATGCCGGAGGACCCATGGCAGCGGTCGTAGACACCACGGTATTCATCGATCTCGAGCGCTCAACCTCGCGAGAGGGGCGCGTCCGCTCCGCAGAACTGATCGGCCAGCGCCTGACCGAATGCCTCGACCCTGACGAGGAAGCCGCGATCGCGGCCATCACCGCCAGCGAGTTGCTCCACGGCGTGCACCGCGCAAGTGCTTCACACCGCCCTCGGCGCGAGGCATTCGTCGAGTCGATCCTGGCGGCCGTCCCCGTGCTGGACTTCGACCTGCTCGCGGCCCGGTCGCATGCCCGGCTCTGGGCCGACCTCGCGAAGGCGGGTTCAGATGTCGGTCCACATGACCGGATCGTTGCCGCGACTGCGATCAGCCTCGGCTGGCGAGTTGCTACCGCCAACGTGCGCCACTTCGCACGGATCCCCGGACTCGATGTGGTGGAAGTGCGCTGACGCGATTCCTCGCAAACGACTGTCCCAAATCCGGCCGAAATTCGGACTTCAGAGTGGTGGGCGCTACTGGGATCGAACCAGTGCCAGCCACTCTCGGCCGCTACTGGGACAGGCCCCGTGCTAGTGGCGCTTTCCCCTTCAATCCAGGGCTTTACTCCCCGCACGTATTCACAGTAGCGTGTCGAATGAGAGCGAGCAAGACCAAACAGATCCGATCTGAGATCGCACGGGGATCGCACGATATCGGGAGTGCGCGAGATGGCTGGCAAGAAGAACCACCGCCGATTCGGCTACGTTCGGCGGCTGCCGTCCAAGCGGTGGCAGGCGTCCTACATCGGTCCGGACACCGCGCGTCACTCTGCACCGGCCACGTTCGACACTCGGGGCGACGCTGAGGGCTGGCTATCGGCCGAAGGCCGCCTGATCGAACTCGGAACCTGGAGCCCGCCCCAGCATCGAACCGCCACGGCCAACCAGGTCGTCACCCTGACCGAGTACAGCGCGGCATGGATGGCCGATCGAGATCTCAAGCCACGGACCAGGGTTCACTACCAACAGTTGCTCGACCGGCACATCCTGCCGACTCTCGGCCCGGTCGCAGTCCGCAGCATCACCCCCGCAATGGTCCGATCGTGGCACGCTCTCACCGCCCGCGACCTACCCACCATTCGCGCTCACTCCTACGGCCTCCTGCGCAGCATCATGGCCACCGCCGTCACCGATGAGCTGATCGCATCCAACCCCTGCCACATCCGCGGGGCCGGATCGGCGAAGCGCAAGGTTGAGATCGTCCCAGCGACGCTGGACGAGTTGGAGATGCTGGTGGACGCCATGCCGGCCAAGTACCGGCTCATGGTCCTGCTCGGTGCGTGGTGCGCGCTGCGGTTCGGTGAACTGACCGAACTACGCCGCAAGGACATCGACCTGAAGAACGGCATCATCAAGGTCCGTCGCGGCGTGACGTGGGTCGACTCCAAACCCGTGGTCGGGTCGCCGAAGTCGGATGCTGGCGCCCGGGACGTGGCGGTACCCCCGCACTTACTTCCGCTCATCCGCCAGCACCTCAGCGAACATGCCGGC
>DATAKO010000171.1:0-61835 GCA_036261575.1 Jatrophihabitans sp.
CGCTCGCACGCCTCACCGGCCTCCAGCTCGGCTCGGGTCGAGGCCGGCCTCACCGCCGAGGAGGCCGCGTTGCTCCCCGAGGGGGCTGCGGCACCCCTGGAGCACGGCGGCCGGCGTGCATCCGAGGCAGCCGCCCCGACCGCGCCGGCAGTCATCTCTCCCGTGGTGCGGCGGCTGGCACGCGAGCGTGGCATCGACCTGGCCACGATCACCGCGAGTCACCCGTCCGGTGTGATCCGGCGACGCGACATCGAGGCGCTCAGCGCGACCGACTCCGAGCTGCCGGTCGGGCCCGCGGCCGCGCCCGCGGAGTCCATCCCACTGTCCGGGCTGCGCGGGGTCGCCGCCGAGCGGGTGGCCCGGTCCCGCCGAGAGATTCCCGAGGCGACCGTGTGGGTCGACGTCGACGCGACCGAGTTGCTGGCGGCCCGCCGGGCGCTCAACGAAGCCGACCCGGACCGTCCGGTCAGCGTGCTGGCGCTGGTGGCCCGGTTCTGCGTGGCCGGCCTGGTCCGCTACCGCGAGCTGAACAGCCGCGTCGGCTCCGACGCGATCCAGTTGCTTCCCGAGATCAACCTTGGTTTCGCGGCGCAGACGGACCGCGGGCTGATGGTTCCGGTCGTGCACGGGGCGCAGGCCTTGTCCACCCGGCAGCTGTCGGCCCGATTGGCCGAACTGACCGCGGCAGGCCGGCAGGGCTCGCTGGCCCCCGCCCAGCTCACTGGAGGCAGCTTTACCGTCAACAACTACGGGGTGTTCGGCGTCGACGGCTCCGCCGCGATCATCAACCATCCCGAGGTGGCGATGCTCGGCATCGGACGCATCATCGACAAGCCATGGGTGGTCGAGGGGCAGCTCGCCGTCCGCAAGGTCTGCCAGCTGACGCTTGCCTTCGACCACCGCGCGTGTGACGGCGGTGTCGCGGGCGGATTCCTGCGCTTCGTGGCCGACTGCGTGGAGCATCCGGTGACAGCACTCGGCGATCTCTGACGTTCACCGCGATCTGTAACGTGCAGCGGGTGACCGCTGATCTCACCGATTTCATCGCCGGCCTGCCCAAGGCCGAATTGCACGTGCATCACGTAGGTTCCGCCTCGCCGCGGATCGTCGCCGAACTCGCCGCCCGACACCCGGAGGCCGGCGTGCCCGCCGATCCCGATCGGCTGGCCGAGTTCTTTACTTTCCGGGATTTCGCCCATTTCATCGACGTCTATCTCGCGGTGGTCGATCTGATCACCGACGCAGAGGACGTCCGGATGCTCACCTACGAGGTTGCCCGCGAGCTGGCGGGGCAGCAGGTGCGCTACGCCGAGCTGACCGTCACTCCCTACTCATCCATCCGCCGCGGCATCCCCGCCGAGGCATTCTGCGAGGCGATCGAGGATGCCCGCCGGGCGGCCGAACTCGACTTCGGCATCGTGTTGCGCTGGTGCTTCGACATCCCCGGCGAGGCCGGGCTGCCCTCCGCCGAGGTGACGCTGGACGCCGCCGAGCGGCTGCGGCCGGACGGCCTGGTCAGCTTCGGGCTGGGTGGCCCGGAGATCGGCGTGCCGCGCGGGCAGTTCCAGCCGTACTTCGACCGGGCCCGGGCCATCGGATTGCACAGCGTCCCGCACGCGGGCGAGACGACCGGGCCGGAAACCATCTGGGATTGCTTGCGGTTGCTCGGCGCCGAGCGGATCGGACACGGTACGTCGAGCGTGCAGGATCCGGAATTGCTCGACTACCTCAGGGACAACCGGATCGCCATGGAGGTCTGCCCCACCTCGAACGTGGCGACCCGGGCGGTGCCGTCGCTGGCCGAGCATCCGCTCCCGCAGATGCTGGCGGCTGGCCTGCTGGTGACCATCAATTCCGACGATCCGCCGATGTTCTCCACCTCGCTCAACCAGGAGTACGCCATCGCGGCGCGGTTGGCAGGGCTGGACCGGGCAGGTCTCGTCGGGCTGGCGCGCAATGCCGTCGAGGCGTCATTCGCACCGGACGAGGTCCGCCGTCGCCTGCTGGCCGAGCTCGCCGCCTGCTGACACGAGCGGGGAGGGTCGGCCACCCTGTGCGGTAGCCGACCCTCCCTGGTCGAGCGGGAGCAGTCCGGTCAGTCGGCCGGTCCCTCGCCCAACGTCACGGTGACCGTGTGGCTGGCGCCGTTGGCGTCGAGGTAGCCGATCTTCACGTTGTCGCCGGGCTTGTACTTGTCGAGCAGGCCGGACAGCGCGCTCGAGCTTGCGACCGGGGTGCCGTTGACCGAGGTGATGGTGTCACCGGCCACCAGCCCGGCCTTGGCGGCGCCGAAGCCGTTGATGGTGCCCGCGATCAGCGCGCCGGCCGGCTGCTGGCCGGTGCCCTGGCCCGCCGCCGCCACCTGGACGCCGAGGAACGGCGGGTAGCCCTGGTGGATGGTCGCGTTGTCGGTCCCGTTCAGGATCTGCTGCGCGATGGAGGTCGCCTTGGCGATCGGGATCGCGAAGCCGGTGGTGCCGGTGGCCGTACCACCGAACCGGCCGCGGCCGCTGGACACCGATGCCGCGGTGTCGATGCCGATGATGGTGCCGCCGGCGTTCTCGTACAGCGGTCCGCCCGAATCACCGGCCTGGATGTTGGCGTTCACCTGGAACATGCCGGTCAACCGCTCGGAATTCGAGCCGCCCTCGTCGCTGGCCGTGATGGACTGGTCGAGCGCGGTCACGGTGCCGGTGGCCGCGGTGGGCGTGCCGCCCGTCCCGCCGGCGTTGCCCACCGCGGTGACCTCGGTTCCGGCGGTCACCTTGGACGAGTCACCGAGCTTGGCGGTGGCCAGCCCACTGGCGTTCTGCAGCTTGATCACCGCGACGTCGTCGGTGGGATCGGTCCCGACCACCTTGGCCCGGTAGGTCTGGCCGGTGCTCACCACGGTGACCGAGATGGCCGTCGAGGACTCGACCACATGGTTGTTGGTCAGCACCGTCCCGTCGGAGTTCAGCACGATGCCGGTGCCGGCCGCCTTGCCCTGGCCGAAATTGAGCGTGGTGTTGATGTCGACCACACCCACGGATTGGGTCGAGCTCGCCTGGCCGGTCGTCCCGGCCGTGCCACTGCTGCCGCCGGAGTTGCCGCCGTTCTGGCCGTTGCTGTTCTGGCCGCCGCCGTTCTGGCCGCCGAAGTTGAAGCCGTTCGAGCCGTTGCCGCTGAACGGGTTGGTCTGCGTCGGGCTGGACAGCGAGGTCTGCTGTGAGGAGTTGTGCGCGTGATCGACCGCGATCGCGACGCCTCCGACAGCCAGTGCCGCGACCACCGCGGCGGCCACCCCCGCATAGAGGAAGCGATTGCGATGCGAGGCCGGCGTGACCGGCGGCGGCGCCCAGTACCCGTAGCCGGCCGGCGGGTAGTAGCCGGGCGGCGGACCGTAGCCTCCACCAGCCTGCCCGGCAGCCGGGTAGGCCGGCTGGGCATAACCGTGCTGCCCGTACCCGGACGGGGTGTAGCCGGGCTGGCCCTGCTGACCGTAGCTGTGCGGTCCCCAGGCCTGCTGGCCCTGCGGCTGCGGGTAGCCGGCGCCAGCCGGCGGATAGCCGTACCCGGCCGGCGGGTACGGCCCGGGCTGCGGGTAACCCACGTACGGGCCGGGCTGCCCGGGATACTGCTGAGGGGTCGACCAACCGGCGCCCGGGGTGCCGGCGGCGTTCTCGCCGAGGGTGTGAATGACTTCCGGCTGCGCTGCGGTCTCGCGCACGTCACCGGCCGCGTTGGCCTCGAACGTGCGCGGGTCCGGCTGCTGCTCGTCGCCGGGGCGTCGTGGATCGGTCACCAGGGACCACCTCTTCTGTCGTCTCGTTGTTCCACGACACAGTCAACGCCGCGCAGGTGGCCCCAGGCTTGGAGAAGTCCAGGGGTTTCCTGTGAGGCATCGCACCCGGCGTCCCGACCGGGGCTGGCCGCCCCGGGGGTCAGTCCCGCTTGGCCACCAGCGTGAGCACGTCGTAGCTGGCGACCAGCTCGTCGTTCTGGTTGCGGACATCGAGATCCCAGCGCACCTCGCCGTAGTCCTCGGTCTGGCGCGCCTTCTTCTCCTTGCAGGTCAGCCGCGCCCGGATGGTGTCACCGACCTTCACCGGAGTGATGAAGCGCAGGTTGTCCAGGCCGTAGTTGGCCAGCACCGGACCCGGCGCAGGCTCGACGAACAATCCGGCGACCCGGGAGACCACGTAGTAGCCGTGCGCGACGATGCCCCCGAAAAGCGGGTTGGCCGCGGCGGCCTCCGGATCGGTGTGTGCGTAGAAGGAGTCGCCGGTGAGCTCGACGAAGCGATCAATGTCCTGCGCCGTGACCGTGTGCGCCTCGGTCTGCAGTACCTCGCCGATGGCCAGCTCCTCGAAGTGATGACGGAACGGGTGCACGTCGGTGGTGACGGTAGGCGCGCCGGCCACCCAGCGGCCGGTGACCGCTGACAGGGCCCGCGGGGAGCCCTGCACGGCGGTGCGCTGCATGTAGTGCAGCACGCCGCGGATGCCGCCCATCTCCTCACCGCCACCGGCCCGGCCCGGGCCGCCGTGCACCAGGAGCGGCAACGGGGAGCCGTGCCCGGTCGAGCTCTTCGCGTCATCCCGGTCGATCACGATCATCCGGCCGTGATGCGCGGCCGCGCCCAGCACCACGCCCCGGACGAAGTCCTGGTCGTAGGAGTAGACCGACCCGACGAGAGAGCCCTCGCCGAGCGCGGCCAGCGCCACCACGTCGTCGGCAGTGTCGTAGCCGATGACGGTGGTCAGCGGGCCGAATGCCTCGACCGAGTGCACTGCCGGCGCGGTGGCCGAGCGCGCGCGCAGCACGGTAGGCGCCACGAACGCCCCCTCGGTAGGCAGCGCCTGCGCCGCCGCCGAGTCCGGACCGCCGATCGCGACATCCGCAGCCTCGGTCAGCCGAGCCAGGTTGGCGTGGAATTCCTCGCGCTGGGCGAGGGTCGCCAGCGCTCCCATGGTGGTGCCCTCGGTGCGCGGGTCGCCGACGACGACCTTGGCCAGCCGGGCCTCCAATGCCTCCAGCACCTGATCGACGTGACCGGACGGGACGAAGGCGCGCCGGATGGCAGTGCACTTCTGGCCGGCCTTGACCGTCAGCTCGCGACCGAGTTCGCGAATGAACAGGTCGAACTCGGGCTCGCCGGGGAGGGCGTCCGGCCCGAGGATGGCGGCGTTGAGCGAGTCCGCCTCGGCCGTGAAACGGACCGCGTTGCCGACCACCGTCGGGTGCTGGCGCAGCTGCCGTGCGGTGTCGGCTGAGCCGGTGAAGGCGAGCACGTCCTGGCTGGTGAGGTTGTCCAGCAGCCCGTCGGTGGCGGCGCACACCAGGGAGATGGCGCCGGGCGGCAGCAGGCCGGATTCGACCATGTCCGCGAAGACCTTCTCGGTGACATGGCCCGTCTGCTCGGCCGGCTTGACCACCACTGGGACGCCGGCGAGAAAGGCGGGCGCGAACTTCTCGAGCATGCCCCACACCGGGAAATTGAACGCGTTGATGAACAGTGCCAGACCGTGCAGCGGCGTGTAGATGTGCTGGGCGACGAAGCTGCCGTCCTTGCTCAGCGTCTCGACCGGCCCGTCGGTGTAGACCTGGCTGTCGGGCAGCTCCCGCCGGCCCCGAGAGGCATAGCTGAACAGCACGCTGATGCCGCCGTCGACGTCGAAGCGCGAATCGAACAGGGTGGCTCCGGTCTGGAATGACAGCGGGTAGTAGGACTCCTCCTTGCGCGCATTGAGGTAGCCGGCCAACTGCTTGAGGATGGCGGCGCGCTCGGTGAACGTCATGGCGCGCAGGGCAGGCCCTCCGGTCGCCCTGGCGTAGTCGTAGGCCGCGGCCACGTCCACCGGCGCGGTCGACCAGCGTGCCACCACCTCGGAGGTCGCCGCGTCCAGGATCGGCTCACCCTCGTCCGACGGGGTGACCCACTGGTCACAGAGGTAGGAACGGACCATCTCAGCCATTGCGGGACCCTTCGTCGCGTGCTCGTCCAGCCGTGCGCTTGCTTGACCAACTGTGCCGAGCATAGACTAACTGAACGAACGTTCGGTAATAGGAGAGCTGATGACCGCAACCGCAGCAGCGCTGGACGAGCAGGCCGGTTTCGACGCGCTGATCGCCGCCGACGCCACCGTGGAACCCCGCGACTGGATGCCCGAGGCCTACCGGCGCACGCTCATCCGCCAGATCGCCCAGCACGCCCATTCCGAGATCATCGGCATGCAGCCTGAGGGCAACTGGATCACCCGCGCGCCGTCACTGCGCCGCAAGGCGATCCTGCTGGCCAAGGTCCAGGACGAGGCCGGGCATGGGCTGTATCTCTACTCCGCCGCCGAGACCTTGGGCATGAGCCGGGACGAGATGCTGGACCTGCTGCACGCGGGCAAGCAGAAGTACTCCTCGATCTTCAACTACCCGACGCCTACCTGGGCCGATGTCGCGGCGATCGGCTGGCTGGTGGACGGCGCTGCGATCACCAACCAGGTGCCGCTCACGCGCTGTTCCTACGGGCCGTACGCCCGGGCGATGATCCGGGTCTGCAAGGAAGAGTCGTTCCACCAGCGCCAGGGCTTCGAATCGCTGCTAGCGCTGTCGAAGGGCACGCCGGCGCAGCACCAGATGGCTCAGGACGCGATCAACCGGTGGTGGTGGCCGTCGTTGATGATGTTCGGCCCGCCGGACGACGACTCGCCGAACTCGGCTCAGTCAATTGCCTGGGGGATCAAGCGATTCTCCAACGACGAGTTGCGCCAGCGCTTCGTCGACATCTGCGTTCCGCAGGCCGAGGCACTCGGGTTGACGTTGCCCGACCCGGACCTGAAGTGGAATGGCGACCGCGGTCACTACGACTTCGGTGAGATCGACTGGAGCGAGTTTCACCAGGTTCTCAAGGGCAATGGCCCGTGCAACCGGCTACGGATGCGCACCCGACGCGCCGCGCATGAGGACGGCGCCTGGGTGCGTGAGGCCGCCGCGGCCTATGCGGCCAAGCAGTCGGCCAAGGCCGAACGGGCCGCCTGATGGACGCCGGCGACAACACCATCCGGTCCGTGCTGTGGGAAGTTTTCGTCCGGCCTGCTCGTGGTACCAGCCACGTCCACGTCGGCTCGCTGCATGCCGCCGATGCCACGCTGGCGTTGCAGAATGCTCGTGATCTGTACACCCGCCGCAGTGAAGGCGTGTCGGTCTGGGTGGTTCCTTCCAGCGCGGTGGTGGCCAGTTCCCCTGAGGAGAAAGACGCCTTCTTCGATCCAGCCGGCGACAAGCCGTACCGGCACCCCACCTTCTACGCCATCCCGGACGGGGTGGAGCACCTGTGACCGAGCACGCGGAGGCGCGCGCTGGCGCCCCGAACGCCGACGTCGCGGCGTACGCGATCCGGCTGGGTGACGATGCCCTTATCCTGTCCCAGCGGCTGTCGGAGTGGACGGCGCGCAGCCCTGAGATCGAGGAGGACGTGGCGCTGCTCAACATCGCGCTGGATCTGCTCGGTCAGGCTCGGGCGCTGCTGTCCTACGGCGGCGGCTTCAGCGGCAAGTCCGAGGACGACCTGGCGTACCTGCGCGAGGAGCGCAGTTTCACCAACGTGCAGCTGGCAGAATTGGAGAACGGCGACTTCGCCGTCACCATGGTTAGGCAACTGCTGTTCTCGGCCTACCAGTACGAGCTGTACCGGGTGCTGGCGGGCTCGACGGATGCCCAGCTGGCCGCGATCGCCGCCAAGGCCATCAAGGAAGTTGCCTATCACGTCGAGCATTCCCGTACCTGGGTGCTGCGACTGGGCGACGGCACGCAGCTGTCGCGGGAGCGCAGCCAGGCAGCTCTGGACGCCGTATGGCCTTTCGTGCACGAGCTGTTCGAGGATGACGCGCTGGCCGAGCGGATCGCCGAGCACGGCGTCGGACCGCTGCCGTCCGCGCTGCGGGACGGCTGGCAGGCAACCGTGCTGCCGGTGCTGGCCGAGGCGACGCTGACAGTGCCTGAAGACGGCTGGCAGCCCAGCGGTGGCCGTACCGGCCTGCATGCGCAGGGCTTCGGGTATCTGCTGGCCGAGTTGCAGCACCTGCACCGGTCACACCCGGGAGCATCCTGGTGAACGACTCGCCGAAGGACGTGGTGAGCGACGTGCTGGGCGTGCTGCACCAACTCCGCGAGGTGGCGGCGGACGTGCCGGATCCAGAGATTCCGGTGCTCACGATCGCCGATCTGGGCATCCTGCGCGAGGTTCGGCAGGGCCAGGACGGGCATGCCGAGGTCGTCATCACCCCCACCTACTCCGGTTGCCCGGCCACCGAGGCGATCAAGGCGGACGTGCTCGCCCGTACGGCCGCCGTCGACCCCGCCGCGCGCGTGGTGATCGAGCTGGCCCCCGCCTGGACCACCGACTGGATCACCGAGACCGGCCGGCGCAAGCTGGCCGAGTACGGCATCGCGCCGCCGCAGCCGACCCGGACCGTGGGCCTGCAGCTGGGCCGCCGGATCGTGAGCTGCCCGCGGTGCGGCTCCGGTGACACCGAGGAGCTGAGCCGCTTCGGCTCCACCCCGTGCAAGGCGCTGCGCCGGTGCCGGGCCTGCGCCGAACCCTTCGACGAATTCAAGAGCCTGTAGATGTCGACCTTTCACAAGCTGACCGTCAGCGCCATCGCGCCGCTCACCGACCAGGCGGTTGCGGTCGAGTTCTCGGTGCCCGAGCCGCTGCGCGACGACTACGCCTTCCGGCCGGGCCAGCACCTGACGCTGCGCCGGGTGAGCGGTGACCTGGAAGACCGGCGCACCTACTCCATCTGCTCCACACCCCGCCTGCTGGCAGAGTCCGGCCGGCTGCGGATCGGTGTCAAGCGCGTGCCGGACGGGGTGTTCTCCGGCTGGCTGACTGCAGGGCTGCAGCCGGGCGAGGTGATCGAGGTGATGACGCCGGCCGGGCACTTCGGCACCGACGTCCCGGCCACCGCGCCGCGAACCATCGGCTGCATCGCGGCCGGCTCCGGCATCACGCCCGTCCTGTCGATCGCCACCTCGGTGCTGGAGGCGGAGCCCGGCAGCGAGGTGCTGCTGGTGTACGGCAACCGGAGTTCCGCTCAGGTGATGTTCCTGGAACCACTGGCCGACCTGAAGAACCGCTTCCCGGACCGGCTGACGCTGCTGCACGTCCTGTCGGCCGAGCCGCAGCTGTCGGATCTGCTGACCGGGCGCATCGATGCGGGCAAGATCGCCACCCTGCTGTCCAATCCGGCGCTGCCGGCCGGGCGGGTCAGCGACTGGTTCCTGTGCGGCCCGTTCGGCATGGTCACCGCGGCCCGCGACGCGCTGGTTTCCGGCGGCGTCGCAGAATCGGCCGTGCACGCCGAGCTGTTCTACGTCGGCGACGCGCCCGACGCGAGCGCCGAGGTGGTCGAGTCGGCCGACGATCGCGGTGCCGCCAGTGCGGTGACGGTGACGCTCGCGGGGCGTACCTCCACGATGGCGGTGCCCTTCTCCGGCCCCAGCATCCTGGACGCCGTGCTGGCCAGCCGGCCGGACGCCCCGTACGCCTGCAAGGGCGGTGTCTGCGGCACCTGCCGGGCCCGGGTGGTCGAGGGTGAGGTGCGGATGACCCGCAACTACGCCTTGGAACCGGACGAGATCGCCGCCGGGCTGGTGCTGGCGTGCCAGTCACACCCGGTCAGCGACTCGGTGCAACTCGAGTTCCGCTGATCCGCCGCCAGGCCGGCGTCAGTCCGGAAACCTGGCCGGAGCGAGGAAATCGATGTCGAGCCGGCTTTGGCCGTGCTGGACCAGATCTGCGACGATCTCGCCGACCACCGGAACGAACTTGAAGCCGTGCCCGGAGAAGCCGACAGCCAGCACGACCCGCCCGGAGGAACCCGGGTGGATGCCGAGGACGAAGTCGTCCCCGTCGGCCGCCGGGTACATGCACACCGACGAGTCGACCAGTGGGCCGTCCAGTGCCGGCAAGCCCTGGCGCACCAGTTGCTGCACCGGCTGCCAGTCGGCTTCGCTGATCCGCCGATCCAGGGTGTCCGGATCAACATGGTCCGACCGCCCGTCGCGATACAGCGCCGCCTTCACCCCGCGCTCGCCGGGCAACTGCGGAAAGCCGTACAGCTGCCGGTCACGGTCTCCGGGAATGTCCCACAAGTACACCGGAAAGCGATCCGCGCCGAAGTCCACCGGCACATCGGTGCCGAACCAGTGCGTGGTCTGCCGGGTCACATGCAGCGGGAACCGGTCCAGCCCGGCAAGGCGGTCGGCCCATGCCCCGGTGGCGAGCACGAGCTTCGGCGCGTGCACCTGCTCGCCGCTGGCGCTGATATGCACCCCGCCCGGCCCGAGCTCGATGGACTCCACCACGGTGTCGAACCACAGGTCGGCACCGGCGTCCAGCGCGAGCTCGAGGTTGGCGAGCACCGTCGCCTCGGGCCGCGCGTACCCAGCGTCGGCCTCGAAGACCGCGACCTGACCCGGATAGAGCCGAAACTGCGGAAAGCGCGCCGCCAGTGCGGCCGCGTCCAGATACTCGTGGGGCAACTGCCAGCGGCGGGCCGAGGCCAGCGCGCCGGCCACCACGTCGCTGTCCGGGGCGCCGATCATCAGCGCGCCGCAGCGGGTCAGCAGCCGCTCCCCGAACTCGGCGGACAGCTCGTCCCAGAGCTGGTAGGCGCGGACGAGCAGCGGGACGTAGGCGGGACCCTCGAAGTACGCCTTGCGCACGATCCGGCTGCCGCCGTGTGAGGAACCGAAATGGTGCGCCGGTCCGAACTGTTCCAGACCCAGCACCCGCAGCCCACGCTGTGCGAGCCGGTAGGCCGCTGACGAGCCCATGCCACCGAGGCCCGCCACGATGACGTCGTAGTCGCTGTCCATGCCGCCATTCTGGCAAGGCCCTGTCCCGTGCAGCCGTGCCGACGCTACGGTGTTGCGGTGAGTTGGCTGACCGAACCCGATGCGGACTGGGACCCGGCCGCCCCGGATGAGGAGCCCCCTCGCAGCCGGCTGCGGCTCGTCGCGTTGCTGCTCGGTGGCTGGCTGGCGGTCAGCCTGCTCGTTCTGGTGGTGCTGCTGGTCGTCGGCGGCCACCACGGCACACCGTCACCGAGCACGTCCAGCGCCGGTGCCGGGCCACAGCCCTCGTCCTCGACCGGGCTTCCACCCGGCTGGCAGCAGCAGGCCTCCGACGATCAGACCAACTGTGCGGCGCACGCCTACGGCCAGGCGGCGGCCTTCTTCGCCCGGACGCCGTGCGTGCGTGTGCACCGGCTGCTGGCGAGCGCGAGTGCCGGCGGCCGGCCGGTCGTCATAGCTACCAACGCGGTCACGTTCGCCAGTCCGGATCAGGCGAAGACTTATCTGGCCCTGGTGAACAGCGACGGCACCGGCAACATCTCCGACCTGCTGCGCGAGGGGGTGCGCTACCCGGGTGGACCGGCCGCACTGTCTCCTGATGCTGCCTTTGCCTCCGCGCAGGACGGCAGCACCGTGAAGGTGGCCGAGGCGGCCTACGCGAGCGGCAACACCGCCGGCAACGATCCGACGCTGCTGGCGATCGCCAAGCAGGGCGTCTGAGCCGGCTGCGGCCGGATGGGGGACAGCCGGGCGCTGCGGCCGGCACAGGACGCACGGGGGCCGAGACCCGGGGCAAGAGAGAAGCCCCGCTGAATCAGGTACCCCCATACCCGACTCGCAGGGCTTCAATCTCCTACTGCGTATCCCCCATGTTTACCTCTGCACCCCCGTGCGCTGGAAACATTACCGATCCTCACGGCCAGCACACAAGCGGCAATGCAGTCACCACACGGCTACGCTCCGTGATCACAGTGGCCCTGTTACCACGCTCGTCGGCCACCAGCTCCACCTCAAAGCCGTCAGTGTTGGCCAGGTAACCGGCGTAGTGGTCCGGACCGCCGGCCCACGGGTGCCGCTCGGTGAAGAGGGTTTTCCAGCCGTGCTCGACCGCCCCGGCGACCACCTCATCGACGCGGGCCCGGTCACCGCACCAGAAAGCAACGTGGTTCATTCCCGGCCGCAGCCGATCATGTTCGTGGCCGGTCATCGCCGGGGACTGCTCGATCACCAGATAGCTCGAGCCGAGCCGCCAGCTACGTCCCGAGTCCCAGTGCTGAAACGGCTGGTAGCCCAGCGCGCCGAGCAGCCAGCTCCACTCCGGTTCGGCACGGGTCAGCGACGGTACCCAGAGCTCCAGATGATGCACCGCGCCCACCGGGTTCGTCATGGCTGCCTCCCGAAACCGCAGCGCCGCGGACCCGAGGGCCCGCGGCGCTGTCGTGCGATTCAGCCCACGTCGTCGTGAGCTGCGATGTGACTAGCCGACCTTGTAGCTGTACGGAATCTGCGCCAGCACGTCACCGGTGGTGTTGAAGGTGGCGTAGGCGAAGGACGGCGTGGTGTAGATGAACAGAGAACCGCTCACCGTCTTCCCCTTGGCCGCCGTCGGGCTGATGCTGACCGTGATCGTCGCGGTAGCACCCGGCGCGATCGTGACCGGCGAGCCGATGTCGGCCGTCGGGTCCAGCGCCGCCGCCCAGAAGTCACCGGTCGAGGACGTGACGGCGTTGTCGAAGCCGAGCGTCTTGGCCGACAGGTTCATCTGCGCGTCCGCGGTCGGTGCTCCCTCGGGGCCGACATAGCCGATCTCGTTCATGTCGGTGTACCAGATGCCCGTGCTCACGGTGCCCTGCTTCTCCTTCACGGTGGCGACCGACACGGTGCTTCCGCTCTGCCCGGCCTTCAGGTCACCGACGACGTCGATGCCCTGCAGCCCGCTGAGCAGCTCCGCGATGGCCGGCACCGACGAGACGCCGGTGGCGGTCAGCTCGGTGGTGGCCGGCGGGACCAGGAAGGTCGGCGCCGCGTGGGCCGGCAGCTGGAAGGACTGCGGACCGAACGGCGACACCAGCTGCGTCTGCTGCAGCTTGTCGGTGCGCGGGTCGACCTGCACGTTGATCGGCGCCACACCGGTGTTGGTGATCTTCAGCATCGCCGTCGTGGTGCTGCCCTTCTTGAGCACGACCCGGGTCGAGTTCGGCAGGCCGACGGCCTTGACCTTGCTCTGGTTGAACGCGATCGTGCCGGTGAAGCCCTGCGTGAAGGCAGCGCCCGGAACCGGGTTGATCACCAGGATGACGACCCGCCAGCGACCGGGAACCGGATTGGCGGAGGTCAGCTGCAACCCGGTGCCCTGACCGGAGATGTTTCCGTTGGCACCGGTGTAGGAGTTGCTGTCCACGGCCTGCGTCTGGTCGTACGGGTCCACCAGCACGCCTTCGAGGGTGTACCGGGGGTCGCTGGCCAGCTTGATGCCGACGCTGACGTCCTTCTTGTTCCGCGGGACGTCGAAGGCGTAGGTGAACACCTGCGCCGCCGAGCCGCCGCGAGCGTTACCACCGGTGATGACACCGGAGAACTGACCCGGCGTCGGCACCACGGTCCGGACCACGACCGGGATCGAGGTGACGTGGTTGTCCGAGCTGGCCACGGTCACCGAGTAGCTGGTGTCACCACCGGCGTTCGGCACCGTGAACGAGACGCGGACGTTCTTGGTCTGACCCGGCTGCAGCTGCAGTGCGGGCTTGCTGACCTGTCCGACCGGGATGGCCCGCTGCTCGCTGAACCGCAGGCTGACGTTGCCGGTGTAGCCGGTCGCGTTGGCCGGGGTGTAGATGACCGCGGTCCAGGTGCCACCGACCGGCTTGCGCACGTCGAGGTTGGCGTAGTTCGCCGAGACCGGGCCACCCTGCGGGCGGCTGTTGGCGACGTAGGTGCCGGACGGGTCGAACAGGCTCACCCGGACCACCGGGTTGGTGCCGCCGACCGACTTGGGAGCCCCGGTCCAGATCATCTGCAGCTGGGTCCGGTCGGTGCCCGCCGGCACCGAGAAGTTGAGCTTCTTGTACACCCAGGGCGCGCCGTTGACCGGGTACGGGAAGGTCTGCGCGCTGGTCGCGTCGAGCGTGGTGCTGATGGTCGAGGTCGACGTGGTGAGGAAGTCACGCGTGGCCGTGGCCACGGTCAGCGGCTTGGTGCCGACGTTGGTGATGCCCACGTTTGCCGACTGCGTGCTGCCCGGCGCACCGGAGAAGTTCAGCTGATTCGTCGAGAGCACGATGTTGGAGCTGACGCCGGCCGGAGCGGGCGAGGTAGCACCCGGGTAGGTGAGTGCGGCTTCCACCGCGGCCCGGGAATTGAGCAGGCCGGCGCCCTGTTCGAAGGCCGGCAGGCCCAGATCGGTAGCGGTGCTGGTCAGCAGCTTCTTGACCAGGGCCGGGCTCGGCGAGTTGCCGCCGTGGGTCGAGCGGTAGGCGGAGATGACCAGTGCCGCAGCACCCGCGGTCAGCGGGGCCGACTGGCTGGTGCCGCCGAACAGCTGGAAGTCCGAACCGCCACCCCGGTAGTTGGCGCATTCCGGAGCCCCGGCATCGCAGGCGGCCCAGCCGGACTCACCCGGTGCGGTGAGGTCCACCGTGCCGCCCTCCTCGGTGTAACCACCCGAGGACAGCGAGGAGATCTCGTCGTTGATCCACTTGCCGTTGCCGAAGGTCCGCGCGCCGGCATAGCCGGTCTGCAGGTAACCGCGGTTGTTGGTGCTGGCCGCGACCGAGATGACGTTCGGGTCGGTGGCCGGGTTGCCGATGGTGCTGGTGGTGCCCGCGTCACCGCTGGACACCGTCACCGTGGCGCCGGCCCGAACGGCCATGTCGTTGAACAGGGCGATCGCGGTGCGGGCCGACAGGTCCGGCACCACCTGTCCGCCGAAGGACTCGTTGATGACGTCCACGTGATCGGTCGACGAGGCGTAGTCGATGGCCTGGATGATCGAGGAGGTGTAGAAGTCGATCTTCAGGGCAACGATGCTGGCGCCCGGCGCCATGCCGAGGATGCGGATGTTGCAGCCCGCGGGCAGCGGGTAGGCCGGGTTCACGAACGTCGACAGGTCGTGCGGCACCAGGCCCTGCGCGGCGATCGAGGAGGCGTCACCGTAGGCCTCGGCGCCGCCGTCGTTCGGGGTCGGGCCGTCCGCGGAGAACGCCTTGTAGTCGGTGATGACGTGCGAGCCGTCGGCGCGGATGAAGTCGGGGTTGTCGGGGTTGATCGCGTCGGCGATGTAGGCCACCTTGACGCCGGAGCCGGTGGTCAGCTGCTGGGCCGTCTTGGCGTTCGGGTCGTCGGAGGCGGTGTTGGTGTCCTGCAACGCCTCCGGCTCGAGCAGGGGCTTGCTGGGATCGGTGGGGCAGACCGCCGACGACGGCGGAACACCGATGGTCGGGCTGCCGTGCACCTGGCCGGCCGTCTCCGGCGCGCGGGTGGGCACGGTGAAGGCAACCTTGTCGTTGGGAATCACCGCGGCTACGGCCGGGTCGCTCAACAGCGCGGTCGCCTGGTCCTTGGACACGGTCGCCGAGAAGGCGTTGGCAGTGGTGTAGTGCTGCACCTTGCTGAACTTGGCACCACCACGCCGGGCGAGCCGGCCGAGCACCGCGTTCTGGTCGCTGGTGGCCTGGTTGCGGCGAGCCACCACGTGCCACTTGTCGGCAGGCAGCGTGGTCAGCTGGTCGTGCAGCACGACGATCACGGATTCGGACGCGGTCGCGCTTGCTGGTGCTGGCGTGGCTCCGGCGGCAGCGCTGCCGACGAAGCCGCAGACGGTGCCGAGCGCGGTGACGCCCACCACCGTCCCGATGAACTTCGACCTGGGTCGTTTGACGGTCATTCTGGTGTTCCCCCTGAACCCGACGTCGCGACGGCCATCGTCACGAACGCGCAGCCGGCGACGTCGCTCGAGGCCGGCATACGAGCGCGACTATTCCGTCAATTTGTTGACCGCACAAGACAAAACTATTAACGAATGCTTATCTAACGGGGATCAAACAAGAGGGGGTTGCGGCCTGTAATCGGGGCACCGCAAGGCCTTGATCACCGGCGGTCACCAGGGTTGCGGCAGAGGCCTGATGGCACCGGAACCCTGCCGGGCAGACCGGCCGGCGGGTCGCCACGCTGGGTGACACCACTGGTCCGTGGCACATCCACCCGCGGACGCGGCCGTCACCCCGCGCGACCGGCGATACCCGCATGAGCGAGTACCCGCCACCGGGCCTCGGCGACCGGAGCTGCATGCGACGACGCCCCGCCCGGCGAGCCGGACGGGGCGTCGTGGTAGCTCGAGGCGGCTCAGACGTCCCGGAAGGTGTGGATGCTGGCGCCGAGCAGGTTGAGCCGGTCGGCCAGTTGCTCGTAGCCGCGATCGATCACGTAGACGTTGCGCAGCAGCGAGGTTCCCTTGGCCGCCAGCATCGCGAGCAGCACCACGACCGCGGGGCGCAGCGCCGGCGGGCAGATCACCTCGGTACCCGACCAGTGCGTCGGACCCTCGACGTAGATGCGGTGCGGATCCATCAGGGTGACCTTGGCGCCGAGCTTGGTGAGCTCGGTCAGGTACAGCGCGCGGTTGTCGTAGACCCAGTCGTGGATCAGGGTCGATCCCTCGGCGGTGGCGGCGATCAGCGCGAAGAACGGCAGGTTGTCGATGTTCAGGCCGGGAAACGGCATCGGGTGGATCTTGTCCAGCGGCGCGTGCAGCTGGGAGGGGTGGATGGTCACATCGACCAGGCGGGTCCGGCCGTTGGCGGCAGGGTATTCCGTCGTCTGGTCGAACTGCAGGCCCATCTCGGTGAGCAGCGCCAGCTCGATCTCCATGAACTCGATCGGCACCCGGCGCACGGTGATCTCCGAACCGGTGACGATGGCCGCGGTGACCAGCGACATCGCCTCGATCGGGTCCTCCGACGGGGAGTAGTCGACGTCCTTGCGGATCACCGGCACGCCGTGCACGGTCAGCGTTGTGGTACCGATTCCCTCGATCCGCACGCCCAGTTCGGTCAGGAAGAAGCACAGGTCCTGCACCATGTAGTTGGAGCTGGCGTTGCGGATCACCGTCACGCCCTCGTTGCGCGCGGCCGCCATCAGCGCGTTCTCGGTGACGGTGTCGCCGCGCTCGGTCAGCACGATCGGGCGCTGCGGCCGCACGGTCGGATCGACCTCGACGTGGTAGGCGCCGGCGGTGGCCTCGACCTGCACGCCGAAGGGGCGCAGCGCGATCATGTGCGGTTCCACCGTGCGGGTGCCCAGCGCGCAGCCGCCGGCGTAGGGCAGGTCGAACCGCTTCTCCTGCCGCATCAGCGGTGCCAGGAACATGATGATGCTGCGGGTGCGCCGGGCCGCGTCCAGATCCAGGTCGTCCAGCTCCAGCCGCGCCGGCGGGCTGATCTCCAGGTCGTTGTCGCTGTTGAGCCAGCGGGTCTTCACGCCGATGCTGTTGAGCACCTCGAGGATGCGGTGCACCTCCTCGATCCGTGCGACCTTGCGCAGCGTCGTCCGGCCCTCGTTCAGCAGCGACGCGCACAGCAGCGCGACGCCGGCGTTCTTGGACGTCTTGACGTCGATGACGCCGGACAGCTTGCGGCCACCCTCGACCCGCAGGTGCAGCGGGCCGGACCTGCCGAGCGAGACGATCTCGGAGTCCAGCGCCTCGCTGATCCGGGTGAGCAGGTCCAGGCTCAGATTCTGGTTGCCCTGCTCGATCCGGTTGATCGCGCTCTGCGAGGTGCCGAGCGTCTCGGCGAGCTGGGACTGGGTCCAACCGCGGTTCTTGCGCGAGTCGCGAATCAGGGTGCCGACCCGGCGCGCGTAATCCTTGCTGGTCACTTCGTCAGTCATGGCCTCACGATATCTCACATATGAGGTTGAGCAAGCGGCCTCGCCGCTGAATCAGCGGGATCCGCCGGTGTCTGACACGGACCTCATCTGCGGTGTGAGATTATTCGCTGCCTCGACCCGGCTGCCATGCGGTGCCGGCGGCGAGCAGGGAGCGCGCGGCAGCGGCCAGCCGCCCGCGCAGGTCCGCGTCGCTGACGGTGCCGTCACCGGCCACGTCCGACCGGCTGACCACGATTCGCGTGCAGCCGGATTCCACAACCGTGGCGTCGGCGTAGCGCAGCACCGTCGCCAGCTGGGCATACGCCCCGGCAGCACCCCGGTCCGAGACGTTGATCCACCCCACCGGCTTACCCGACAGCTCGCCGCCACCGATGCACCAGTCGAGCAGGTTTTTCAGCGAGCCAGGCAGCGAACCGGCGTACTCCGGAGTGCTGAACAGCAGCGCGTCCGAGGCGCCGATGACCGAGCGCAGCGTGGCGACGGTCGGCGGCAGCGGCTCGGCGTCGAGGTCGGGATTGAAGTGCGGCAGCTCCACCAGCCCCTGGTACAGCTGCGCCTGCGGAACCTGCTCGACGATGGCCCGCAACGCCGCCCCGTTGGTCGAGTTGGTCCGGCTGCTGCCGTTGATCAAGAGCAACACGAACCGAGCCTAGGCGGGGCGGTGCCGGACCGCTCAGAACAGGGTCGGCGGATCCGGCGCGAGCGCACCTTCCAGTTGCAACATGCGCCGCTTGGTGGCCAGCCCGCCCGGCGCGGAGAAGCCGTGCATGCTGCCGTCCGCAGCGAGCACCCGATGGCACGGCACCACGATGGGACACGGGTTCTCGCCCAGCGCGCGACCGACCGCCCGGGCCGCACCGGGCTGCCCGAGCCTGGCGGCGAGCTCGCCGTAGCTGATCGTCGATCCGGGCGGGATGTCGCGGGTCAGCTCGTACACCCGGCGGCCGAAGGCATTGACCTGCGACAGGTCCAACGGCACCCACGACAGGTCGACGGCCTCGCCCGCCAGCAAGCGGCTGACGCCGTCGATGACGCGGCGGATCGACGCCGGTGGCGGCGCGGCAGCACCGCCCAGGTGAGCGGCCGTCCGCTCCGCGCTGGCTCCGGGCAGCGCCACCCGGCACACCCCGGCCGCGGTCCAGGCGATGCCACAGACACCCAACGCGGTATCGAACAGGGCGTGCCGCACCACGGCTGCGGGGACCGCACGGGCGGCTTCGGGGTCGGTCATCAGCGAGAGCGCTCCGAAAGGAAGGTGGACCGGCCAAGGGTAGGCGGCCGGTCCGACAGCGGCGGGCCGAGGACGACTGTGCCGGCTCTCAGGGCGGCTGATTACAGTGTTTCGCAAGGTCTTCGGTGGGCGGTGGTTGTGATGGCAAGCTGGTCGGTCGGTCGATACGAGGTTTCCTCCAGGCCGGAGTTGCGGATCGGTACTGCCGAGCGTGAACGCGCTGCCGCCGAGCTGTCCCGGCACCTGACGGCCGGACGGCTGGAGCTCGACGAGTTCGACGAGCGGGTCAAGGCGGCCTACGCCGCGCGCACCGAGCGCGAGCTGGCGGTGCTGCTCAATGACCTGCCAGCGGCAGAACCCGTCCGCCGGCAGCGCCGGCCGCGACGGCGATTCCTGTTAGCGATACTCCTGGTCGCCGGTGTGGTGGCGCTGGCTGCGGTTGCCGCCTTCCCGCCGGTACTGCTCATCCCGGTGCTGTTCGTCGTGCTGCGCCTGCGGCACCAGTTCGCCGGCGCTACGAACTGGCGGCAAGGTCGGCGAGCTTGGTCAAGGTCGTCCAGTTGCGGGTGGTGACCTGCACACCGAGCGAGGACCAGGCCAGCTTGGACAGCGGCGAGTCGAGGATGCCGCCCGCACACCAGAGGTAGACGACCCCGTCACCGAAGCTCAGCTCGTCCGCGCCGTAGTCGGCACTGGCGAGCTCCTGCCGGCGATGCGCCGGCACGGGGCCGGACAGAAACCCGACCAGGAACTTCGACGGCTCGGCCGTGGCCTGCGGAAACGGGTTGTGCTCGATCGTTGCGGCCAGCTCGCCGGCGGTGCGGGTCAGTACGGCGCAGTCCACGCCGAGTTGCTCGGCGATTCCCCGGCGGATGGTTGCCTCGGCCGAGCGGGCCTGTGCCGCCGTCGCGCCGAAGACCGCGTTGCCACTGTTGAGCAGCGTGCGGGGGTTGGTGTAACCGAGGTCGGTCAGCAGCCGGCGCAGGTCTGCCATCACGACCCGTTTTGCCTTGCCGACATTGATGCCTCGGAGCAGCGCGACCAGCTGCGGCATGCCCGCCTCCTGACTGATCCGGCACCGCGGCCGGCGTGGCCGCCCGCGGTGCTCCTCGACGGCTCGAAGGATGAAGTCGCCTGCGGCTCACCCTAGGACGTCCCGGCCGGAACCGGGCGGTTGTCGGGGCCGGATCGACGGTGGTGGCCTGCCGCCCGGACGTGTCCGGCTAGGGTTGCCGGGACGGGAAGGGTGGCGATGACGGACGGCGCGGCGATGGCCAGCCCGGTCGAGGCCACCCCGTTCAGCCTTCGCCCCATCATGATCCCGGCGTTCGCGCCCGCGCTGATGTTCGGCGTGGCCGAGGGTGCGGTGCTGCCGGTGGTGGCGCTGACCTCGCGCAACCTCGGCGGCAGCGTCGCGCTGGCATCCCTGGTGGTCGCCCTGATCGGCATCGGTTCGCTGGTCAGCAACATCCCGTCCTCCTACGTCACCGTGCATTACGGCGAGCGCGCGGCGATCATCGCGGCCGGCGCGATGACCACGGTGGCGTTGCTGGTGGCGATGCTGGCCCCGAACAACCTGGTACTCGGACTGGCGATGCTGGTGGTCGGCTGCTCGGATGCGGTGTTCGCGCTGGCCCGGCAGTCCTACCTCACTGAGATGGTGCCGATCGAGATGCGGGCCCGGGCGCTGTCCACCCTCGGCGGATCGGGGCGGATCGGCGTGTTCATCGGCCCGTTCCTCGGCGCCGGCGCGATCCACCTGCTCGGCATCCACGCCGCCTACGCGGTGGGCGCGGCCGCGGCCGCGGTCGCGGGCGGCATCGGGCTGCTCTCCCGTGACCTGCGCGCCGGTGCCGGGCACGAGGGCACGCCGCACGCGGCGGTACCGCTGACCGGGATGCTGCGGGAGTACCGGCGGGTGTTCCTCACCCTGGGTGTGGGCATCCTGCTCGTCTCGGCGGTGCGAGCGTCCCGGCAGGTGGTCATCCCTCTGTGGGCCGAACATCTGGGCATGTCCGCGTCGGCGACCTCGCTGCTCTACGGCCTGGCCGGTGCCATCGACATGGCCACCTTCTATCCCGCCGGCCGGGTGATGGACCGCAAGGGTCGCCGCTGGGTGGCGGTGCCGTCGATGCTGCTGATGGGGCTGGCGCTGGTGGCGGTACCGCTGACGCACGGCTTCGGCACGCTGATGGTGGTGTCGATGGTGCTCGGCTTCGGCAACGGCATCGGTGCCGGCATGGTGATGACGATGGGAGCCGACCACGCCCCGGCGGTCGGCCGGCCGGTGTTCCTCGGAGTGTGGCGGCAGCTGTCGGACGTCGGCGCCTGCGGCGGACCGGTGCTGCTGTCCGCGGTGACCGGCGCCGCCAGCCTCGCCGCGGCCATCAGCGTGAACGGTGGGTTGGGACTGCTCGCCGCGGCCGTGCTCTGGGTCTGGATCCCCCGCGCCGGTCGCCGGGGCTGACCGGTGGCCCGGACGGTGACTCGCCGCGGCGGCCTGGCCATCGTGCTGGCCGGGCTGGTGCTGATCGCGGTCCGGCTGCCGTTCCTGCGGGTGCCACTGGACGCCGACGAGGGTGGTTACGCCTACCTGTCGCGGCAGTGGGCCGCAGGTGGCCGGTTGTACGGGCCGGTCTGGGTGGACCGGCCGCAGGGCTTGCTGCTGCTCTACCGCGGCATCACCTCGCTCGGCCGCTCGCCGGTGCTCATCCACCTCGGCGCGATCGGGCTGGCGCTGCTGTTGCTGGCAGGTGTCAGCCTGGCGGCCGGCGCGGTAGCCGGTCGCAGGGCCGCGCTGATCGGCGCGGTGCTTGTCGCGGTGGTCGGGGCCGCACCGCGCCTGCAGGGCTTCATGCTGAACGGCGAGCTGGCTGCCGGGGCGTTCGCCGCACCGGCGGTTGCCGCCGCGCTGTGGTTCCGGCGCACGGACCGGCTGGCGTTGCTCGTCGGCGCCGGCACGCTCGGTGCCGTCGCCGTGCTGATGAAGCAGAGCGGATTCGACGGCGCCGTGGTCGGGCTGGCGGTGGCGCTGCTGGCCCGGAGCGCCCGCGCCATGCTTGGCTACCTCGCAGGGCTGGCGGTACCACTCGGCCTGGCCGCGCTGCAGGCGGCGCTGACCTCGTGGTCGGACTGGTGGTTCGCCGTGGTGGGCTACCGGCTGGACACGAGCGCGGGTAGCCGGGGCGGGCTGGCCGGCCGCTGGCACAACATCACCGCGGACCTCCCGCACCTCTGGCCGGATCTGCTGCCGCTGGCCGCCCTGGGCGTGCTCGGCCTGTGGTGGTGCGCGCGGCGGCGATGCGGCCTGCCCGTGCTGTGGTTGGCGGCCGCGCTGGTCGGCTTCGGTGGCGGGGTGTTCTTCTTCCCGCACTACTGGATGCAGCTGGTGGGGCCGGCCTGCCTGCTCGGCGCCCTCGCGTTGGCGGCGGTGCCGAGTCGGCTGGCAACCGGGGCGCTCGCGCTGCTGTGCCTGCCTGCGCTGCTGTTCACCGGCCGGGTGGCCACGTCCGGAACGGACCAGCGTGACCGGCTGGCGGTGCCGGACGGACGGCTGCTGGCCAACCGCGACATCGCACCGTGGCTGCGCAGTCACAGCGCTGCGCGGGAGCAGATCTACGCCTTCGTATCCTCCGCGGACCTCTATTACAGCACCGGCCGGCACACGGACTTTCGCTATCTGTGGCAGGCGAATCTCGATGCGATCCCGGGTTCGGTGAGCCAGCTCGCGCGCTACCTCGCCGGCCCGAACGGCCCTGGCTGGGTCGTGCTCTACGCCCGGCCCGAGGTGGTGGATCCGTCCGGGCGGATCGAGCAGATCCTGCGCACCGACTACCGGCTCGTCACCAGCATCGACGGCGTGCGCATCCTGCGCCACGACTGAGCAGCCGTCCGGTCACCGGCGGCACGCCGGCCACCGTCCGCGCTCACCCGGATCAGCACGCAACCGGGCCCGAACCTGATCCGAACATTTCCGGCGCACGCTGGGCCCATGAGCACCCAGTCCCCCGCCTGGATGGCCGCGGCCCGGCTGGTCCGCCGCAGCGGCTTCGGCGCCACCGGCCCGGCCGTCGACGCCGCATTGCGCGCAGGCACCGAGGTCTACGTCCGGTCGCTGCTGCAGCCCGTAACCGACGCCGGCGCGAACGCCACCCCGATGCCGAAGTTCACCCCGATCCCGCCGCTGGGCAAGAACGCCAGCCACGCGGACAAGGTCAAGCAGAACCAGCAACGGCAGGCCCAGCTGAAGCAGCTCACCGGCTGGTGGCTGCAGCGGATGATCTCCGCGCAGCACCCCTTCCGGGAGCGGATCACATTCGGCTGGCACAACCACTTCGCCACCGCTGCCAGCAAGGTCCGCTCGGCCCCCGCGATGGCGCACCAGAACGAGACGCTGCGCACGCTGGGCACGGGTAACTTCCGCACGCTGGCACAGGCGATGCTGGTCGATCCGGCCATGCTGTACTGGCTCGACGGGGAGAAGAACACGGTCAAGGGTGCGAACGAGAACCTCTCCCGCGAGTTCATGGAGTTGTTCGCACTAGGTCACGGCGACGGCTACACCGAAACGGATGTACGCGAGGGTGCGCGGGCGCTGACCGGCTGGCGAATCGATCCGGGACAGGTGTCGGCCAGCCTTCGGCAGAAGTTGCACGATCAGACCAGCAAGACGGTGCTCGGGGTGACCGGCAACCTCGACCAGGCCGGCTTCGGCGACGCGGTGCTGGCCCGGCCCGCGTCGGCCTCGCACGTATGCGGACGCTGGTACGGCCAGCTGGTCTCGGACGCGGCACCGGCGGCAGACACCCTGGACCGGCTCACCGCGGCCTATGGGCCGGGCCGGGACCTGGCGGCCATGTTCAACGCCATCTACACCGACCCGAGTTTCGCGCAGGCGGCCAACAGCATCGTGGCCGGGCCGGTCGAGTGGCTCATCGGTGCCGCCCGCGCGCTGCGCGTGCACCCGTCGCCCGAGGTAGTGACCAAGCTCGCCGGCGCCCTCCGACAGCTCGGGCAGTTGCCGTTCTATCCGCCGAACGTGAGCGGTTGGCCGTCGGGGCACGCGTGGCTGTCCACCGCGGCGGTCGACCTGCGCACGGCGGCCGCCACCGCGCTGGTGAAGGCCGGTGACCTCTCGTTCGTGTCCGCGGCAGCCGCCAGCCAGCGGATCGACGCGGTCGGCTACCTGCTCGGCATCGGCAACTTCTCCGAGCGCACGGTGAAGGCCTTGCAGCCACTCACCGGCAACCCCGCGCAACTGGTGACCGCCGCGCTCTCCTCGCCGGAGTACCTCGTGCACTGACAGCCCGCGCGGGCGATCTCGTGCGCCCGCATCCCTTCCGCCCGACCCGCTGATCCGACGCGACCTGACCTGATCCGAAAGGCACATCCCGATGCCCACCCTGACCCGGCGCAACTTTCTCATCGCCTCCGGCGGCGCGGGCGCCGCCGCCATCGCAGCAGGCGCGACCGGAGTGACCTGGCAGCAGCTGATGCGCTCGGCGGCCAGCAACCCGCTGCCGGCCGGCGAACAGGTGCTGGTGGTGCTGACGCTGTACGGCGGCAACGACGGGCTGAACACGCTGGTGCCCTACGCCGACGCCGCGTACCACTCGGCACGTCCGGACCTCGCCTACACGCCCGAGGAGGTGCAGAAGCTGGATGGCGAGTTCGGGCTGAACCCGGCGATGGCCGGCTTCGCAAAGCTGTGGCAGCAGCATCAGCTGGCCATCGTGCGCGGCGTCGGTTACCCCGAACCCGATCACAGCCACTTCCGCAGCATGGACATCTGGCAGACGGCCGCCCCGCAGTCACCGGTCAACACCGGCTGGATCGGTCGCTGGCTGGATGCGACCGGGGACGACCCGCTGCGGGCGGTCAACATCGGCTCGGTGCTGCCGCCGCTCGTGCTGGGCGCCAAGGCGTCGGCGGCGGCCCTGCCGCTGGGCCGGCAGCGCACCGCCCCCAAGCCGCTGAGCACGGCGCTGATGGCGATGTCCCAGCCCGATCCGACGGATTCGCCTTCGCGGGCGCTGGTGTGCAGCAGCTTCGCCGCCGATCACCAGGTGGATTCGACGTTTGCCACCGTGCTCTCACCGAATTCCACCGGAGAGCAGACCGATCAGCAGTCACCGGCCGGCTCCGGCGGTGGCCAGGGCAGCCTCGCCGATCAGCTCGCGGTCGTGGCCAAGTGCATCACCGCCGGCGTGCCCACCCGGGTGTACTCGGTGAGCCAGGGCGGCTTCGACACCCATGCCGATGAGAAGGATGCCCAGAAGAACGCGCTGGACATGGTGGACAAGGCGGTGTCGGCGTTTCTCACCGCGATCGGCGGAACCGCCCGGGGCAAGGACGTGACCTTGATGATGTACTCCGAGTTCGGCCGCCGCGTGCAGGCCAACGCCTCGCAGGGCACCGACCACGGCACTGCCGGCCCGATGTTCGTCGCCGGCCCGCGCGTCAAGGGTGGCTACTACGGTGATCAGCCGTCGCTGACCGACCTGGACAACGGTGACCTGAAGGTGACCACCGACTTTCGTGCCGTGTACGCGGAGTTGCTGGACAAGGTGCTGGGCGCGGATCCGACCCAGATCGTCGGCAGCCCCTCGAGCTTCATCAACAAGCAGGGCGAGGTCAGCTTCCTCTGACCGGGCAGGTCTGCGCGTCGATCCTGGCCGGCCCGAGATAGTTGGACGTCCTAGTTGCCGGCTCTAGACTCGGCTCATGACCTTCGCGATCCAGCCCACCGCGTCGCCCCTGCCCGCAGACCAGCGTGCCGCCATCCTCGCTGCGCCGGGGTTCGGCAAGTACTTCACCGACCACATGAGCGTCGTGACGTGGACGCCGGAAGCTGGCTGGACAGATCCGAAGGTGACCGCGCTGGCACCCTTCTCGATGCACCCGTCGGCGGCGGTGCTGCACTACGGCCAGGAGATCTTCGAGGGGATGAAGGCCTACCAGCACGCCGACGACAGCATCTGGCTGTTCCGGCCGGAGGCGAACGCCCGCCGCTTCGCGAAGTCTGCCCGCCGGCTGGCGTTGCCGGTGCTGCCGGAGGCGGAGTTCATCGACAGCATCGTCGAGCTCGTCAAGGCTGACCGGCAGTGGGTGCCGGAGTACGCCGAGGGCGACGAGCGCTCGCTGTACCTGCGTCCGTTCATGTTCGCCTCGGAAGCATTCCTGGGGGTGCGGCCGGCCGCGGAGGTCATCTACTCGGTGATCGCCAGCCCGGCCGGCCCGTACTTCTCCGGCGGTGTCAAGGGCGTCACGCTCTGGGTGAGCACCACGTACACCCGGGCGGCACCGGGCGGCACCGGCGAGGCCAAGTGCGGCGGCAACTACGCAGCCAGCCTGGCCGCGCAGCTGGAGGCGCAGGAGCACGGCTGCGAGCAGGTGCTCTACGTCGACGGCAAGGAGCACACCTGGTTGGAGGAGTCCGGCACGATGAACCTGTGCATGGTCACCACCGACGGCGAGCTGCTCACGCCGGGCCTGGGCACCATCCTCGAGGGCGTGACCCGCGACTCGGTGCTGGCACTGGCCGACGAGCACGGCCTCACGCCGGTGGAGCGCAGGATCGGGCTGGACGAGCTGCGCACCCGGTGCGCGGACGGCTCCATCTCGGAGGTCTTCGCCGCCGGTACGGCCGCGGTCATCACTCCGATCCAGGGCTTCAAGGGTGACGGTTACGAGGTTGTGGTCGGCAACGGTGAGCCGGGCAAGCACACTCTGGCGATCCGCGAGCACCTGCTGGACATCCAGTACGGCCGCGCCACCGACAGCCACAACTGGTTGTACCGGGTTTGCTAGCCGGGCAGTCCTGTCTCAACCGGGTTGGTCTGAGGTTGCGGTGAACGCATCGCGGCCGTGATCGACGCGCGGCTGAGCACCAGCCAGCCGCAGGCTGCAGTGGTCAGGTGCGCCGCGAACGCCAGGATGTCGGTGCCGCCGAGTGCGGTTCCGGCCGGGGCGAGCCCGTGGCCGATCACCCAGCACAGCGCCATGATCAGGCTCGCGCAGGCAGCACCGCGGATAATCCGCTCGGACGGCCGGGTTCCCACCAGTCCGGCCACCAGCAGCTGAAGCACGGTGAGCAGGATCAATGCGAATTGTGCCGGGCCGCCGGTGGCGCGCGTGCCCACCATCACCCAGTCGGCGCCCGCCGAGAGCACCGTGCCTGCCGCCATCGCACGCGTGCTGAGGTCCGGCCGCATCCTGCGCACCGTCGCGCTGGGCGCGACTGGCTGCACCTGCGCTGCGGCGGGCCGGATGGCTGTCACGCTTGTCCGATCGGCGGTCAGCCGACACGGCTGAGGTGCGCGGCGCTGGGGTGCGCCAGGACCGGGCTCGGCAGGTCAGTCCAGCTGGCAGTTGACCAGCCGGCATTCCGGCCGCAACTCGATGCCGAAGCGATCGAATACGCCGGCCCGGACGTGGCCGGCCAGCGCCATCACCTCCGCGGTGCTCGCGCCGCCCCGATTCGACACGGCCAGCGCGTGCTTGGTGGACAGCCGCACCCGGCCGGCACCGAAGTCCGCCCCGTAGCCCGGTGGGAATCCGGCATGCTGGATCAGCCAGGCGGCCGGGATCTTGATGCCCTTCGGGTCGTCGAAGCGGGGCGCGGTCTCGGCAGCGGCCGGCACGGATTGCACCACCGGGTTCAGAAAGAACGAGCCGACCGTCCAGGTGTCGTGATCGTCGCGGTCGAGCAGCGACCCGCGGGCGCGACGCGAGTCGAGCACCGCCTGGCGCACCGCCGGGCTCGGCGCGCACTCACCTGGCTCGACGCCGAGCCGGGCGGCGAGTTCGGCATACCTGATGGGTCGGGAAAGCTCGGTGCGAGCCAGCCGAAACCGCACCCGCAGGATCAGCCAGCGGTCGCTGTACTTGAACACCGAGCTGCGGTGGCTGCCGAAACCACATCGCTCGGCCGGCCACTGCTGCACCGTCCCGCTGGCGCGGTCGTAGACGGTCACCGACTCGAGCACGTCCGAAGTCTCGGTGCCGAAGGCCCCCACGTTCTGCACCGGGGTCGCTCCGGCAAGCCCGGGGATGCCCGACATCGTCTCCAGCCCGGACAGGCCCTGCTCGAGTGTCGTGCGCACGACCCGGTCCCAGTCCACGCCCGCCTCGACCGTCACCACCTCCCCGGCGATGTCGATGCCGTCGGTGGCGATACGGACCGTCCGGCCCGGCCAACCGGCGTCGGCAACGACGAGGTTCGAGCCACCACCCAGCAGCAGAACCGGTACCCCGCGCTCGTCCGCCTCGCGTACCGCCTCGACGAGCTGCCCGGCGTCCGTCCCGGTGACCAGCTCCCCCACCGGGCCGCCGACCCGCATCGTGGTGAGCTCGCTGAACGTGGCGACCGCCGAGTGCACTGACACGGCTGCCGAGTTTACTGAGCCGCTCTGCCGCACCCGGTCCGCGCGATCGGACGGCGGATGCGCGTCACAACTCGACCGGCATCGGCCGGTGGCTGCGGCCGGCATCCACCACCGAGCCCAGCAGCAGCACCGCGCCGGCAATCGCTGGCGGCGACAGTCGGTCACCGAAGATCAGCACCGCGAGCGCGGTGCCGGTGAGCGGCTCGAGCAGCGCGACGACGGTGGCCACCGCGGCACTGGCGCCGGCCAGACCTCGGAAGAACAGCGTGTAGGCCAGTGCGGTGGGCACGATCGCGAACAGCGCAAGCAATGCGAGGCTGCGGGCGGAGGCCGGAAAGGTCAGCGACGTGAACGGCACGCAGGCGAGCCCGATCAGCAGGCCGCCGAGCAGGAAGCCGAAACCGGTCACCGCCTCCGGATCGTCTGCCGAGGGCCGCGCCCGGTACCGGGTGAAGATCGCGAAGGTCAACCCGCTCAGCGCCGCCAGCACCGCACCAGCAACCCCCGCGGCGACCGATCGGCCGCCGGCGGGTGCGCCCACCAGCAACGCCAGGCCGACCACCCCGAGGGCAACCGGCCGCAGTTGGGTCACCGCCGGCCAGCGCCGGTGGCCGGCGGCGTCCAGTAGCAGCACGAAGAGGGGCGCCGAGCCGATCGTGATCAGGGTGGCAACGCTGACCGTGCCCAGTGCGACGGCGGCGAAGTAGCAGGACTGGAACAGGGCCGCGAGAACGGCGGTGGCCAGCACCGGCCGCCAGCGAGTGCTGGTCCGGTGTCGGCGCACGAGCAGCGCGGTCAGGATGAGCCCGCCGAGGGTGAGCCGGTAGGCGGCGATGGCGGGCGCGGACAGGCCGGTCGCGTCGGCCAGTGCATGGCCGGTGACGCCGCCGGTGCCCCACAGCACGCCGGACAGGACGAGCAGGAGAAACGAGTTTCGTGCATGCATGAACGAGTGCTCCATCGACGAGGGGACCGGACTCGGCAGAGCGTCAGCTCAGTCGCGACCGTCCGCCCGGCTGTCGAGCCGTCGGAGCGTGGGACCGAACCCGCTCAGGAGCAGGTCGGCGGCGTGATGATGCGATGCACGCAGGCAGGCTAACAGGCCATGCAGCCGTGCGGTCGGTTCAGCGACGACGCAGCTCCACGACGATGCCTGCGACGTCCTCGTCGGTGTGGATCGTGGCGTGCAGGTTCTGGCGGCCGGCATGCTCGGCCAGCTGCGAGAGCTGGTCGCTGCCGGCCTCGACCAGCAGGCTGCCCGCCGGCGACAGCCAGTCGGCGGCGCCGTCGAGCACTCGGCGCAGGACCTGCAGCCCGTCCCGACCGCCGTCGAGCGCCACCACGGCCTCATAGCCCTGCGCCTCCCGCGGCATCAGCGCGATCGCTTCGCTCGGTACGTAGGGTGCGTTCGCGGCCAGCACGTCCACCCGGCCGCGCAGGCCAGCCGGCAGCGGCTCGTACAGGTCGCCCAGCAGTACCCGGTCGGGCTGCAGGTTGAGGCTTGCCGAGCGGACGGCCACCGGATCGCAATCTGCCGCCCACACCTGCACGTTCTCGATCGAGGCGACAGCGACCGTAGCTACCGCGGCGGCACCGCAACACAGCTCGACCAGGGTGCCCCCGGCTGGGAGCCGGGCCACCGCCAGCCGAGCCATCAGCGTGGTGCGCTGGCGCGGGACGAAGACGCCCGGTTCCAGCCGGATCCGCCGGCCGCAGAAGAGCACCCAGCCGACTACATGTTCCAGCGGTTCGCCGGCCACCCGGCGCTCGGTGAGCATCGTCAGTTCGGCGGGCGAGCTAGCCGCGGCTCGCAGCACGGCAGCCTCCTCTTCGGCGAAGACACAGCCGGCGCGCCGCAACTGCGCAGTCAGCTCGTCGGCATCGCTCATCCGTCCAGCATGATCGGTGCACGGCGATGGCCGAAACAGGCCCGCAAGTGTCTGATTGAGGACAGATATCACCTTCACACTTTTGTACGGTTTAGCGTGCTTGTCGCATCGCTCTCCCCCGAATCGAAAGGCGTTCCCATGCGCATCCGCACCATCCTCAGCGGCGCTTCGGCGTCGCTGGCGGCAGCAACCCTGCTCGCCACCGCGGTGACTCCCGCCAGCGCGACACCCAGCATCAACAGGGTCGGTATGAGCCCGAACGCTGCCGTCCACCCCATGTCGATCAATCGGACGAATGAGAAGACTGCATTCAACTTCTTCGTCGGCAAGGGCCTGACCAAGAAGCAGGCTGCCGGCATCGTCGGCAATCTCGATCAGGAGTCGGGAATGGACCCGACGATCCACCAGATCGGCGGCGGCCCCGGACGCGGCATCGCCCAGTGGAGCGTGGGTGGCCGCTGGGACACCTATTCCGGCGACAACGTGGTCGGCTACGCCAAGAGCCAGGGGCAATCGGCGACGTCGCTGAACCTGCAACTGAAGTTCGTCTGGTACGAGCTGACCAAGTTCTCCTACTACGGCCTGTCCAGCCTCCGCGGTACCACCACCATCAACGGCGCCACCGTGTCGTTCCAGAACAACTATGAGGGTTGCGGCACCTGCGACACGTCCGCACGAGAGGCGTATGCGGCCGACGCTTACAGCCGGTACGCCTGATCACGCCGATCCGCTCGGCTGCGGGGGCTGGGCCATCGTCGTGGTCCAGCCCCCGTCCGCGACCAGCTGCTGCGGCAATCCATCGACGGCATCGCAACGAATCGCCGCGGTGAGCACTCCGGCCTCACCATCTGGTGGCGCGCGGCGGCCGCGGTCGAGGGCACGCCTCGTCGCGGCCGGCTGGGCGGGGCTGGTCTCCGGCGCTCTCGGCCTCGGCGTCGCGCACCTGCTGGCGCAGCTGGTCGACCCGCAGGCATCTCCCGTGATTGCCGTGGGCGGTGCCGCCATCGACGCGACACCGAACTGGCTGAAGGACTGGGCGATCCGTCAGTTCGGGACTGGCGACAAACACGTGCTGCTCTCCGGTGTGGTGGTGACTGCCGCACTGCTGGCGGTGGCGATCGGAATCATCGCTGGCGGCCGCTTTCGCTGGGCCGCGGCAGCTGTCGGCGCCCTCGGCCTGGTCGCGGTCACAGCGGAACTGAGCCGTGCCGGGGCACGGTGGTACTACCCCTTGCCTACCGCGGTCGGACTCGTCGTGGCCGTGTCGATGCTGCACCGGTTGCTGGCGGTCCACCGTACCGACCGGGAAGGACCGGGCGAGCAGTCGCTTCCCAGCCGGCGCGGCTTTCTCGCCTTGAGCATCGCCGCGGCGGTGGGCAGTCTGGCTGCGATCGGGATCGGCAACGCCCTGTCGAAGGCGAAAGAGGTGGCTCGTGCCCGGCTGGCGATCCGGCTGCCGAGCCCGACCGGCCCCGCACCACCCTCGCCGACCGGCATCAACCCGGACGTGCCTGGCCTGTCGAGTTACCTCACGCCGAGCACGCGCTTCTATCGGGTGGACACCGCACTGGTGTTGCCACAAGTGGATCCGGGCTCCTGGCGATTGAGGATCGACGGCATGGTGGCGCATCCCGTCAGCCTGAGTATGGCCGACATTCTCGCCATGCCGCTGATCGAGCGCGACATCACCATGACCTGTGTCAGTAACGAGGTCGGCGGCCCGTATGTCTCGACTGCGAGGTGGCTCGGTCTGCCTTTGAGAGCTCTGATGGACCTGGCGGGCGTGAGCCCCGACGCCGAGCAGCTCTTCTCCACCTCGACGGACGGCTTCACCACCTCCACACCCGTCACGGTCGCGCTGGACGGTCGCGACGCCATGATTGCGGTGGGCATGAACGGCCAGCCGTTGCCGGTTGCGCACGGCTTCCCGGCTCGGATGATCGTGCCCGGGCTCTACGGCTACGTCTCGGGCTGCAAGTGGATCAGCTCCATCACCGCCACCACGTATGCGGCCAAGCAGGCCTACTGGACCCAGCGCGGGTGGGATATCAACGGTCCGATCTACACCGAGTCGCGGATCGACGTGCCGAGTGAGGCGTCGCCTGTCAAGGCGGGCGTAGTGCCGGTCGCCGGAGTGGCCTGGGCTCAGCATCGGGGCATCAGCAAGGTCGAAGTGTCCATCGACGACGGACCATGGCAGCCGACCAGCCTGTCCGAGGCCGGAGGAGACGACACCTGGCGGCAGTGGTGGTACCGCTGGAACGCAGCACCTGGCAGCCACAGCATCCGGGTCCGGGCCACCGACCGCACGGGCTCCGTTCAGACCGACCGCCGCCAAGCACCCTTCCCGCGCGGCGCCACCGGCATCCAGGAAGTGATCGTCAACGTCTCGTGATGCCGGCGGAGCAGCAACCCACTCAGCTGGGCATGTCGACGAAGCGGGACAGGTGACCCTGGAAGGCCACCACGGCGTTACCGGTAGGGCCGTTGCGGTGCTTGGCGATGATGATGTCGGCCTCGCCGGCACGCGGTGACTCGCGCTCGTACATGTCCTCGCGGTGCACCAGCAGCACCACGTCGGCGTCCTGCTCGATCGAGCCGGACTCGCGCAGGTCGGACAGCATCGGCTTCTTGTCGGTGCGCTGCTCCGGACCACGGTTCAGCTGCGACAGCGCGACGACTGGCACCTCGAGCTCCTTGGCGATCAGCTTCATCGCCCGGGAGAACTCCGAGACCTCCTGCTGACGGGACTCGACCCGCTTGCCGGACGTCATCAACTGCATGTAGTCGATGACGATCAGCTTCAGGCCGTGCCGCTGCTTCAGCCGGCGTGACTTGGCACGGATCTCCATCATCGTCAGGTTCGGCGAGTCGTCGATGAACAGCGGCGCCTCGGCCAGCTCGGACGAGCGCAGCGCGATCTTGCGCCAGTCGTCGTCGCTCATCCGGCCGGACCTGATGTCGTTGAGCTTGACCCGGGCTTCGGCGGAGAACAGGCGCATCATGATGTCCTGCTTGGACATCTCCAGCGAGAAGATCACCGTGGGCGCGTGGTGCTTGATCGCCGCTGACCGTGCGAAGTCCATCGCAAGGGTGGACTTACCGGAGCCCGGACGGCCGGCAACGACCACCATCTGCCCTGGGTGCAGCCCGTGCAGCATCTCGTCCAGCTGCTCGAAACCGGTGGGTACGCCGCCGTTGCCGTCGTTGACCTGGATCCGTTCCAGCTCGTCCATGGTGGACTGCAGCAGATCCTCGATGCGCACGTAGTCCTCGGTGGTCCGGCGCTCGGTCACCTCGTAGATCTCGGCCTGCGCCCGGTCGACCACGTCGTCGACGGTCCCGGCCATGCCCTCGCCACCCGCCGCCCCGTAACCCATCTGCACGATCCGGGTACCAGCTTCGACCAGGCGGCGCAGGATGGACCGCTCCGCGACGATCTCGGCGTAGTAGCCGGCGTTGGCGGCGGTGGGGACGCCCGAGATCAGCGTGTGCAGGTAGGGGTGACCGCCGACCCGGCCAATAGCACCGGCGCGGGACAGCTCCGCCGCCACCGTCACCGCATCGGCGGGCTCACCCCGGCCGTAGAGATCGAGAATCGCGTCGTAGATGAGCTGGTGCGCCGGCCGGTAGAAGTCATTGCCGCGCAGCACCTCGATCACATCGGCGATCGCGTCCTTCGACAGCAGCATGCCACCCAGGACGGACTGCTCCGCCTCGATGTCCTGCGGCGGGGTGCGATCGAACCGTGGACTCTCACCCTCGCTGGGCTGGTCGCCCACCGCCCGTAGGCTCGGACCCGACGTCACGCGATCACCATTGCTCTCGAATTGTGCGCAGACTTGCTCGTGTAGACCGACCGACTCGCCGTCGTGCCGCTCGATGCCCAGCACTGCCTCCGCCACCGGACCCGTGCTGCCGCGCGTTACGGCGTGGCGAACGGGTCTTGCAGCTGCCTCTCCGCGACCCGCGAAGCAGCGGTTGCGAGAGTGCAAACCTCAATATAGCTCATTTGTTCGATTTCTGCTCGTAACGGTCCGTCGCGATGAGCGGGCGGCTGCGGTCAGTCGGAAACGTTAGAGAGCCAGCTGGGCAAGCTCAACTCGTCCTGTGCACACAACTGTGGATGAACCTGTGGGCAACGCCGTACAAGCATGTTCACGACCTGGGGACGATGCTGTTGACAGACTCCGCAAGATCGCTCTCAGGCCAGCAAGGACGGGGCATGCTCTCCACACATCCTGTGGATGAAAATTCGTGGAGAACTTTCTGGGCGCGGTTTCGCCGTAAGACGGGGGTTTGCTTGTAAGCGCCTTCGGTGGTATCCGCGTAACGACGCGCTTACGCAGGGCAGCGAGATATCCACAGCAACTGTCGAGCTCGACCCGATGACCAGCGTCCGGTTAGGGACGAATCTCCTGCTGTGTAGTGACGCTCTGTAACCGCAGGCGGGATAGCGTCACGCGTGGATATGGCCAGATGGTATTCGGCTTGCCATCGGTGCGCGCGCGGAAGCGACGAATCCGCATGAGATAAGGCGAAATGCCCAGTCATACGTTGTCGACCCGCCCCCTACGGGCGGACACGCCTGGGCCCGACCTCGGCAGTCCGAGGTCGGGCCCAGGCGGGAGTGTCTGTTAGCGGTCGCGGATCAGCTCGCGGACACGGTGACGGGCACTGTGGCCACCACGTCGGAGTGCAGCTCGATGGTGACGGTGTGCGCACCGGTGGTCTTGATGTGGCCGGGCAGGTGCACCCGCTTCTTGTCCACGGTGGGTCCACCGGCGGCCTTCACCGCGTTGGCGATATCGGACTGGGTAACCGAGCCAAACAACTTGCCGCCGTCGCCGGCGCGGGCGGTGAGTGTCACGGACAGGCCTTCGAGCTGAGCCTTGATCTCCTTGGCGTGGTCGAGACCACGGATCTCGCGAGCGTCCTGCGCACGCTTGATCTGGCTGATCTGCTTCTCAGCACCCTTGGTCCAGCCGATGGCAGCGCCACGCGGAACCAGGTAGTTGCGGCCATAGCCGTCTGCAACCTCGACGACGTCGCCGGGCTGGCCGAGACCGTTGACCTCACGGGTCAGGATGAGCTTCATTGCGTTCTCGCCCCTTCTAGCGTGCGGTCGAGGTGTACGGCAGCAACGCCATCTCGCGGGCGTTCTTGACGGCCTTGGCGATCTCACGCTGCTGCTGGGTGCTGACGCCGGTCACTCGGCGGGCGCGGATCTTGCCCCGGTCCGAGATGAACTTGCGCAGCAGGGCGGTGTCCTTGTAGTCGATCGCCTCGATCTTGGAGGTCTTGAGCGGGTTCGACTTCTTCTTGGGCTTACGAATGGGTGGCTTGGCCATGATGAAAACTCCGTTGTGAAGTAAAAGAGCTGATGTCTAGAAGGGCGGTTCGTCGGAGAAGCCGCCGGCAGGGCCTGCGTTCGACCAGGGGTCGTCGGACGAGCCGCCGGAGCTGCTCGCGCCGGGACCGGAGTCGCCGCCGAAACCGCCGCCACCGGAAGATCCGCGCTGAGTGCGGTTCACCTTCGCGGTGGCATAGCGCAGCGACGGGCCGACCTCGTCGACCTGCATCTCGATGACCGTGCGCTTCTCGCCCTCGCGCGTCTCGTAGGAGCGCTGCTGCAGCCGGCCCTGGACGATGACGCGCATGCCCCGCTGCAGGGATTCTGCGACGTTCTCGGCCGCCTGCCGCCAGATGGAGCAGCGCAGGAAAAGAGCCTCGCCGTCCTTCCACTCGTTCGTCTGGCGGTCGAAGGTCCGCGGCGTGGATGCGACGGTGAAGGAGGCGACAGCGGCACCTGACGGGGTGAACCGCAGCTCCGGGTCGGCGGTGAGGTTGCCGACCACCGTGATGACGGTCTCGCCCGCCATCAGGCCGACTTCTTCTCTTCGGCCTTCTTGCCGGGGGCCTTCTTCGCGATCGGGCGCAGCACCTTGGTCCGCAGCACGGACTCGTTCAGGTTGAGCTGGCGATCGAGCTCGATCACCGAGGCAGGCTCAGCATTCAGATCGATGACGGCGTAGATGCCCTCGGACTTCTTCTTGATCTCGAACGCGAGGCGACGGCGGCCCCAGATGTCGACCTTCTCAACAGACCCACCGTCGTTCTTGATGACGGAGAGGAACGTGTCGAGCGACGGAGCGATCGTCCGCTCATCGAGCTCGGGGTCAAGGATGACCATGACTTCGTAATGGCGCATGGGTTTACCCCAGCCTCCTGTGGACTGTGCGGCCACGGACTCTCCGTGGCAGGAGGGTGCGTCCGACTCGAACAGCCTGCCTGCCCCGAAGGACTGGCTGACCTGTGCGACGGGTGACACCTGGCGTCACCGACAGTCGGACAACCCTGTCAGGCTACCGGGCGCGCGCCGTCCGACGAAATCGAGCGGGCGCTCCCGGCCAGAACATGCGTGGACGGGCGGGCGACGGTATGCCCTGTTGCGGCGGCTGGCGAGCCGCTCTGGCAGTGCACAGGCCGGCCGGTATCAGACCTGGGGTCGAACCGTAGCCGGCAGCGGATGCAGCAGGTAGGTGCGGGCATAGAACGCCGTTGCACCGGACAGTGCGAGCACGGCGGCCAGCACGATGAGATTGGCCCAGCCGCCGAGCGCCGACTGCGGCTTGTTCGCCGCGAGGTCGACCGTCTTGGGCGAGCCGCCGGACTTCACCTGCTCCGCAGGCTTAGCCGAACCGATGCCCTTGAAGGAGATGTCCGGGGCGTTGACCGATGCGCCGTCGCTTCCGCCATAGCTACTCGCTCCGCCACCGCCACCACCAGAGTCACCACCCTGCGGCACCCGCTGCTGGGCGGGCGTGAGCGAGCTCGGTTTGTAGATGGTGCCGAGCGTGGAACCGCCACTGGTACCGGACTGGCCTCCACCGGAGGCACCGCCGCCGGTCGCGCTACCGACGGCGCCGTTCACCGTGCCCAAGACCGGCCCCACCGCGGAGTTCACGGGCGCCAGCGCGTTGTTCACGCCGCTGACTGCACCCCCGGCGATGCCGTTGACGATGCTGTTCACCGGCCCGGCGCCTGGTACAGACACGCTCGGCGTCGGAACCTGCACGGCGACGACGCACTGCTGGGCGTTCGAGCTGATGATCAACTTTCCCGCCTGCGATGCGGAAAGAATGCCGAGCATGGGTACCGGAGTGGTGACCCAGGACAGAGAATAGGTGCCGGTCTTCGTGAATGCGATCTTTCCGTTCAAACCATCTAAGCCATCGATGGTCCTTGAACTCGTCGCATCAGATGAGTCCGGCGCTGGCCTGATCGTCAGATTCTCCCTAGAAAGTGCGTTCAGAAGCACGTCCGGCATGAATTGCACTGTCGTACCAGGTTGGACTGCCATCGAGCCATTAAGCGGCAGCGGACATGCCCTTGAAGCCATGCCACTCAGGTTGAGCGAGATCTGGGTGGGGGGCGGCGGCGTTGCTGCGGAACTGCCCTCAGAGGAGATGAGCGTGGCCGCGGCACCCGCGAGAACGGCGGCCGTAACGGCTGCTGCTGCCCGACGGATCCTCATCCAGACCCCTCTCCGTGACGTTTCTCGAGCCGGCGGCCGCCAGCCGATCGTCGCTACTGCCGAGTAACTTGCATGCGTCCTCCGATACAACGAGGTTGCCCGCAATCGGTGACTGGTATTCCTTGCCAGCTGCCGCGTTTCGTACTGATCGCGGCGCTCGGGCAGTGCCCCGGTCATGTTCGCCGGCTCGCAACGAGCAGGAGTCCGCCGACTCCGAGCGAGAGCAGCCCGCCCACCAAGGCAAGCCGGGAGCCCATGCCGGTCAGCGCAAGCTGCGGGGTCGGTCCGCCAGCCGTAGGCGGCCGGGTCGGCATCGGGCTCCGGGGCGCGCTCGGCGCCGGCGGGGCGAGCGGGAACGTCTCCGCCGGCAGCCACGGCGCCGACGCGACCAGGACCGTGCCCTTCGCGTCCAGAACCTGCTCCACGAATGTGTTGCGGGTGACGCCGCAGGCCTTCACCGATGGGGTGAGCACGGTCGCTGCGCCACCGGCGTCCGGCGTGATGGGAACGCTGACGTGAGCACACGGCCGCCCCGTTGCGTCCATCAGCACCACCAGCAGCCGGAGTGCGCGGGCCGGCAGGCCGGCCATCTGAACGTGGTCGGATACGGCGGTTCCCTGCGGCCGCGCGCCGTTGCCGCCGGCGACCGCCGTCCGGATGACCGGCGTAACCACGAAGGTTTCCGCGGGCTGACCCGGTGGGCTGCTCCCGACCAGCACCTGGCCGATGAGCAGCCGTTCACTGAACGTGTCCGTCCCGGAACCGCAGACGGGCACCGGCCCGGTGTGTGCGTCGAGCCGCCCGGCGCGATCGCTGTGGACAAGCGTGGACGTGCTGCCACACACCGTGCCTGCCGAGTCCTGCAGGGTGGCCTGCAGTTTGTAGGAGATGCCGGCCGCAAGTCCGGTGACCGACACCTGATCGGTCACCGGCTCGCCTGGACGGCGTGCCACCGAACCACCGTCCACGACGGTGTGCAGCGCCGGCGGGTGCACCACAACGTGGCCGCCCGCGGGCGGCGTCCAGATCAGCGGCCGGGACGAGACAAGGGCTACTCGTTGCGATCCGGAACCGAAGTTGGCAGAACTGTGGCTCGGTGAGTAGCCCAGCCGGAGCTCCGGGTTGGGCAGAGCCCGTCCCGTTACGGCGATCGAGAGGGTGCCACTGGTGTCAGCGACGTAGCGGAAGCTGGCAACGGCGGAGTGTCCGGTGGAACCAGGGGCGGGGCTGAGCAGTCGCATGCCAGCCGACGGCCGGACGGTCACCGGCACCCACGGCAAGGCGATGCCATGGGCGCTGCGCACCAGCACGTCGAACCGACCGGTGCCGCCGACGCCGGGGGAGGGGCCCATCCGTACCTCGACGCGGTAAGGGCCGGCCGACCGGTCTGACTCTGCCAGCATGCGATTGATGGCCGGCACGATGCCGCTGTCGATCGCGTTCAACTGAGCCACGAAGTAGCCGTAGTAACTGCGGTTGAACGGGGCCGAGTGCATCAGCAGGTTGATCGCCATCGACACTTCCGCATCCGTCGTCGCAGCGCCGGAGGCACCGTAGCGGTTCACAATCCAGGCGATCCTGGCCGCGTCGTGACCGTAGGCGCCCTGATTCGAACCGGGCCTGCCGGGCAGGCTTGCCACCTCTGTCGTTCGGTAGCCGTAGCCGGGCTCGGGATAGTCGTAGTAATCATCGATGCAGTAAGACCGCTGGCCGGCCACCGACCGGTATGCCCCGGCCCAGTACGCCCGCGATGCCCCTTGATAGGGATCGGTGAGCAGGAAGCCGGCCCCTGGCAGTTCAGAGGGATCGTTGGGACCCAGGCTTCGGTGGTCCACGGGTGCCGCGGCCAGCGCGGCCGGCACCGGCGCAAGCCCGATCGCGCCGAGAATCATCAATGGCAGAAAGAGAAAACGAAGGAATCTTGTCACCCGTCGATCTCACCGCTGCTCGCGACCCCGATGCGACGTCCGGCCGGATCTGTGGACAGCTGGTGCGGCTGTGGACAGGGCTGCTTCGAACAGTCATCAGGCGGAAGTGTCGGAGCCGGACCGTAGCCTGTGCCCATGCCTGCGAACCCAGCCGCATCCCCCCAGCGGGTGATTGGCGCTCATGTCGACTCCACCGATCCACTCCGGCACGCGAACGCGGTCGATGCCGCCGTGGTGCAGTTCTTCCTGGCCGACCCGCAGGGCTGGAAAGCCCCCAAGGCACATCCGCAGGCGGCCGAGCTAGCCGCGAGCGACCTGGCCATCTACATCCATGCGCCCTACGTGCTCAACGTCGCCACGACCAACAATCGGATCCGCATCCCGAGCCGCAAGCTGCTCGGCCAGCACGCCGCGGCGGCGGCCGCGATCGGGGCGAAAGGCCTGATCGTGCACGGCGGGCACGTGACCGGTGACGATGATCCAGCCGTGGGAGTCGCCAACTGGCGCAAGGCCTTCGCCAACGCGGCCGAAACCGGCGGCTTTCCGCTGCCGATCCTGATCGAGAACACCGCGGGCGGCACCAAGGCGATGGCGCGTCACCTGGACGCGATCGCTCGGCTGTGGGATGCCATCGGCGAGTACGGTCCGGGCTTCTGCCTGGACACCTGTCACGCGCACGCCGGAGGCGAAGACCTCACCGACATCGTCGACAGGGTGCTGGCGATCACCGGTCGCATCGATCTCATCCACGCCAATGACAGCCGCGACGAGTTCGACTCCGGCGCCGACCGGCACACCAACTTCGGCACCGGCTTCATCCAGCCCGAGGCGATCGGCGAGATCGTCAAGCTCGCCGGCTGCGACACGCTCGTCGAGACACCAGCCGACGGGCAGGCCAGCGAAATCGCCTTCCTTCGCGACTACGCGGGCTGAGCCGTGCCCGCCGGCTCTGCGCTGCCAGCGAGCGGATCGAGGTCAGCCGGCGACGGCCGCCTGCACAGCGCCGACAGCCTCGGTCAGGGAGATCTCCTGCCGCTCCCCGGACTTGCGGTCACGCAACTCGACCAGCCCGTCCGACAGCCCGCGACCCAGGATCAGGATGGTCGGCACACCGAGCAGCTCCGCGTCCTTGAACTTCACCCCGGGCGAGGCCTTCCGATCGTCCAACAGCACCCGCACGCCGAGGCCGGCAAGTTCGCCGGCCAGCCGCTCCGCCTCGGCCACGGTCGCGTCGTCCTTCAACGTCGGCACGATCTGCACGTCGGCCGGCGCGACCGCGCGGGGCCAGCACAGGCCGGACTCGTCGTAGGTCTGCTCGGCCAGCGCCGCAACCGCTCGAGTGACGCCGACGCCATAGGAACCCATCGTGATCGTCACCGGCTTGCCGTCCTGCCCGAGGGCGGTGAGCCCGAAGGTCTCCGCGTACTTGCGCCCGAGCGCGAACACGTGCCCGAGCTCGATCCCGCGGGCGATCTCCAGGGGCGAACCGCAGCGCGCACAACGGTCACCGTCGCGGATCTCGACCGCCCCGATCTCGCCGTCCGGTATGAAGTCGCGACCGCGCACAACGAAGGCCGCGTGCTTGCCTGCCACGTTCGCGCCGGTGACCCAGGCCGAGCCCTCGACCACCAGCGGATCGACCAGGTAGCGCACCTTCAGCTCCGCGAGCACCTGGGGGCCGATGTAGCCCTTCACCAGACCGGGCACCTTCGCCAGATCCTCGGCACCGGCCTGCTCCACCAGCACCGGTTCCAGCTGGCCGCCGAGTCGCTTGAGGTCGACCTCGCGATCGCCGGGCACACCGACGACCAGCAGCTCCCACTCGCTGGCGCCCGGGTTGAGGGTCTTGAGCACCACGTTCTTCAGCGTGTCGGCAGCGGTGAAATCCCCCGGCGCCGCGATACCGGCCGAGGACCAGTCGTAGCCGTTGAGTGCTGCCACCAGGGTCTCGATCGTCGGCGTGTCAGGCGTGTCCAGCTCGACCGACGCGGGGTAGTCCGAACCGTCATGTGGCTCGGGCGTTGCAATCTCGACGGCCTCGGTGTTGGCGGCGTAGTCACAGTTCGTGCATTGCACGAAGGTGTCCTCACCGGAGGGGGTGGGCGCGAGGAACTCTTCCGACGCGGAGCCACCCATCGCCCCGGACACCGCGAACACGATGCGGTAGTCGAAGCCCAGCCGGCGGAAGATGCGCTCGTAGGCATCACGATGTGCCTGGTAGGACGCCTGCAGGCCTTCGTCGGTGAGGTCGAAGGAGTACGAGTCCTTCATGATGAACTCGCGACCCCGAAGCACGCCGGCCCGCGGCCGCGCCTCGTCGCGGTACTTGGTCTGGATCTGGTAGAGCGAGACCGGGTAATCCTTGTAGGAGGAGTACTCGCTCTTCACCAGCAGGGTGAACAGCTCCTCGTGTGTGGGCCCGAGCAGGTAGTCGACGTCCTTGCGGTCCTTCAGCCGGAACAGGCCGTCACCGTAGTCGTGCCAGCGGCCCGACGCCTCGAAGATCTCCCGCGGGATGAGAGCAGGGAACAGCACCTCCTGCGAGCCGATCGCATTCATCTCCTCGCGCACGATCTGCTCGACGTTGCGCAGCACCAGCATGCCCAGCGGCAGCCAGCTGTAGATGCCGGGCGCCACTCGGCGCACGTAGCCGGCCCGGACCATCAACCGGTGGCTGGGCACCTCGGCGTCGGCCGGGTCGTCCCGCAAGGTACGCAGGAACAACGACGACATCCGCAGCAACACGGCAACTCCCCAAGGCTGGAAGGAAAGACGACAGTCAGGCTACCCAAGCCCGGAGGGGGCCAGCGACCGAGTAATGCGGCGGCCAGCTCAGCAGGACCGCTGTACGAATTCTGCGAGGTCAGCCGACTGCTGGACGCGCGACGGCTCGTGCACGTACATCATGTGGCCTGCGGGGTAGTACGCCGACTCGATGTTGACCCGCAACTCCGGCGGGATGGGCAGGTGCGCCAGGACGTACTCGGCCGCGAAGTAGGGCGTCGCACCGTCGTGATAGCCGAAGGCAACGTGCACCCGCAGCCGCGGGTTGGCCCGCATTGCCCGGGCGAGGGCCTGCGTGACCGTGACCGACTTGTTCTCGAACTCCTTGTACGACCACGGCGCGACCTTGGGCGAGATCATCTCGTAGGGCAGGTCGTTGACGTAGTCGAGCTCGGCGCGCAGGTAGTGATTGATGCCGGCTGCGTACGGACCGAGGATCGCGTCATAGCTGGCGTCCTCGTCATAGACCTCGGCGTTGCCCTCGTGCAGCCAGCCGGTGAACCGCCCGTCGAGACGGCCGACGGTACGACCCTCCGCCCGCAGCAACTCGGTGAAGAAGTGGTTGGCCTCCAGCCGCAGATCCGCGCGGAGCACGTAGTCGGCCGGCAGGCCGGTGAGCTCGGCAAGCTTCGTCGCCGCGTCCACCCGCTCACCTTCGGACAGGCGGTGCCCGCGCGACAGCAGGTACGGATAGTCCCGAGCCGCGTATTCCTCCGCCTCGCGCAGCACCGTGCGCAGCGACTTGCGGCCGTGCTTGCCGTGGTAGTGCGCGATGGCTGCATAGGTGGGCAGGAACAGCGCCGTCGGCAGGTCGTTGTCGGCATGCGGTCGCAGCGTCGCCATGTTCAGCACGCTGGAAATCAGGATGACGCCGTTGCAGTACAGCCCGAACCGGCTCTGCAACAACTCGACCAGCGCGGCCGCGCGCAGGGTGCCGTAGGACTCGCCGGCCACGAACTTGGGCGAGAGCCAGCGCGCGTTGCGGGAGGTCCACAGCCGGATCAGCTCGCCGATCGCATCCAGATCGCGACTGTAACCGTGAAACTCGTCAGCCGGTTGCCCCGAAACGGCACGGGAGTACCCGGTGGAGACGGGATCGATGAACACCAGATCCGCATGGGCCAGCAGCGTCTCGGCGTTGTCGGCCAGGGCCCAGGGCGGTCCGGTCAGGGCCCCGGCGTCGCCCATCACGATCCGACGCGGGCCGAACAGTCCCAGGTGCAGCCACACCGAGGACGATCCAGGGCCACCGTTGAAGATGAAGATGACCGGCCGTGTGCCCGCGTCGGTGCCATCGAGGACGTAGCTGGTCAGAAAGAGCTCGGCCTTGGCGGCAGGCCCCTGATACGTACCGTCGGACAGGGTCTCCTCGCGCAACACCACCCGGCCGGCGGTGGCGGTGTAGGACAGCGACCGGCGACCCACCCGGATGGTGTGATGCGTGCTGACCAGGCTGTCCACAGGCTCGGCCGGCACAGCGGGCGGGGCGGCGGCTTCGGTCACGTCTGCACTGTAGAAGCAGCCGCGGCCCGGCGCAGCACGCGGTCACCTGGCGCGTCGGCGAACAGGCCCGCGCCGGGATCGGGCTGATCCGCCCAGCGCACCACATCACGCTCGGGATGCCACATCTCGAGAATGATCAAGCCGACGATCAGCAGCAGGATGGCGTCGCGGATGAGCAGGAACCAGGTCAGGCCTTCGTAGGTCATCGCCTTGCTCGGATCGCTGCCGGCCAGCAGCCACAACAGCGTCGCCACCCACACCGCGATCTCCGAGATCTGCCACACGATCGCGATCCGCCACCGCGGCCGCGCGAGCGCGAGCAGCGGCACGAGCCAGATGGAGTACTGCGGGCTCCAGACCTTCGTGGTGAGCAGGAAGGCCGTCACCGTCAGGAATGCCAGTTGAGCCAGCCGCGGCCTGGCCGGGGCGCTCAGCGCCAGCCAGCCCACCCCGGCCAACGCGAGGAGCAGCACCACGGCTACCGCGGCACCAGGCGGCGTCCAGCCTCCGCTCGGTGAGGAGAACTGGTCCGGGAAGTAGTGGTTCAGCATCGCCCAGAAGGTGCTCGCTTCGGCCGGCCGCGATTCGGAGAAGCTGTAGAACTCCTTCCAGCCATCGGTCCAGGCCAGCGCGATCGGCAGGTTGACCGCCAGCCAGCTGACCGCGGCTGCCACCGCGGCGCCGACGACCGGCCGCCAGAGCCGCGAGCGCCAGGCCAGCAACGCCAGCGGGAACAACAGGAAGACCGGATAGAGCTTCGCGGCGGTGCCCAATCCGATGAGCACGCCCGCCAGGATGGGCTTCTTCGCCGCCCACGCCCACAGCGCGCCAGACGCGAACGCCATCGCCAGCAGGTCCCAGTTGGAGAAGGCGTGAAAGATCAGCAGCGGGCTGGCTGCGAACAGCCCGGCGTCCCAGAACCGTCTTCGACCCGCCGCGCCCGCAGTCGCGTACACCGCGATCAGCCCGCAGATGCCGAGCAGCGCGCAGGTGATGACGCCGAACATGATGGTGTCGCTGGTGCCGGGCAACCAGCCGCTGTGCGCCAGCGAGGTCCAGCCATGCGTGAGCTCGGCCGACAGGTACATGAAGCCACCGGTCAGCACCGGGTACTCCACCGCATGGTCACGGTAGGGCACCTGGCCCTTGTCCAGACCTTCGGCCGACCACAGTGGGATCACGTCGGAGTAGCACATGTGGGTGTACTGCTTGTTCGCCACCCAGTTGGCATCCGCGCACGGCAGCTTCTCGCCGTAGCCGAGCAGCAGTGTGAACGCGGCGATCGCCAACAGCACTCGCACCGGCGTCCACCAGGAGCCGCGGTAGCGGGCATAGCGGCCGAGCGGGCCACCGACGAGCGCACTGGCGCGAGCGATCGTCTCGTCCTCGATGCTCGGGGCGGTGGTCACCATGGCGCCCAGCCTAGAAGGCTGGATCAACCGCCCGGGCTACCAGTGGGCACCGCTCCGGCACCCGGTGGAGCGGATGACTTCGTCGGGGCCGGAGAACTGCTCGGCGGCGCCGAGGAGGACGGGGGCGGCGCGGAGGAGGTCGGCGGCGGGGTGGACGAGCGCACCGGCGCCGAGGTGGTGGGCGGCGCGGTCGTCTTCGGCGCCGACGTGGTGGGGGGCGCGGTGGTGGTGGCCGCCGTCGAACTCGGCGCCGAGCTGGTCGGCTGCGCCGGTTGGCCGACCTCTTGCGTCGTCGCGAGGTTCTCGACCGGCTTGCCGTTCAGGTAGTTCGACATGAACTTCTGCCAGGCCGACCCCGCCAGGTCCCGCCCGTACTCGGAATTGTGGTTGCGGTCGTACAGCGGCTCGAGCTTGTCCGAGCCGACCCAGGACGCGGCGGCCACCTGCGGCGTGAAGCCGACCGTCCAGCCGTCGGAGGAATCGGCGGTGTTGCCCAACTGCACGGTGCCGGTCTTGGCAGCCACCGGCCGCGACAGCCCGATGCCCGAGGTCGACGCAACGTCTTCCATCGCCAGCGTGGTGTCGTTGGCGACCCGCGGGTCGAGCACCCGATTGCCGTGGTCACGGTGCTGGTACAGGACGTTGCCCTTGGCGTCGGTGACCTTCTGGATGAAGTAAGACGGCCGGTAGACGCCTCCGTCGGCCAGGGTGGCGTACCCGACGGACTGGTCCAGGATCCGCACCGGGTAGTTGCCGATGCCGAGGTAGATATCGGCGACCCCGTTGCGCATGAGTGTCGGCGCACCAGGGTTGGGGCCGGTGTCGGACTGGACCGCCGGGATCCCCATCGCGCGCGCGGTCCGCAGCACGGCATCCGGCGTGACGTCCTCGGTGAGCTTGGCGAACACGGTGTTCAACGACAGCGTGGTGGCCTGCTTGAGGGTGTACGAGCCGTACTTCGGATCGCTCGGGTCGTTCTGGATTTCGTAATTGCCGACCTTCTGGGGCGAGGACCCGTCGAACACCGACTGGATGGTGAACGCCGGCTTCTTGCCCTGCAGGTTCTGCGTCAGCGCGGTCGCCGTGACGTACGGCTTGAAGGTGGAGCCGGGTTCACGCCACGACTGCGCGTAGTCCAGCCCGGTGCCGTCCTTGCCGCCGTAGTACGCGATCACCGCGCCCGTCTTGGGGTCGATCGCCGTCAGTGCCGGGCGCAGGTTCTGCTGGAACGGCTGCAGGTTGGCATACGTGTCGGCGATGGCGTTCTGCGCAGCCACCTGGGCCGAGCGGTCGATGGTGGTGGTGATCCGCAGGCCCTTGGTATTGATCGAGGCCGGGTCGATGCCGTCGTTGGACAGCTCCGCCTTGACCTGGCGCCAGACCAGTCCCAGGGGTCCGTCCAGCACCGAGGCGACGCTGTGCGGCTTGATCGTGGTCGGGAACGTCAGCGCGTTCCGCTGGGCCTGGGTCAGCTTGCCGATGGACACCATTCCGTCCACCACGTAGCCCCAGCGGGCCTTGGCGGCTGCCGGCGTGATCCGGGGGTCGTAGTACTCCGGCGACTTGATCACCGCCGCCAGCAACGCGCCTTGAGCCACCGTCAGCTTGCTCACGTCAACGCCGAAGTAGGCGTGCGCGGCAGCCTGGATGCCGTACGCCTGCCGGCCGAAGTAGATGGTGTTGAGGTAGTTCTGCAGGATGTCTGCCTTGGAGTACTCGCGAGACAGCTTCAGCGAGATCGCCAGCTCTTTCAGCTTGCGACTCAGCGTCTGCGAGGAGTTGAGGTAGGCGTTCTTGACGTACTGCTGGGTGATCGTGGAACCACCCTGGGTGTTACCGCCGCGCAGGTCGTTCAGGGCGGCCCGTACCGTGCCGCGAATGGAGATGCCGGGCTCGGTGTAGAAGCCCCGGTCTTCCGCCGCGATCACCGCGTTCTGCACGTACACCGGCACCTGCGACAGCGGCACGCTCGTCCGATTCTGGCCACCGGTGATGGTCGCCATGGTGGAGCCGTCTGCGTACATCAGAGTCGCCGTCTGGTTCGTCTGCAGCTCGTCCGGGCCGGGCACGTGGGCGACCGAGTACATGACGAACGCGAACGCGGTGACCAGAACAGCCAGCAGCGCCAGCAGCCAGGTGCCGAGAATGCCGATCCGACGCCAGATGCGCTTGCTGCGCGACATCGCCGCCAGCCGCCGCTTCTTACGGGCGCGGCGTCGCCGCCACCAGCCGAGGTCCTGCTCCGGGGACCGGCGCCGGCCGACATTGCGAGTGGTGGGTCCGTATTCGTCGGACACTATCGGCAATACTCCTCGGGTCGGATCGACGTCAGGGTCGATGGGGGCGACCTCGGCACAGTACGGGCCGCACCTGAGGATTCTGCAAGGTCTTCTCAGCTACCGCTGGCTGAAGCGGAGCCCTGCGTGGCCGGTTCTGCCGACCCTCTCCGCATTGTGCGGACCCAAACGACGCGAATATGGGGTTTTCAGCGTCGTTTCGGGCCGCACAATGCCCTGGGCTGGGGCGGGCCAGTCCCGATACATGACAGGACGATGCATCGAGGTGATGTATCGTCGCGATACATCTTTGCGCCAGTCGCGGCACCACGGGAGCGGGAAGGAGGACGGCGGGATGCTGGAAATCGCGATTCTCGGATTGCTCAGCGAGTCACCGATGCACGGCTACGAGCTGCGCAAGCGGTTGTCGACCCTGCTCGGTGCCTTCCGGGCCTTCTCCTACGGTTCGCTGTACCCGTCCCTGCGACGGTTGCAGGACGCGGGCTGGATCGACGAGGAAGTGCCGCTGGACGGTCCCGCGGAGGTCGGCCTGAAGTCCAAGCGAGCCAAGAAGGTCTACCGGCTGACCGCCGAGGGCAAGGAGCATTTCGCCGCGCTCCTGGCCGAGGTCGGGCCGGAAGCCTACGACGACGAGGGCTTCGGCACCCGCCTGGCCTTCTTCGGCCAGACCCGTTCGGACATCCGGCTGCAGATCCTGGAAGGTCGCCGCCAGCGGATGACTGAGCAGGCGGACGGGATGCGCGCCTCGTTGGCCCGCACCCGGGAGCGGATGGATCGCTACACCCTGCAGCTGCAGGAGCACGGCCTCGAGTCGGTCGACCGCGAGGTCCGCTGGCTCAACGAATTGATCGAAACCGAGCGCACGGCACCGTCGTCGGCGCCGGCGCACTCACCACGTGAGCACAACCACCAACACAACGAGGAGGAACCCGATGGGTTCGGTTACTGAGAACAACGCCGGCGGCGGCCCGATCCGGGTTGCCATCGTCGGCGTCGGAAACTGTGCCGCGTCGCTGGTCCAGGGCGTGCACTTCTACCGTGACGCGGACCCGTCGAGCACCGTGCCGGGCCTGATGCACGTGCAGTTCGGCCCGTACCACGTCCGCGACATCAACTTCGTGGCCGCGTTCGACGTGGACGCCAAGAAGGTCGGCCGGGACCTCTCGGAGGCCATCGTCGCCTCGGAGAACAACACCATCAAGATCTGCGACGTGCCGCCGCTGGACGTGCCGGTGCAGCGGGGTCACACCCTGGACGGCCTGGGCAAGTACTACCGCGAGACGATCGAGGAGTCGGACGAGGAGCCGGTGGACGTTGTCGCCGCGCTCAAGGCGGCCCAGGTCGACGTGCTGATCTGCTACCTGCCGGTCGGTTCGGAAGATGCGGCCAAGTTCTACGCCCAGTGCGCCATCGACGCCGGCGTGGCCTTCGTCAACGCACTGCCGGTCTTCATCGCCGGCACGCCGGAGTGGGCCAAGAAGTTCGAGGACGCCGGGGTGCCGATCGTCGGTGACGACATCAAGTCGCAGGTCGGCGCCACCATCACCCACCGCGTGATGGCCAAGCTGTTCGAGGACCGCGGTGTGGTGCTGGACCGGACGTACCAGCTCAACGTCGGCGGCAACATGGACTTCAAGAACATGCTCGAGCGCGACCGCCTGGAGTCCAAGAAGATCTCCAAGACGCAGTCCGTCACCTCGAACCTGACCGGTCCGCTGGCCGGCAAGATTGCCGACCGCAACGTGCACATCGGCCCGTCGGACTACGTGCAGTGGCTGGATGACCGCAAGTGGGCCTACGTCCGGCTCGAGGGCCGCGCGTTCGGCGAGGTGCCGCTGAACCTGGAATACAAGCTCGAGGTGTGGGACTCGCCGAACTCGGCCGGCATCATCATCGACGCCCTGCGCGCCGCCAAGATCGCCAAGGACCGCGGCATCGGCGGCCCGATCCTGTCCGCGTCGAGCTACTTCATGAAGTCGCCGCCGGTGCAGTACGACGACACCACCGCCCGCGAGCAGGTAGAAGCGTTCATCAAGGGCGAGGTCGAGCGCTGACCCAGCCACCCCGGTGAGCGCGAAAGGCACAGCGTTCATCAAGGGCGAGGTCGAGCGCTGACCCAGCCGGTACTGGCTGCCATTGTGCGGCCCGAATCCACGTAGTTCCTGCCATGGCAGGGTGGGTTCGGGCCGCACAATTCGTTCCACCATGACGGTGGCGAAGTCACCACTCGATGTAGAGACGGAGGCAGAGTCACCGCTCGACGCGGAGACAGGAGGACGTCAGACCGGGTCCGGGGCAGTGAGGCCACCGGAAGGCAGTACATCCGCCGCGGAGTCCACCGGCGGTGGCATCAGCACCACCGGGCAGGGAGCCCGGAAGATGACCTGCGGCGCGATCATGCTCTTGGCCAGCGTGCTCAGTGCCCCCGAGCGCGGCGAGTCGAGCACCAGCAACTGTGCTCCCACCGCAGCCGACAGCAGCACCGACGACGCAGACCCACGGCGCAGCGAATACCGGATGTTCAACGCCGCCAGCCCACCCAGCGCAGCTTCCAGCCGCTCGAGGATCCGGGCACGCTCCAGCGCGAAGGCGTCCTCGAGCGGCTCCGGTGAGATGGCCGGCGGTCGCCCACCCGGCGCAGCGGGTGCCCGTGGACCACGCCACGCGGTGACCGCCAGCACCGGTGCTTGTCGCAGCTGCGCCTCCGCCGCCGCCCACCGCAGCGCGTCCAGCGAACCGGTCCGGCGGCTCACGCCGACCACGATCGGGCTCACCGGCCCATCGACCTGGACCGGGGCGTTCGCAACCTGGGTATCAGCTTGATCAGTCACGATCTGCTCCTCACGCCGCAGCCGGCTCGTCGACCTTGGACAGCGGATCGGACACGTCCTCCAGTGACCTGCGCTCGGCGTTCACCGCCAGCACCGCCGCGACCAAGCCGCCGATGATCATGATCGCCGCGCCCAGGAAGTAGCCGAAGGTCAGCGGGCCGGTCTTCGGGTTCTGCACGTGCGCCCCTCCGATCAGGTGGCCGTACAGGGAGGTCGCGATGGCACCGAAGATCTGCGCGATCGAGAAGAACACCGCGATGGCCTGGCCCCGCAGCTCCAGCGGGAAGATCTCGCTCACGGTCAGGTACGCCGAGGAAGCACCGGCCGAGGCGAAGAAGAAGATCACGCACCAGAAGACGGTCTGGGTCGTCGCGTTGAGGTGATGGCCGCCGAACAGCGCAGCCGAGATGGCCAGCAGAACCCCTGAGATCAGGTACGTGCCGGAGATCATGGTGCGACGGCCGACCGAGTCGAACAGGCGGCCCAACAGCAACGGCCCCGCCAGATTGCCCACCGCGAACGGGAGGAAGTAATAGCTGGTGTGCGCGTCGGAGACGTTGAAGAACTTCTGCAGCACCAGGGCGTAGGAGAAGAAGATCGCGTTGTACAGAAACGCCTGCGTCGACATCAGCGTGAAGCCGAGGATGGTTCGGTTGCGGTACTTGCTGAAGAAGATCCGCAACAGTTCCGGGAACGGTATCCATTTCTGCGGCACGATGTTGAGCGCCTTCGACTCGTCGATCTCAGGCAGGTCGTGGCCGTCCTCGCGCCCGCGTTGCTCGATCTCGTCGACGGTGGCGTTGGCCGCGTCCTGGTAGCCGTGCGTCATCTGCCAGCGCGGACTCTCCGGGATGTGGCGGCGCAGGCCGATGATCGCCAGGCCGATGGCCGGCCCGAGGAAGAAGCCGATCCGCCAGCCCCAGGTGCTGGACGGGAAGCTGTCCGACAGCAGGTAGAGGTTGGCCGCCGCACCCAGCGCCGCACCGCCCCAGTAGGTGCCGTTGATCGCGATGTCGACGCGGCCGCGGTAGTGCGACGGGATCAATTCGTCGATGGCGGAGTTGATCGCCGAGTACTCGCCGCCGATGCCGAGCCCGGCAATGAACCTGAATGCGAAAAGCATCACCAGGTTGAACGAGAGCCCTGCCAGGCCGGAGCCGATGAGGTAGATCGCCAGGGTCAGGATGAAGATCTTGCGGCGGCCGATCCGGTCGGTGATGCGGCCGAACACCAGCGCGCCGACCACCTCGCCGATGAGGTACACCGACCCCAGGGCACCCACATCGCCGTTGGACAGGCCCAGATCCTTCTGGAAGCCGGCCTGGGACACGATCTGGATCTCCAGGCCGTCCAGGATCCAGGAGACGCCGAGGCCGACCACGATCAGCCAGTGGAACCGGGCCCACGGCAGGCGGTCGAGCCGAGCAGGCACCAGGCTGCGGACGGGTTTGCTGGCTTCGACACCGGGGGCGGACACGGGCAACCTCTTCGCCGTCATCGCATCCGGCGCGGGTTCGGCCGGCAGCTGCGCTACTTCCGGTCTACCCAGCTGCACCCCGCTTTGAAACCTGGCAGCGGCAGGCGGTCGTTCAGTTCAGCCCGATGTCGACCGGGTACGTCGACAGCAGTGACAGCGGCGCCGGCTGCCGGCGCAGCACCGCCCGCCACAAGCCGCCCGGATCGGCGGAGAAGACGTCGTCCAGGCCGCCGGCGACCACGTACCAGCCTCCTTGGGCGATCTCGGCATCCAGCTGGCCGGTCTCCCAGCCGGCGTGCCCGGCGAAGACCCGCAGGCCGGTCGCGTGACCGGAAACCCCGGTCACGTCTGCGTCCAGGTCGACCAGCGCCAGACCACCGCTGACCGCGCGCAGGCCGGCACCGGCGCTCGCGCTGCCGGTCAGCCGGCCGAGCCCGAGGGCGCCGTCCTTCTGGACCGGACCGCCGTTGAACACCACGGCGGGCTCGGTCATCACGTCCTGCCAGTCCGGCAGGATGTGCCCGACCGGGGTGTGCGACGGCCGGTTGACGATCACGCCGACGGTGCCGGTGTCGTCATGCTCGATCAGGAACACCACCGTCCGGAAGAACTCGGGGTCGGACAGGTCAGGTGTGGCGATCAACAGTCGATGGGCAGCAGGAGGCAACTGCCAGCTCGGCGCAGCGGTCACGGCTCCATCCTGCACCAGAGCCCAGCCTCACGGGCTAGCGTTCAGGAGAAGACAGTGATCGATGTTCGGCAACGGCACCTGACCGACGAGATGAGCACCACCGTGGCAACGCAGCCGGTACGCACCGAGGCGGTGTGGCGCCAGGTGCTGCGCCGGCACGACTACCTCGGGCTGCTGTCGGTGCGGCTGTTCGGCCAGTTCGCCGACGGGATCTTCCAGGCATCCCTGGCCGGCACCATCCTGTTCAACCCTGAGCGGGCCGCCCGCGCAGGTGACGTCGCTGCCGGCTTCGCCGTCCTGCTGCTGCCCTACTCTCTGCTCGGGCCGTTCGCCGGGGTGCTGCTGGATCGATGGTCGCGCCAGCGGGTGCTGATGCTGGCCAACCTGACGCGCTCCCTGATGGTCGTCGGCGTAGCGGCCGAGATCGCGGCCGGCGTGCACGGCGGCCCGTTCTACTTGTCGGCTCTGTTGGTCATCTCGGTGAACCGATTCGTGCTCTCCGGCCTGTCGGCAGCCCAGCCGCACGTGGTCCGGCCCGAGCAGCTCATCACCGCGAACGCGCTGGCGGTGACGGCAGGCGCGGTGGCTACCGCGGTCGGTGGCGGCCTGGCCATCGGGCTGCGGGCACCCTTCGGCACCGGCAACGGCGGCTACGCCGCGGTGGCGCTCGGAGCAGCCGTCTTCTACGCCCTGGGCGGCCTGCGCGCCGGCCGGTTCGGCGGCAAGCAGCTTGGCCCGGACGACGACACCCGCAACCACCGGGACTCGGTACGCAACGTCATGGTCGGCCTGGCGGACGGGGTCCGCCACATCCACTCGCACCCGTCGGTGCAGCGCGCCTTCATCGTGATCGGCATCCACCGCTTCGCCTACGGGGTCACCGCGATCTGCACGCTGCTGCTGTACCGCAACTACTTCCGCGATCAGGGGCTGCTGCGCGCCGGGCTGACCGGCCTGGGACAGATCGTGGTGGCGATCGCCATCGGCGGTGGGCTGGCCGCCTACCTCACCCCCATCGCCGCGCGCCGGCTGGGTTACACCCGCTGGCCGGCGCTGCTGCTCATCGGTGCCGGTGTCGTCGAGCTCGTCCTGGGTCTGCCGTTCCGGCCCGCCACCTTCCTGCCGGCCGCGCTGCTGCTCGGCCTGGCTGCGCAGGGCGTGAAGATCTGCGTCGACACGCTGACCGCGCAGCGGGTGGCCGACGACTTCCGCGGCCGGGTGTTCTCCATCTACGACACCGTGTTCAACGTGGTTTTCGTGGCCTCGGCGGTCATCACCGCAATTCTGCTGCCCGAGAACGGCAAGTCGGCGTTCGCTGTGATCGCGATCGCGGTGCTCTACTTGGCCACCGGCGTCGGCTACCTGCTGGCCAGGGATCCGGAACGGTCGGGCACCGAGCTGCGCTCGGCAGAGCCGGCCGAGAACCTGCCGGCGGCCTGACCGACGCGCCGGATCAGCCGGCCGCCCCCGGCTGCTCGGCCCACCAGCGGCGCAGCTCGGCGACGGCGTCGTCGTGCGCCAGCGGGCCGCGCTCCATCCGCTGCTCCAGCAGGTACCGGTAGGCCCGGCCGACCACCGGCCCCGGCCCGATGCCCAGCAACGCCATGATCTCGGTGCCGTCCAGATCGGGCCGGACCGCGTCCAGCTCCTCCCGCTCGCGCAGCCGGGCGATGCGCTCTTCCAGGTCGTCATAGCTGGCAGACAGGATCAAGGCCTTGCGCTTGTTGCGGGTGGTGGTGTCGGAGCGGACGAGCTTGTGCAGCCGGGGCAGCAAAGGCCCGGCGTCGGTCACGTACCGGCGCACGGCGGAATCGGTCCAGGCACCCTCGCCGTAGCCGTAGAAGCGCAGGTGCAGGAATACCAGCCGGGAGATGTCGTCGGTCATGTCCTTCGGGAACTTCAACGCCTTCAACCTGGCCTTGGTCAGCCTCGCCCCGACCACTTCGTGATGGTGAAAGGTCACCTGCGAGCCGGCGATCCGCCTGGTCTGCGGCTTGCCGATGTCGTGCAGCAACGCCGCCCAGCGCAGGATCAGGTCCGGACCGTCGGTCTCCAGGTCGATCGCCTGATCCAGCACCTGCAAGGTGTGGGCGTAGACGTCCTTGTGCTGGCCGTGCTCGTCGTCGGCCATCCGCAGCGCGGGCAGTTCCGGCAGCACGTGGTCGGCCAGGCCGGAATCCACCAGCAACTCCAGCCCCTCACGCGGGTTCGCGCCGAGCATCAGCTTGTTCAGCTCGGCCTGGATCCGCTCCGCGGTGATCCGGCTGATCTGGGGGCTGAGCTCGCGCATCGCGGCGAACGTCTCGTCGGCGACTCTGGCACCGAGCTGGGAGGCGAAGCGGCAGGCGCGCAACATCCGCAACGGATCGTCGCCGAACGATTCCGCCGGCGGCGCGGGGGTGCGCAACAGTCCACGCGCGAGGTCGGCCAGGCCACCGTAGGGGTCGACGAACTCGCGATCGACCACCGACAGGGCCATCGAGTTCATGGTGAAGTCCCGGCGGCGCAGATCGTCGGTGATCGAGTCGCCGAACGCGACGACCGGGTTGCGGCTGACCCGGTCATAGCGGTCGGCCCGGAAGGTGGTGATCTCACACGGCTCGCCACGAACCAGGCCCCCGACGGTGCCGTAGTCGATGCCGGTGGTCCAGACCGCGCTCGCGGCCGGCTCGAGCAGTGCCAGCACCTGCTCCGGCCGGGCGTCGGTGGTGAAGTCGAGGTCGGAGACCGGGCGGCCCATCAGGCCGTCACGCACCGGGCCGCCGACCAGGTAGAGCCGGTGACCGGCGTCGGCGAACAGCCGGCCGAGGTAGCCGGCCACCGGCGGGATGTCGATCAGCTCACCGGGACTGCCGGTCATACTTCCGAGTTCCTCGTTTCCTCAGCAAGATCTCTGGCTGGCGCGCCTTCGTCCTGGACAGACCCTACTGGCAGGCCAAGTAGCATCAGGGCATGTCCCGCGCGTCGTCCACCCGGCGTCCGCGGCTGCCCAGAGTCGATGAGACCAGCGCCGGCGGTCTGGTCCTGGACCTGTCCGGCCCGGTGCCGCGGGGTGCCCTGATCGGCCGGACGAACCGCCGCGGCCGGCTGCTGTGGTCCCTGCCGAAGGGCCACCTGGAGGCCGGCGAGACACTGGAGCAGGCCGCGGTCCGCGAGGTGGCCGAGGAGACCGGGATCAACGGCGTGATCATCGGGGCGCTGGGCACCATCGACTTCTGGTTCGTGGTGGAGGGCCGACGCATCCACAAGACCGTGCACCACTTCCTGATGCGCGCCGTCGGCGGCGAGCTGTCCGATGAGGACGTCGAGGTCACCGAGGTGGCGTGGGTACCGCTGCCCGAGATCCAGGACCAGCTGGCCTACTCCGACGAGCGCAACCTGCTCGAACAGGCCACTCGACTGCTCAAGGACAGCGCTTGATCCGCAGGTTGTGCGGGCTGCTGGCCGTCCTCGGCGTGGCGGCCCTGCCGAGCGTCGCGCTGTCGGCCCCGGCCTCGGCCCAGTCCACCCCGCCGGCCGCGGCCTCCGTCTCCCTGGTCTCCATGACTCCCCGCACCCCGGACGCGCGGCATCCTGAGCAACCGGTGCGCATCGTCGCGGTCATCACCAACAACACCAACACTACGTACTCCGACGTCCAGTTCGGCATCGAGCGGGCCACCACGATCAGCCAACAGAGCATCCTCGACCAGGCCATCGCCAGCCCGGTGCCGGCGTCGCAGATGGACTACTCGGTCCCCAATCCGCTGGACCTGCACCAGCGGCTGCTGCCGCACGCCAGCGTCACCGTGAACTACCTGACCTCGGTGGCCGACCTGTGCCTGTGCTTCCACGGGGTGTACCCGTACTCGCTGGTGGCCTCTGCCGTCAGCGACCCGAACCTGGGGTTGGTCGAGATCGGCCGCACGCAGCTGTTGCTGCCGTCTTTCCCGAACCTGCCGCAGCCCGTCCGGGTGGCCTGGATCTGGCCGCTGCTGGACGCCCCGCACCGCTCCATCGACAGCGACGTGTTCACCGACGAGAGCCTCGCCGGTGAGATCTCACCCGGTGGGCGGCTGGATCGGGCCCTGCAGGTGCCGGAGCTGGTGAGCGGCCAGGTGCCATTGACGCTGGTGGTCGATCCGGACCTGCTGGACAGCCTCGCGGTGATGGCCAGCAAGGACGGCTACCGGGTACGCAAGGGCAGCGGCACCGTGCCCGGCACCGGCGGCTCGCTGGCCGCCGCCTGGCTGGCCCGGTTCAAGGCGGTGGCGGCCAAGAACGATGTCGAGCTGACCAGCTTCGCCGATCCCGACGTGAACGCGCTGGTCCGGGCCGGGCTGACCTACTCGACGGCGCTGGATCGCCAGGTGCAGGCCAGGATCGCGCCGTACCTGCCCAGCGGGCTGTCCCCCGGCCAGTTCGACTGGCCGGCCGGCGAGGCGGTGAGCACGCAGGCGCTGGACGCGCTGGTCAGCACCGGCACTTCGACCGTGCTGCTGTCCGACGCGGCGCTGCCCGGAGGCAACACGATCTCACCCCGGCCGGACGCGATCTCTCCGCTGCCTTCGGCCTCGGGCAGCGCGACCGCGCTGGTGCTCGACAGCAACCTCGAGGCCACCTTCAAGCGTGCCATCAAGGTCGGCTCCGGCGGTCCGAACGATGGACAGACGCTGATCGCGCAGCTGGCGATCCGGGCCGAGCAGGCGCCCGACCGGACCCACTTCGTGGTGCTGGCTCCGGACCGCTACGCCGACGTCGCCCCGAACAAGGTGGCCTCGATCATGACCGCCGTGCGCCAGACCGGCTGGAGCGCGCCGATCTCGGTGCCGGACGCGTTGGCCGGCGTGACCCCGGTGAACAGGGGCGCGCTCAACACCGCGGCCGAGCAACCGGCCGGCGAGGTGCGTCCCGCGCAACTGGAGCAGGTGCGGGCAATCGGCGCGGATGTGGCGTCTATGAACGATGCGCTGCGCGACAATGACGCTGCCGCGCAGCTGCTGGCCGGCTTCAACCTCGGGCTGCAGCGGGCCGAATCCAGCGCGTGGCGGGCCGATCCGGCGGGTGGTGAACGGGTGGTCGAGCAGCTGCAGTCCCGCATCGACGGCATCACCGGTGCGGTGCACCTGGTGACACCGGCCGTGGGAACGTACAGCCTCTCCTCCAGCAACTCCCCGATCGTGGTCACCGTGTCCAACCAGCTGCCCAAGCCGGTCACGGTGCGCGTCGTGGTGACGCCGACCGACTCCGGCATCGGCTTCTCCGCCCCGCCGCTCACCGACGAGACCATCGCGGCCCGTTCCATCCAGACGATCCGCATCCCGACTCACACGGCACGGCTCGGCAAGTTCCAGGTGATCGCGCGGCTGGAGACACCGGACGGGCGCCAGCTCGGCACGCCGGTGCCACTGAGCCTGCGGGCGACCGCCATCGGAACGGTCACCAAGATCATCACGGCGGTGGCGGTCGCGGTGCTGATCCTGGCGCTGTTGCGGCGGCTGATCAAGCGGACCCGGCGTGGACCCAAAGCCGGACCCGCCCGGGTGGCGCACGCATGAGCGCCGGCAATCCCGGCCGGACCGGAGCTGACGAGCTGTCCGACGGCTGGTCCGAGCCGCGCATCTACGGCAGCCCCATGCCGGTGCCCGGTGACTCCTCCGTGCTGGCCGTACAGACCGCTCAGTCCTCCAGCAGTGAGGCCTGGAGCACGCCGATCTATCACGGCCCGCGGCGCTTCCGCCCGCGGCCGGAACACGCGCTGCGGGTGGACCCGGGCTCGGCTCGGTTGGTGGCCGAGCCCGCGGAGTCCGCAACGGGAACAGAGTCGCCTGCGGAACTCCCACAACGGCCGGCGGAAGCGCTGTCGGTGTCGACCGGACCGGTTACCGCCCGGCCTGACGGACACGCAGGACCCGCGACCGACGAACCGCCGGCCACCGTCACAGCGGCTGCCGCACCGGAGCAGCCGGAGGAGGCGGCACCGAGCCTGCTGGCCAGCAGCCGCACCATGGCGCTGGCCAGCCTGGTGAGCCGCGCCACCGGCTTCCTGCGGACGATGGCCATCGGCGCCGCGCTGGGTTCGGGCGCCAACCGCATCGCCGACGCCTACAACCTCGGCAACACGCTGCCCAACATGGTGTACGAGCTGCTGCTCGGCGGGGTGCTCACCAGCGTGATCATCCCGGTGCTGGTCAAGGCCCAGCAGGACGACGAGGATCGCGGCGAGGCCTACACCCAGCGGTTGCTCTCGCTGGCAGTCATCGGCCTCGGCGTGACAACCCTGCTGGCCGTGCTCGCCGCCCCGCTGCTGATCGCGCTGTACTCCGGTGATCACGCGTTTCATGCGCTGGCCACGCTGTGGGCGACGCTGTTGCTGCCCGAGATCTTCTTCTACGGCGTCGGTGCGATGCTCGCCGCCATCCTCAACACCAAGCATGTCTACGGCTGGCCGGCCTGGGCGCCGGTGGCCAACAACGTCATCACGATCGCTGCGGCCGCGTTGTTCCTGCTCGTGCCGGGGCCGGCGAACCTCACCACAGCCAGCATCAGCAACTCACAAGTCCTGGTGCTGGGCATCGGCACCACGCTCGGCATCGTGGCGCAGGCGCTGCTGCTGTTCATCCCGCTGCGCCGGATCGGCTTCCGCTGGGCCTGGCGATTCCGCGCCTCCTCCAACGAGACCGGCCGGATGGCCGAGTTCCGCGCGCTCACGCTGTGGGTGCTCGGCTACGTCGCGATCAGCCAGGTCGGGGTGTACGTCATCGGGCGGGTGGCGACCGGCCGCGCCAGCGGGCTGACGATCTTCACCAACGCCGACCTGTTGTTCCAAGTGCCCTACGGCATCGTCGGGGTGTCGCTGCTGACCGCGTTGATGCCGCGGATGAGCCGGGCCGCCGCGCAAGGACGTACCGAGGACGTGCTCGACGACCTGCGGCTGGGCACCAGGCTGTCGGCGGTGGGGCTGGTGCCGATCACCGCCGGGCTGATCGTGCTCGGGCCCACCTTCACCAGCGTGATCCTGCTGGGCCGCTTCGACCTGAGCGGTGCCCGACTGGTCGGCATCGCGCTGGCTGCCGGCGCGTTCGGGCTGCTGCCGTTCGCGCTGCTCATGCTGCAGCAGCGGGTGTTCTACGCGATGCGCGATGCCCGAACCCCCACCTTCATGAACCTGGCCACCGTCGGCACCAAGATCGTGCTCGTGCTGCTGGCCTCGGTGCTGCTGCACGGGCGCGCGGTGATCATCGCGCTGACCGTGTCGACATCGGCCTCCTACCTGGCCGGCGCGGTAGTCGGGCACGTCATGTTGCGCCGCCGCTTCGGCCGGCTCGGTTTCGCTCCGGTCCTGCGCAACATCGCCCTCATCGCCGCGGCCTCGGCAGCCGGCGCCGTGGTCGCGCTGGTCATCGTGCTCGGCGGCAGCGCGAGCCTGGGCATCGGCCGGGTGGCCTCGCTGGGCACCCTGCTGGTGGCCGCTGCCACCGGCGGCGCGGTGCTGGTCCTGGTCGCGATACGGCTGCCGCTGCCGGAAGTAGCCAGCATCGTGGATGCAGTGAGGCGCCGCTCCGGTTCCCGGAGGCCCGGCTCCGGGGAGGGCTGACCCGGCCTGCCGGCAGGCGCTGCGAAGGCACAGCAATCGCTGAGAGGCGGCTGGCCGAGACGCCAGGCGTGGAATTTCGGCACCCCTAGACTGGTTCACGAGTGCGAACACCTCAAGGAAGGTCATCCCGTGAGCCAGCACCGCAAGGTCATCATCATCGGTTCCGGTCCGTCCGGATACACGGCCGCTCTGTACAGCGCGCGCGCCGAGCTGCAACCGCTGGTCTTCGAGGGCAGCCAGTACGGTGGCGCGCTGATGAACACCACCGAGGTGGAGAACTTTCCCGGCTTCCCCGACGGCATCATGGGCCCGGAGCTGATGTCGCACATCCGCGATCAGGCTGAGAAGTTCGGTGCCGAGCTGGTTTCCGACGACGTCATCTCGGTCGAGCTGACCGACGATCGGAAGGTGGTCCGGACCTTGTCCGGCGAGTGGACCGCCGACGCGGTGATCCTCGCGATGGGCTCGGCGTACAAGAAGCTGGGCATTCCCCGCGAGGACGAGCTGTCGGGGCGAGGCGTGTCCTGGTGCGCGACCTGTGACGGCTTCTTCTTCCGAGGCCAGAACATCGTCGTGGTCGGCGGCGGCGACACCGCGATGGAGGAGGCAACCTTCCTCACCCGGTTCGCCGACTCGGTGACGATCGTGCACCGGCGGGACTCGCTGCGGGCGTCGCGCATCATGGCCGAAAGGGCCAAGGAGAACCCGAAGATCCACTTCGCGTGGAACTCCGAAGTGGCCGAGATCCACGGCGACAGCAAGGTGAGCGGGCTGACGCTGCGGGACACCGTCAGCGGCGAGACCCGCGAGCTGCCGGCCACCGGACTGTTCATCGCGATCGGCCACGACCCGCGATCGGAGATCGTCAAGGGACAGATCGAGCTGGACGACGAGGGTTACGTGCTGACCGATCAGAAGTCGACGCGGACCAACGTCGCCGGCGTGTTCGCCGCCGGCGACCTCGTCGACCATGTCTACCGGCAGGCGATCACGGCGGCCGGCACCGGTTGCCAGGCGGCACTCGACGCGGAGAAGTTCCTGGCCGCGCTGGACTCGGTAGGCGATCCGGAGCTGGCGGCACTGGAGGGCTGAACGCGGCCGGCCTGCGCGCCGGGAAGGGTTGAGCCGGCAGCCGTGTTACAACCAGACGCACGACCACACGAGCAATGGGAGATGTTTTCGATGGGTGCAAACACCACAGCTGTCACGGATGCGACGTTCAGCAAGGACGTGCTCGAGGCCGACACGCCGGTGCTGGTGGACTTCTGGGCCGAATGGTGCGGCCCGTGCCGACTGGTGGGCCCGGTGCTCGAGGAGATCGCCGGTGAGCACGGCGAGAAGCTGCGCATCGTCAAGCTCAACATCGACGAGAACCCGAACGTCGCCCGCGACTACCAGATCATGTCCATCCCGACCATGGCCGTGTTCCAGAACGGCCAGATCGTGAAGAGCATCGTCGGCGCCAAGCCCAAGGCCGCCATCCTGCGCGACCTCGAGGCCTACCTGTAGGGCCACACAGCTCTGCCCGCGCGACGGCCGGCTCCCCCTGGGGAACCGGCCGTTTCGCGTCTA
>DATAKO010000174.1:0-1743 GCA_036261575.1 Jatrophihabitans sp.
GCCAGCCGGGTGCCTGCTTGGCGTCAGTGTCAGCCTGTTAGCGCCGCTTGGTGCGGTGGTTCAGGATGCTGGCCACCGGTGACTTGGCTCTCTGTTTGGCTGCCGTCCTTCGGGGCTGGCCGTGGCTAGTTGTGCCGGTCACCGGTTGGTCAGGGCCGACCGGCGTGACTTGATAGGAGCGTGGCACCGCCCCCACTGACGTGTGTCCGCCGGCCGGCCCAGCCGTCCTCTTCGAGTCAGGAAGGAGACCACTCCATGGTGGTGGTGCTGGGTGTCGACGTCCACAAGGGGACCCATACCGCGGTCGCAATCGACGACGTCGGTCGCGAGCTGGGTCAGCGGACCGTTCGGGCGACCGACGCGGGTCATCGTCAATTGCTGCGCTGGGCGCTGCGGGAGTTCGCCGACGCGGACGAGCTCCGCTTCGCGGTCGAGGATTGCCGTCACGTCTCGGCCCGGCTGGAGCGGGACTTGCTCGGCGCCGGCCAGCACGTGGTGCGCGTGCCGCCGAAGCTGATGGCCGGCGCGCGGTCCTCAGCGCGGACGAGGGGCAAGTCCGATCCGATCGATGCGTTGGCGGTCGCCCGGGCCGCGCTGCGCGAGCCGAACCTGCCGGTCGCGAGACACGACAGCGTCTCCCGGGAGATCAAGCTGCTGGTCGATCACCGCGACGACCTGGTCAACGAACGGACGCGGATGCAGAACCGGCTGCGCTGGCATCTGCACGAGCTGGACCCCGAGCTCGATCTGCCCGAGCGGGTATTGAGCCGGCTGGTCACGCTCGACGGCCTCGCGGCGTGGCTGGGCACCCAGTCATCCGCCTCCTCGCTGCTCATACGGATCGCAACCGAGCTGGTGGGTGACATTCGGGCGCTCACCGTGCGGATCAATGCGCTCGAGCGAGAGCTGGTGCAGCGGATGAAGGTCGTCGCGCCGAAATTGCTGGCGTTGTCGGGCTGCGGCGCGCTGACCGCGGCGAAGATCGTCGGCGAGACGGCAGACGTGACCCGGTTCCGTTCCGAGGCGTGTTTCGCGATGCACGCCGGCGCCGCGCCGATCCCAGCGAGTTCGGGCAAGACGAATCGACACCGACTGGCCCGAGGAGGAAACCGGCAGCTCAACGCCGCTCTGCACCGCATCGCCCTTACGCAGATCGGCAGGAACGGTCCCGGCCGCATCTACTACGAACGCCGCCTCGCGATGGGCAACACCAAGATGGAGGCGCTGCGCGCCCTCAAACGCCGACTGGCTCGCATCGTGTTCAACCTCTTGCGGCCGGAGCCGATCAACAAAGAAGCCTCCCTTCAGGCCGCGGCTTGACATAGGAGTAAGTGGTTGCACGCGACGCACAGGCCTTGGGCGTTGTCGATGCTGGTCGCCCCGCCTGCCTCGTGGGGTGTGATGTGGTCGGTGTGCCGGACCGGTGCCTCGCACCACGGGGTGCGGCAGACCTGGTCACGGATCCGTACCCAGCGCCGCTGCCCGGGGGTGAACAGCCGGCGGCGCGACTCGACCGCGACCAGTTCGCCCGTGGCCGGGCCCGTGAACAGCCGCCGGAGCCACGCCGGCGCCTGCCCGGACAGCGCGAGGTCCCGGGCGGTCGGCGCGGGGACCGGGCCGTAGCCGTCCAAGTAGGCAGGCTCGGTGCCGCCGGCGAGCAGCGTGCCGGTCGAGACCACCAGGTTCACCTCGACCGGGACACCGTCCGCGGCCGCACGGCCGGTGAGCCGTGCCACGAGCAGG
>DATAKO010000177.1:0-16587 GCA_036261575.1 Jatrophihabitans sp.
GGATTGCAGCGGCTTAGCTGAGACCAGAGCCTCCGAGGGGGCTCAGGCCAGCGCTTGAATTTGGGTCAACACGTTCTCCACGGTCGTGCCCGCGGCGCTCGCGGCTGCTTGCAGCAGTGCGTCGATGAGCACGAGGACGTCGGCGTGTGTTAGCCCTTCGAGGTCGTGCGAGCCGAGCCCGGTGGCGTCGGTGTCGATGCTGAACGTGGGCTTGCGGAGGGCCCGGCCCGGCTCGTCCATCCGCTCCACGGTCACGGTCAAGCTGTGGGTTGCGACGCCTTCCCACTCGACGGTGTGGATGCAGGACGCGATGGCCCCGCCGGGGGTGTCCTCGTGGATTTCGTCGTCAGCGCACCAAGCGGGGCATGAAAATGAGGTCGTCATGGCTGGTGTCTCCTTCGGTTAGTGGGTTGTTGAGCAGCGGAAGTTTTCGGCAGGGTCGGCTGCCATGCCGTCCGCGCCGCGGGTGAGGAACGTCTGTCCGTCAACGCACAGGTAGCCCAGGTGGGGCGCGTCGTTGACGTAGGTGATGGGGTGCTGCGGGGTCGCAGCAACACCAATCAGGCCGCCGGCCACAAGGGGGATTACAGCGGTGCAGATGAGCTTGAGCATCTGGATTGCCTTCCTGTTGCGGATCGCACATGGATCGCACGGGAGGCAATTCGGGCCAGGTTCAGGTACCTACAGCCCAGCAATTCCGGGCCTTAGATGTGGTGGGCGCTACTGGGATCGAACCAGCGACCGCTCGGGTGTAAACCGAGTGCTCTACCGCTGAGCTAAACGCCCCGGGGCCGGCCCGGTCGGGCCTGGCAGGCCACCGGGACAGGCTACACATGCTCGCGACGTATGGTCTAAACGTGCTGTCGATCCTGCGCCAACCCCGCTACCTCGGGCTGAGCGCGCTCATGATCGTGGTCGCCATCGTCTGCGGCCTGGCCGGCACCTGGCAGATCTACCGGTTCACCGAGAAGCACGACGCGAACCACCACCTGCGCTCCGACGCCCACGATGCCCCGCTCGCGATCACCGCCGCGCTCGGGCCCGCCAGCAACCCGACCTCCAGCGGGCAGGCGCAGAAGTTCCGGGTGGTCACCGCCACCGGCAGCTACCTGCCGAGCGGGCAGACGCTGCTGCGCGGGCAGAGCACCGACGGCAACAACATCGGTTACCTGGTGATCACCCCGCTGCAGACGTCACAGGGAGTGGTACTGGTCGCGCGCGGCTTCGTCCCCCAGAACAATGCCGCGGACGCCTCGCCACAGGTGCCGGCGGCCCCTACCGGCCCGGTGAGCGTGAGCATCCGACTGCAGCCGGCCAGCGCGGTCACCGACAAGTACGGACGGCTCCCCGGCGAGCAGGTTGACACTGTCAACGCGGCCGATCAGGCAGCTCGGCTGCACCAACCGGTCTGGAACGCCTACGGCGAGTTGCTGCCCGGCCAGCCGGGCGGTGTCGGCCTGCAAGCCATTCCGGCACCGGACTTGTCCAACCCGGCCGGCGGCGCCGAGGAGCCGCAACACCTCGCCTACGTGGTGCAGTGGTACCTGTTCGGCCTGCTGGCACTGGCTGCCCCGCTGGTGATGGCGCGCTCGGAACTCAAGCGTGACCGGCCCGCGGCTGCGACCACCGCGCAGCAGAGCACCAAGCAGAGCCGCAAGGAGCGGCGAGCCAGCCTGGACGACCGGCTGGCCGGCCGCGCCTGAATCAGTCCGACACCGGCGACGGGTGCAGGCTCAGCCCGCGACCGGCTCCGCGAGCGCGGCGATCGCATCGCGCCAGCGCTGCGGATCGCGGCCCTGGCCGATCTCGTTGGCTTCGCTGAACCGGATGATGCCGTCCCGGTCGACCAGGAACGTGCCCCGGTTCGACACTCCCGCGTCGGAGTTGAACACGCCATAAGCCTGCGCGACGGCCCCGTGCGGCCAGAAGTCGGCCAGCAGCGGGAAGTTCAGCTCGTCCCGCTGGGCGAAGATCTTGTGCGCGAAACCGGAATCGATGCTGATCGTCAGCACCTGCACCTGGTCGTTGGCGAAGTCGTCGATGTGATCGCGCAGCTGACCGAGCTCGCCGGTGCAGATGCTGGTGAACGCCCACGGGTAGAACACCAGCAGCACGGCCTTCTCGCCCCGGAACGAGGCCAGCGACACCACCTCGTTGTTCTGGTCCCGCAGCTCGAAATCGGGCGCGACGGTACCGACCGGCAGCGGGGTCAAACCCGGAATCGTCTCGGTCATCGCCGCTCAGCCTTCCCACGATCAGCGGATCGCCGGCTCACCAGCCGCGCGCCTGTCCAGTCCGGGCTGACCGGCAGCAGCGAGGTCTGGGTGAGGCCCGCAGTGGGCGCCGCCTCGGAGATGTCGGAGGGCTCCACGTAACCGGCCCGCCCACGCTTGGGCGTCAGCAGCCAGACCACCCCGGTGTCGGCAAGCGGTGAGATGGCGTCCACGAGCGCGTCGACGAGGTCGCCGTCGTCCTCGCGGAACCAGAGCACCACGACGTCGACGACCTCGTCGGAGTCCTCGTCCACCATGTCGTCGTCGATGCGATCCTGGATCGCTTCGCGCAACTGCTGGTCGACGTCATCGTCGTAGCCGAGCTCTTGCACGATCATGCCGGGCTCGATACCGAGCCGGTCGATTAGCGCAGATGCCATGTCCCCGGTTCCGGGGGTCGAACTCACTGCCAGCCTCCGTGGAGAGTCGCGTGATCCTGGAAGCGTTCCGTCCAGTGCTCACTATGTGTTCCGGTAGATAACCACACTGCACCGACATTGCAACTGCGTGGGGCTACCAGTCAGTTAACAACTGGTGTCACATCCACCCCGGGGGATGGAGGACACTGGTTGGTGAGCGTCGTGGCACCTACCCGGGTTGCGGCGTGGAGCTCAGGAGATGGAGACAGACACGTGACCCGTGATCGCTACAGCATCATCACCGACGGCCTGCCCAACCAGTTGCCCGACATCGATCCCGGCGAGACGCGGGAATGGATCGAGTCGTTCGACGCCGCCGTCGACCACGACGGCCGCCAGCGCGCCCGGTACCTGCTGCTGAAGCTGCTGGAGCGGGCCCGGGAACGCCAGGTGGGCGTGCCGGCGCTGCGCAGCACCGACTACATCAACACCATCGCGCCCGAGCGGGAGCCGTGGTTCCCGGGTGACGAGGACATCGAGCGCCGCATCCGCGCCTACATCCGCTGGAACGCCGCGATCATGGTCAGCCGCGCCAACAAGCACCTGGGCGTCGGCGGGCACATCGCCACCTATGCCAGCGCGGCCTCGCTGTACGAGGTCGGCTTCAACCACTTCTTCCGCGGCAAGGACCTGGCCTCGGGCATGGGCGACCAGGTGTACTTCCAGGGCCACGCCGCCCCCGGCATCTACGCCCGCGCCTTCCTCGAGGGCCGGCTCACCGAGCAGCATCTGGACGGATTCCGGCAGGAGCAGTCGCACGCGCCGTACGGCCTGTCCTCCTACCCGCACCCGCGGTTGATGCCCGACTTCTGGGAGTTCCCGACCGTGTCGATGGGCCTCGGCCCGATCGGTGCGATCTACCAGGCCCGGTTCAACCGCTACCTGGCCGCACGCGGCATCGCCGACACCTCGCAGTCGCACGTGTGGGCCTTCCTCGGCGACGGCGAGATGGACGAGGTGGAGTCGCTGGGCGCCATCGGCGTGGCGGCCCGCGAGGAACTGGACAACCTCACCTTCGTGATCAACTGCAACCTGCAGCGCCTGGACGGGCCGGTGCGCGGCAACGGCAAGATCATCCAGGAGCTGGAGTCCTACTTCCGCGGTGCCGGTTGGAACGTCATCAAGGTCATCTGGGGCCGGGACTGGGACCCGCTGCTGGCGGCTGACCGCGACGGCGTGCTGGTGAACAAGATGAACACCACCCCCGACGGGCAGTTCCAGACCTACACCGTCGAATCGGGCGCATACATTCGGGAGAACTTCTTCGGCGACGACCCGCGGCTGCGCAAGATGGTGGAGGACCTCTCCGACGACGACCTGCGCCGGCTCAGCCGTGGCGGCCACGACTACCGCAAGGTGTACGCCGCGTTCGAGGCGGCCCGGGCGCACGTCGGCCAGCCGACGGTCATCCTGGCCCACACCATCAAGGGCTGGACGCTGGAGAGCTTCGAGGGCCGCAACGCCACCCACCAGATGAAGAAGCTGACCAAGGCCGACCTCAAGGCGTTCCGGGACCGGCTGTACCTGCCGATCTCCGACGAAGCGCTCGAGGCCGACCTGCCGCCGTACTACCACCCGGGCGAGAAGTCCGACGAGATCCAGTACATGAAGGAACGCCGGGCGGCCCTCGGTGGCGCGCTGCCGAAGCGGGTCAACCGGTCCAAGCCGCTGCCGGTCCCGGGCGATGACGCCTTCGCCGACATGAAGAAGGGCTCGGGCAAGCAGCAGGTCGCCACCACGATGGCCATCGTCCGGCTGTTCAAGGACCTGATGCGAGACAAGGGCATCGGCAACCGCTTCGTCCCGATCATTCCCGACGAAGCGCGCACCTTCGGGCTGGACGCGATCTTCCCGACGGCGAAGATCTACTCGCCGCACGGCCAGGAGTACGACGCGGTGGATCGGGAACTGCTGCTGTCCTACAAGGAATCGACCACCGGCCAGATCCTGCACGAGGGCATCAGCGAGGCCGGTTCCACCTCATCGTTGATCGCGGCTGGTACGTCCTACGCCACCCACGGCCAGCCGATGATCCCGTTCTACATCTTCTACTCGATGTTCGGCTTCCAGCGCACCGGCGACCAGTTCTGGCAGTTCGCCGACCAGCTGGGTCGGGGCTTCGTGCTGGGCGCGACGGCCGGTCGTACCACGCTGACCGGTGAGGGTCTGCAGCATGCCGACGGGCACTCGCTGCTGCTCGCCTCGGCGAACCCGGCTGTGGTCGCCTACGACCCTGCCTACGCCTATGAGATCGCGCATATCGTGCAGTCCGGCCTGCAGCGAATGTACGGCGCCAGCCCGCAGCACCCACAGGGCGAGGATGTGTTCTTCTACCTGACCATCTACAACGAGCCCATCGTGCAGCCCGCCGAACCGGCCGACGTGGACGTCGAAGGCATCCTGAAGGGCATTCACCTCATCTCCCCCGCGCTGGGCGAGCAGGGCCGGCCACGCGCGCAGGTGCTGGCCTCCGGCGTGGCCGTGCCCTGGGCACTCAAGGCACAGGAACTGCTCGGTCAGGACTGGGGCGTGGACGTCGATGTCTGGTCGGTGACCTCGTGGAACGAGCTGCGCCGCGATGCGCTGGCCGCCGACGAGCACAACTTCCTCAACCCGGACGAGGACCCGCAGTTGCCCTACATCGTGCGGCGGTTCGCCGACGTGAGCGGGCCGGTGATCGCGGTGTCGGACTACATGCGCCAGGTGCCGGACCAGATCTCGCAGTGGGTCGCCGGCCCGCAGCGGGAATGGAGTTCGCTCGGTGCGGACGGCTTCGGCTTCGCCGATACCCGCGGCGCGGCCCGGCGGTTCTTCCACATCGACGCCGAGTCCATCGTGGTCAACGTGCTCGGCCAGCTGGCCAAGCGCGGCGAGGTCAAGCCGGACGCGCCCCGGCAGGCGATCGAGAAGTACCGGCTGCTGGACGTCTCGGCCGCCGAGGCCGGTTCGGCCGCCGGCGACAGCTGACGCAGCCAGCCGCACGACGCACGAAGCCCCGGCCGGGTCATCCGGCCGGGGCTTCGTGCGTCCACGGGCTCCAGCGAGCCGGGCGCCGGCAAGCGCGGTTCAGTAGCGGGCGCCGCTCACCTGCTCGCCCAGTGGATCGAGCTCGGCCAGGTCCTCTGCGGTCAACTCGATGTCCAGGGCGGCTACGTTCTCCTCCAGCCATCGGCGCCGCTTGGTACCCGGGATCGGTACCACCGGCAGTCCGAGCCGGCCGGACTGAGCGCTCACCCAGGCCAGCGCGATCTGCGCCGGCGCCACCGCGTGCCGCTGGGCCACCCGCTGCACCGCGGCCACGATGGCCTGGTTGGCAGCAGCCGCATCGCCCATGAAACGCGGGTTGTTGGCGCGAAAATCGTTCTTGCCGAGCGCGCTGACGTCCACCGTGCCGGTGAGAAAGCCCCGGCCGAGCGGGGAGTACGGCACCAGCCCGACGCCCAGCTCCACCATGGTCGGCACCAGCGCCTCGGGGTCGCGCGTCCACAGCGAGTACTCGCTCTGCACCGCGGTGATCGGGTGCACCGCGTGCGCCCGGCGCAGCAGCTCCGGGGTCACCTCGGACAGTCCCAGGTAGCGGACCTTGCCCTCGGCCACCAGTTCGCCCATGGCCCCGACCGTCTCCTCGATCTCAGCATCCTGCGGCGGCCGGTGCAGGTAGTAGAGGTCGATGACGTCCACCCCGAGCCTGCCGAGAGAATCGGTGCAGGCCTGCTTGACGTAATCATGCCGGCCGCGGATCACCCGGGTGCCCGCAGTGTTGTCGATGCCGAACTTGGTGGCCAGCTGCACCTCGTCCCGGCGGTCGTGCAGCGCCCGGCCCACCAGCACCTCATTGTGACCGGCGCCGTAGACGTTGGCCGTGTCGATGAAGGTGACACCCAGTTCCAGCGCGCGATGGATGGTGGCCACGGACTCGTCCCAGTCGCCGGTGCCGTAGGACTGGCTCATCCCCATGCAGCCCAGCCCCTGCGCCGACACGGTCAGGTCGGATCCGAGTTTCACCTTGTCGATCAACGTATTCCTCCAACTGGTTGTCTGACATCTGCAACGAGCCCGGCAAGCGCGGGCAGCACCTCGCCGAGCGGGGCGTCCACGGTGAGCGCCGCGTAGGCGTCACCGCGAGTCGCGCCCTGGTTCACGATCGCGACCGGGACGCCGAGCTTGGCCGCCCGCCGGACGAAACGGAAGCCGGAGGCGACGGTCAGCGATGAGCCGAGCACCAGCAGCAGCCTGCTGCGCTCGACCAGTTCGTAGCAGCGCTGGACGCGCTCGGCCGGCACGTTCTCGCCGAAGAACACCACGTCGGGTTTGAGCGGGCCGCCGCCGCAATCGAGGCAGTCCACCAGTTCGAAGCCGGCGATCTCAGCCTCGGTGAGCTCGACGTCCCCATCCGGCTTCACCATCGCCCCGGCGGCTGGCGACGCTTCGGGATTGCGCTCGGCGAGCCGGGTGTGCAGCTCCTCGCGGTCACTGATCGCGCGGCACTGCAGGCAGATCACCCGGTCCAGCCCGCCGTGCAGCTCGATCACCGGATGCGTGCCCGCCGCCTGGTGCAGGCCGTCGACGTTCTGGGTGATGACGCCGTTGAGCAGCCCCCGGTGCTGCAGCGCGGTCACCGCACGATGGCCGTGGTTCGGGTCGGCCGACACGATGGCCTGCCAGCCGCGGTGGCTGCGGGCCCAGTACCGCTGCCGGGCGGCGGCGCTGCCGGTGAACTCGGCGAAGGTCATCGGCGTGGCCGGCCGCGCCCGGCCGGTCGGCCCGCGGTAGTCCGGGATTCCGGACTCGGTGGACAGGCCCGCGCCGCTGAGCACCGCCACGCCACCCGGTCGGACCAGCTCGGCCAGCCGGGTCAGTTCGCTCACCAATTCAGCGTACGCAGCACGGCTCGCCAGTCACGCACGCGCGAACTCCCAGACGAACAGCTCTGCGGCCGTGCCGGCCGACAGCTTGCGAGCCGATCCCCGGCCGGTGTCCTCCGCGCCGAGCCGCACGCCGTCGATGTCGACCTCGCCTCGCACCACCACGACGAACAGTGACCGGGAGGGCAGGTCGAGCTCATCTCCCGGCTGCAGCACCGCACGCCACAGCTGCGCGGGCTCGCTGCACAGCCGTACCGGCGCGGGCCGTTCGGAGGAGGCCGCGAGCACCCACCGTCCGGCCGGCAACTGCGCCACCGCATAGCTCGGGTCCCCGCTCGCGCGGCCGGCCAGCCACATCTGCAGCACCCGCACCGGCTGCTCCGATCCGGACCGCTCGGCATGCTGTACGACCCGCCCGACGGACAGGTGCTGCAACTGTCCGGCGGCCACCAGCGTGCGCAGTCCGGCCAGCTCGTGCTCGAGCACGCCCTCGAGCACGAAGGTCAGGATCTCCACGCCGGCGTGGCTGTGACTGACGTAGCCAGGGCCGGGTCGCACCTCATCGCTGTTCATCGCGATGAGCGGCCCGAACGCCACGTTGGCCGGGTCGTAGTGCGGGCCGAAGGAGAACGAGTGCCGCGAGGTCAGCCAGTCCGTGCTGGTGACGGCCCGCCGTTGCGCCCGCTGCACCTGTAAGCCGCTCACCTGCAGCAGGCTATGCCGGCGCGATTAGGCTCGGAGCATGACGCACCCGGTGCCGCTCAGCGAGGCCACCATCCGGCGGATCGAGCGGTCCTCCGGGGTGCTGGCGACCCGCAGCGTGGCGCGGATGGATGAGGAGCTGGCCTGGTTCCGCCGGTTGCCGGCCGACCAGCGGTCATGGGTGACTCTGGTCGCGCAGGCCGGTATCGCCTCCTTCGTGGACTGGCTGCGCTCGCCTGGGCAGGACCTGCGCCTGACCGGCGAGGTGTTCGGCATCGCGCCGCGCGAGCTCACCCGCAGGCTGTCCCTGCAGCGCACCGTCGAGCTGGTCAGGCTGACGATCGCGGTCGCCGAGCAGCAGCTGCCCGAACTGGCCGGTCCCGGCGAGGAACAGGCCGCTGCCCAGGCGATGGTGCGCTTCTCGCGGGAGATCGCCTTCGCTGCCGCCGAGGTCTACGCCAGTGCCGCCGAGACCCGCGGCGCCTGGGACGCCCGGCTGGAAGCGATGGTCATCGACGGGCTGATCCGCGCCGACGACTCGGCCGAGGAGCACTCGCCGCTGAGCCAGCTCGCCGCGCTGGGCTGGCGTACCGAGGGCCCGGTCACGGCGGTGGCCGGCTACGCTCGCGCCGATCGCGATCCGACCGAACTGCTGGACCGGGTGCATCGGGCCGGGCGGCGAGCCGGGCTGGACGTGCTGGCCGGCAGCCACGGCGGCCGGCTGGTCGTGGTGCTGGGTGGCATCACCGATCCGCTGTCGGCCGCCGAGGCGGTGCTGACCGAGTTCGACGACGACCATCCCGTGGTGGTCGGCGGGGCCGCGCTGCGCATCACCGGAGCTGCCGGGGTCACCGCCGCGGCACTCAGCGGGTTGCGCGCGGCGCCCGGTTGGCCGGCCGCGCCCCGGCCCGTGTCGGCCGAGGACCTGCTGCCCGAGCGCGCCCTGGCCGGCGACCCGGTCGCGCGGGAGCAGCTGGTGGAGACCGTGTTCCAACCGCTGGCGGCAGCCGGCGACGCCATGCTCGACACCGTCTCGGCCTACCTGGACAGTGGCCGGGCGCTGGAGGCCACCGCGCGGGCCCTGTTCGTGCACACCAACACGGTCCGGTACCGGCTGCGCCGGGTGGCCGAGCTGTGCGGCCACGCCCCCACCGATGCTCGGGGCGCCTTCACCATCCAGCTCGCCCTCGCCTTCGGGCGGCTGCGCGGCTTCGCCGCCAGCGCCCCAGCCGTTGGCGGAACCAGTGCACTGGAATCGCTTACATCGCAGCGATGACCCTGCACCTTTAGAGGTTTACTACAAAATTCGTGGTCGAACGCTGTGCGCGCCGTGATCGCCGCCAAGCCACGGCACAGGGCAACGTCTAGGACGTGATCGCGGTACTTTCCCCAGGTCAGGGCGCACAGACGCCCGGCATGCTCTCCCCCTGGCTCGAGCTCGACGGCGTGGCCGAGCAGCTCGGCCGCTATTCCGAGCTCGCCCAGCTGGACCTGATCCGCCTCGGCACCACGGCGGGAGCTGACGAGATCGTCGACACTGCGGTGACCCAACCGCTGATCGTGGCCGCCGGCCTGATCACCGCCCGGCAGCTCGAACTGGCCGCGCTGCCCCCGTACCGCATCGTCAGCGCCGGGCACAGCATCGGCGAGGTCACTGCCAGCGTGGTGGCCGGGGTGCTCGGCGACGAGGACGCGATGACCTTCGCAGCCCGGCGCGGCCGGGAGATGGCGGCGGCGTGCGAGGCCACTCCGACCACGATGGCCGCCGCTCTGGGCGGTGACGAGGCCACCGTGATCGCGGCCATCGTCAGCGCCGGTTGCGTGCCGGCCAACCGCAACGGCGCCGGGCAGATCGTCGCCGCCGGCGCCAGCGACCAGATCAAGGCGCTGGTCGACAACCCGCCGGCAGGGGTCCGCTTCCGGCCGCTTCCGGTTGCCGGCGCCTTCCACACCGAGTTCATGGCACCGGCCGAGAAGCAACTCAAGGCCGTTGCGCAGTCGATGACGGCTGCCGATCCCCGGCAGCTGCTGCTGTCCAACGCCGACGGCACCACCATGACGGCAGGCAGGACTGTGCTGTCCCGGCTGGTCGCGCAGGTCACCCGGCCGGTGCGCTGGGACCTGTGCCTGGCAACCATGCGCGCGATCGGGGTGCAGGCCACCATCGAGCTGAGCCCGGCCAAGACCCTCACCGGCATCGCCAAGCGCGAGTTGCCCGGCATCGAGCTGATCGCCATCAAGTCCCCCGACGACCTGGCCGCCGCCCGTGCCCTGCTTGCCGGCTCGGCACCCAGCAGCCTGAGCGCCGAGATCGAGGTCACCGCATCCGCGCAGGGCATCTTCACGCGCTCCCAGGGTTTGGCCGAAGGTTCCACGGTGCTGGCCGGCGCCCGGATCGGGACGGTCCGGACGAACGTCGACGACGTGGCCGTGGTGGCACCGGCCACCGGCACCCTCTCGGCCTGGTTGCGCCATGATGGAGATGTTCTGGGCGCCGGGCTGCCGGTTGCCAGGCTGGCCTGAGAGCGAGGGATCATGGCTGTTCGTCTCACCGCGCCGACCCGACCGGCCGGCAGCCGCATCGCCGGCTTGGGGCATTACCAGCCCGCCCGGGTCGTCACCAACCATGACCTGGTGGCGCAGGGCGTGAACACCAATGACGAGTGGGTGCGGAGCATGGTCGGCATCGCCGAACGTCGCTTCGCCACCGACGAGTCGATGGTGGACCTGGCGGTGAATGCGGCCAGCAAGGCCATCGCCAATTCCGGCATCGCTGCCGAGCAGATCGATCTGGTGCTGCTGGCAACCTGCACCAACGAATTCCAGGTGCCGGGCGGAGCGGCCACCGTCGCCGACCGGCTGGGCATCGGCCGGCCGGGCGCCTACGACGTGAACGCCGCCTGCGCCGGATTCGTCTACGGCCTGGCTCAGGCCTCGAACGCGGTGCTGTCCGGGCAGGCCGGCAATGTGCTCGTGATCGGCTCGGAGAAGCTGACCGATTACGTCGACCTCTACGACCGCAGCACCGGCATCATCTTCGCCGACGGCGCCGGCGCGGCCGTCGTGACCGGCGCGGACGCCACCGCCATCGGCCCGGTCGCCTGGGGTTCGGACGGCGCGCTGGCAACCAGCATCTACACCGACCCGGAATCGGTCACCCTGCGTCAGGAGGGCCAGAGCGTGTTCCGCTGGGCCACCTCGACGATGGCCGGGGTGGCCCGGCGAGCCTGCGAGCTGGCCGGCATCAGCCCGTCGGAGTTGAAGGCGTTCGTGCCGCATCAGGCGAACCTGCGCATCATCGACCTGATCGCCAAGAAGCTCGAGCTGCCCGAGACGGTGGTGGTCGCGCGCGACATCGTGACCTCCGGCAACACGTCGTCGGCCTCGATCCCGATCGCGCTGTCCAAACTCATCGAGCGGGGCGAGGTCAGCAGCGGGGAGCCGGTGCTGGTCATCGGCTTCGGGGCCGGTCTCACCTACGCGGCGCAGGTGATTCTCGCGCCCTGACGTCCACCGGCGCCACACAAGCTCGGCGTGACCCGGGTCAGATGAGCAGGGCGTCAGCGCCGCACAGCAGTGTCATTAACAGGGCAGTACCCATCGAAAAGAAAGGCACAACAATCGTGGCATCGAACGAAGAAATCCTGGCGGGCATGGCCGAGATCCTGAACGAGGTCGCCGACGTGTCCCCCGAGGACGTCACTGTCGAGAAGTCCTTCACCGACGACCTGGACGTCGACTCGCTGTCGATGGTCGAGGTGGCCATGGCAGCCGAGGAGAAGTTCGGCGTCAAGATCCCGGACGAGGAACTGCCCAAGCTCAAGACAGTCGGCGACGCCGTCAACTACATCAGCGCCAACCCGGCCTGACCCACTTTCCCAGCCACAGCGCAGTAGCGAGGACATGTCATGACGAACGCCAGCAGCAACACCGACCCGGTTGTGGTCACCGGACTCGGCGCCACCACCCCGCTGGGCGGAGACGTGCCGACGTACTGGTCCGGGTTGCTGTCCGGCACGTCGGGCATCCGCGCGCTGAGCCAGGACTGGGCGGAGTCCATCGCGGTCCGGATCGCCGGTGAGATGACCGTCGATCCGGCCAGCGTGCTGCCCCGGGTGCGAGCCCGGCGGCTGGACCGGTCGCAGCAGGCGGCGCTGGTGGCCGCCCAGGAGGCCTGGCGGGATGCCGGCTTCACCGGTCGGGCCGCCGACAACGGCCTGGACGAGACCCGGGTCGCGGTGGCCATCGGCACCGGTATCGGTGGCGTGACCAGCCTGATCCACCAGCACGACATCCTGCTGGAGAAGGGCGCTGACAAGGTCTCGCCACTGCTGATCCCGATGGACATGCCCAACGGGCCCTCGGCCTACGTGGGACTGGAGATCGGCGCCCGAGCGGGCGTGTTCACCCCGGTCAGCGCGTGTGCATCCGGTGCCGAGGCGATTGCCTACGGGCTCGACCTGATCGAGTTCGACCGGGCCGATCTGGTGGTTGTCGGCGGCACCGAGGCCTGCGTGCACCCGCTGACCATCTCCGGTTTCGCGCAGATGCGGGCGATGTCCACCCGTAACGACGAGCCCGAGCGCGCCTCGCGTCCCTACGACAAGAGTCGTGACGGTTTCGTGCTCGGCGAGGGCGCCGGCGTGCTGGTGATCGAGCGGCTGTCCTCGGCGCGCGCCCGTGGCCGCACCCCGTACGCGGTGCTCGGAGGTGCTGCCATGACCGCCGATTCCTACGACATCGTGCAGCCGGACCCGGACGGCAACGGTCAGCGGCGCGCGGCTCGGCTTGCCATCGAGCGGGCCGGCCTGGCGCTCTCGGACGTGGTGCACGTGAACGCGCACGCCACCTCGACCCCGGCCGGCGACATGGCAGAGGCGAACTGGATCGCCGACCTGCTGGGCGAGCAGACAGTGGTGACGGCGACCAAGTCGATGACCGGGCACCTGCTGGGCGCGGCCGGAGCGATCGAGTCGGTGGCCGCGGTGCTGTCGGTGGCCCACGACGTCGTGCCGCCGACGATCAACCTGGACGACCCGGAGGACAGCCTGCGCGTCGAGGTGCCGAGCAAGGCCAAGGAGATGACCGTGACCGCCGCGCTGAACGACTCGTTCGGTTTCGGCGGGCACAACGCCGCCCTGGTCTTCCACAAGCTCTGAGCGCGCGACCCCGACCGCGACATGCTGCCGGGCGGCTCGGCGGAGCCGCCCGGTCAGACGACCTTGTGCAGCAACACGACGGGCGAGCCGTCGCCGGCCATCCGGTACGGCTCGAGTTCGACGTCCCACGCGGTGCCGAGCAGTTCGTGCAGGCCGTGCGCGTACTCCTCCGTCGAGCGTGCCCGGCCGAGCAGGCCACGCAGCCGCTCCTCGGTCACCACCAGATCGCCGTTCGCTGACATCGCGCTGCGGTGGAAGCCCCGGCCGGGGACGTAGGCAAGCCGCTCGCCGTCGGTGCTGCCGGTGCCGTCCTCGGTCACTTCGAACACCAGCATCGGCCAGGCTCGCAGTGCGGCGGCCAGCCGGGCGGCTGTCCCGATCGGGCCGTACCAGGTGGCTTCGGCGCGCAGGTTGCCCGGCGCCGCCGGCTGAGCGGTCCATTCCAGCTTGCAGGGTCGGCCGAGCACGCCGGCCAGCGCCCACTCGACGTGGGGCCCGATGGCCGACGGGCAGCAGTGCATGAACAGCACGCCACGGGTGGCGGCCGTTCCCTGGGCACCAGACATCGCGCACCTCTCAGCTCAACGGCAACGTCTTCCCCAAGCGCGCCGCGCGCCGATCGTGCGTATGTGGTTATTGTTGCCCATGTGGCTGGAGAAAATCCAGCCGAGCCGGAATTTGGTGCGGATCAGCTCGCCGCCGGGATGGATCGAGGGGCACGCGCACCAACCCTGACCGGCCCCGATCAGCCGCTATCAGCCGCTCTTGCGGCGGAACTGGCGCTTGCCCCCCGCCCGGCCGTGCGCCTCGTGAATCTTGCTGTTCTGGCCGTTCGGGCCGCCCACGCCGTCGGCGTGCTGCTGCTTCTTGCGCTCCAGGGCCTCGCGGAACCGATCCTTCAGCTCCGGCTGCGGCTGCTGATTCGAGGGCTGCTCGGCGTGCGCGCTGCTGTCGGCCATGCCCCTACCCTCGCACGACCGGACCGCACGCTCAATCGAGATTGCCGGCCGGTTGCCGCGACGGATGTCACTGCACACCCCACGACACCCCCACGCCACCGCCAACGACACCCGCCCGTGCGTTGGACATCCCCGTCCGGCGTGTAAAGCTCGATCCGTGTCTCTTGCCTCGGAAGTCGCGAAGCTGCCGTTCCAGTTGACCAAGCGGGTCAGCATCGAGGGCCTGTCCGCGCTGACCCTGCTGCGGGCCGGGGCCTTCGGCTTCGAGCCGCCGCAGCGGCTGGCCCAGGTGCTGCTGGCCTTCCAGCGCAACGGGCCGGCCGGCGCCGCGCTCGAGGTCGCCCGGCGCCGGCACGGTACCCGGACGGCGATCATCGACGAGCAGCGCTCGCTGAGTTTCGACGAACTGGAGCAGCGCTCCCAGCGACTGGCCGTTGCACTGCGTGCGGCGGGCTTTCGCGATGGCGACAGCGTGGGGCTGCTCTGCCGCAACCATGCGGGCCTCTTCGAGGCGCTGTTCGCCGCCGCCAAGCTCGGGGCCCGGACCGTACTGCTGAACACCGACTTCGGCCGGGATCAGCTCGCTGACGTCTGCACGCGCGAGCGCATCGGGCTGCTGCTGCACGACGAGGAATTCGAGCCGGCCGCGGAGAGCGTCGAGGCCGACCGGTACTACACCGACGGTACCGGTGGTTCCTCCATCGACGCGCTCATCCGCACCGCGCCGGCGACCCGGTTACCCAGGCCGACGTATGGCCAGCAGATCGTGCTGCTCACCAGCGGCACCACCGGCACGCCGAAGGGCGCCGCCCGCGAGTTCGGCATCTCGCTTGCTATCCCGGGCGGTTACCTGTCGCGGATCCCGCTGCGCTCGCAGGAGAACGTGCTGGTCGCGGTACCCGTCTTCCACGCCTGGGGCCTGCTGTCATCGGTGATCGCGCTGGCGCTGGCCGACACGCTGGTGCTGCGCCGGCACGCGCGCGCCGCCGAGCTCGCAGACGGCCTGCAGCGCTACGGCTGCGACGCCCTGGTCACGGTCCCGATCGTGCTGTCGCGACTGCTGGCTGAGCTTGCCGAAAACCCCCGCCAGTTGCCCGCGCTGCGCGTGGTGGCGGTGTCCGGCTCCGCGCTCGAACCGGACCTTGCCCGGCGCGCCCGGTCGGTGCTGGGTGACGTGCTGTACAACCTGTACGGCTCGACGGAGGTCGCCTACGCCAGCATCGCCACTCCGACCGACCTGGCCGAGGCCCCAGGTTCGGTCGGCAAACCCCCTTTCGGGACGACAGTGCGCATCCTCGATGACAGCGGCGCGCCGGCGCCGGCCGGGACGAGCGGACGCATCTTCGTCGGTAGCACCCTGCAGTTCGGCGGCTACACCGGTGGCGGCAGTAAGGAGCAGGTCGGCGGCCTGATGGCGACCGGCGATCTCGGACACCTCGACGAGCACGGCCGGTTGTGGATCGACGGGCGGGACGACGACATGATCGTCTCCGGCGGCGAGAACGTCTTTCCCGGCGAGGTGGAGCACACGCTGGCCGCGCACCCGGACGTGCTGGAGGCCGCGGTGGTCGCCGTCCCTGACCCGGAATTCGGCCAGCGGTTGCGAGCCTTCGTCGTGCTGCGCGCGGGCGCGGCGCTGCCGGCCGAGGAGCTCAAGGCGCACGTCAAGCAGCGGCTGGCCCGGTTCAAGGTGCCGCGGGATGTGGTCTTCGTGCCGGAGCTGCCGCGCAACCCGGCCGGCAAGGTCGTCAAACGTGAGCTGCCTCAAGGCTGACCCGCCCAGCCTTGGCCGTCTCCGCAGCCCGAGAGCAGGATTGGCCCATGACCGACGCCTTCATCCTCGACGCAGTGCGCACCCCGATCGGCCGCTACGGCGGCGCGCTTGCCGGCATCCGGCCGGACGACCTCGCCGCGCACGTGATCCGCGCGGTGGTCGAGCGAGCACCCGCCTTGGACCCGGCAACGATCGACGACGTGCTGTTCGGCGACGCCAACGGCGCCGGCGAGGACAACCGGGATGTGGCGCGCATGGCCGCACTGCTGGCCGGCCTGCCCACGTCGGTGCCGGGCGCTACCGTCAACCGGCTGTGCGGCTCCGGCCTGGAAGCCGCGATCGGCGCCAGCCGTGCCGTCGCGGCAGGTGACGCCTCCCTGACGATCGCCGGCGGGGTGGAGTCCATGAGCCGCGCCCCCTGGGTGATGCTCAAGCC
>DATAKO010000045.1:0-5746 GCA_036261575.1 Jatrophihabitans sp.
CCAGTGCCACAACCGGCGTGTTCATCGCCAACGGGGGCAAGGTCCGCCGCTGCAGCTGGGCGGCCAGGCTCATCGGTTCCGCGGTGCGGGCACGGGCGAAGGTGTCGGTGTATTCGTTCTTGGTCACGATCATGTCGGCGACCAGGCCGGCCAGCCGTCGGGCGAGTCGCCGGTCGGCATCATTGACCGCCGGCAGCCGCAGGGCCAGCACGCCGACCCGGTCGGACCCGTCCAACATCGGCAGATACAGCCGCACCGAACCGTCGGGCAGGGTTTCCTCGACCGGGTGGTCGGTGGCGAACGCGCGTCCGGCCGGGCTCGTGTCGATGGCTACCCGGGTGCCGGTCAGGCCTTCCCCGGCCAGCGGCTGGAGGTGGGCCTGGTCGTAGTCCTGCAGATAGATCGCGACCTCGCTGCCCCCGGCCGCGTGGACTTCCTGCGCGACCAAGGGGCCCACCAGCCGCGCGGGAAGCAGGTGGGCGCGATCGAGCAACGACCCGAGCAGTGCCTCACCCAGACTCTCCGCGGTCGGCTGTCCCTCCACCAGGCTGTGGAACCCGGCGGGCTCGAACTCGTTCCTCTCGGCGACAGGGGGCATATGTCGATCATGGGCAGGTGGTCCCGGCAGCAAACGCGCAGCCCCAGCGCGGGCCGGTCCTGGCGCGCACCGTGGGCCCGCGAGCGCCTGTGGCGAGGCGCAGGATGCGAAGCCGCGGCCAACTATCCGCCGACCGTGCCGGCGGCTCGCGGGGCGTCCGGCAGGGCGAGATGCTTGGGGGCACGTGCCGCGCAGGACCGGCACGGCAAATCGGACGTTTAGGTCTCCCATCCAGCGGGGGACATCCCGGCCGAGCGCAGCGCGCCGAACAGGAGCAGCAGACACAGCGATTAGGGCCCAGGAATGCTGCTATGGCCGATGGTGACGGTGCTCGGGTTGTTGGTGCTGGGCGCCGTGGTCATCAGGCGCGGTGCAGCGTCAACGGCTCGCTAGGAGCAGGAGCGGGGGCAATGGTTGCCGGCGGCGTTCACGCACGGCCGCAGCGAGCGGGTGGTCGCTGCGGGGGTGTCGCAGCAGGAGCCAGCCTCGACTGCCGGTGCTGCGCGGGGTGGCGAAACCTTTTCATCGACACCGAACCCCGGCGCCCGAGGAGTGGCCTCGCGTCATGCCCACGCTGGTTCGAGCGGAGGGGTGGCAGCACGTGAGGGACGTGCTGTGGGGCCGCCGGCCGCCGCCCCCACGCGGTCTTGGTGCTGACCTGCTGGGGCGCTGGCAGCTGTCGAGTCTGGCCGACCTGAGTGCCTGCCGGCGGCGGCTGACCGCCGCCCTGCACGGCCGGGTCCGCCCGGCACGAGCCGACGAAGGCTCGGTGGAGCGGATTGTGCTGCTGTTCGAGGAGCTCGGGTCCAACGCCCTGCGCCACGGGCGCCGCCCGGTCCAGCTCACGGTGTGGAGTTGCTCCGACCACTGGCTACTGACGGTGAGCGACGCGGCCGTCGAGTCCGCGCCGATCCCGGCCATCAACCGTGATGCGGCACAGGGCGGGATGGGCCTGTACCTCGTCGCTCGACTGGGCAACGGCCACGGCTGGACGGTCGACGGCGATCACAAGATCGCATGGGTTCAGGTGAGCTTCGCCGGCGGCGACAGCGCGGGGGACACGCCGGCCTGAGCTCCTCGGCTGGCGAGGTGTGGACGACCCCTCCGGTCGGCACTAGAGCGGGCAACACTTCCACGGAACTGCTGCGGCAAGTTGAGGGAATCTGTGTTTGCCACTAGAGGTTTGGGGTAGTGTGGAACCGGCGCGACCGGAAGATGCAAGGAAGGGGTCACGGAGGTCGCGATGGGGAGCTTGATGTTCCTGCCGCACCCGAGCAGCGGCACCGGATGGGGCGAGACCATGCCCGCGGTTGACGTGGATGCCGGCCTGCGCGCGTCCGCAGCGGCGAGGTCCCGGCGGTCTCTGGTCGCGGGTGGGCGTGGCGTGCTGGCGCTGCTGTTCGGCGTGCTGGCGCTGCTGTGGCCGGACGTGACGGTGCCGCGGCTGGCTCTGCTGTTCGGCGCCTACACGCTGCTCAGCGGCATCGTCCTGATCAGCACTCTGACCGACGAGACCGCTGACGAGCCGCTTCGCTGGGGCAGCCTGTTGGCCGGGTTCGCCGGGCTGCTCGTCGGCCTGATGACCCTGCTCTGGCCGCACATCACCGGGCTCATCCTGGTGCTGTTGGCCGGCACGTGGGCCGTCCTCACCGGGCTGCTGGAGCTGACGGCAACCACCACCGCTCTGCTGGAGGCCCCGCTCACGGGCCGGCGGCGTGGGGCAAGGACCGCGGTGGGGCTGCTTGCCGTCGTGGGCATCGCCTCCATGGCCACCGGCCTGGTGGTGTTGATGAGTCCCGATGCCGGAGCCGCCGCGCTGGGCACGGTGCTCGGGGTCTATGCCCTAATCGCAGGGGCGGTGCTGCTGGCCGCCGGATGGCAGTGGCGTGACGTCGTCCCCTCGGGCAGGTGAGCCGGCCGATGCAGACGATGCCGATGCAGACGAGGCCGTTGCCAGATGCGCGCGAGTCCCGCTTCCCGTTCGCCGGCGGGCGCCGCGGACGGGCCACAGACTTCGTGCCCGCCAGATCCACGGGCACGAACGCACCACACCGAATCCACCATCGTCGGGAAGGAGAGTGACCATGAGCGTGATGCGTTTCGAGCCGTTCGGGGACCCCTTCCGGGGGCTGGACCAGCTGACCAGCCAGCTGGTGTCCGGGCGGAGGACGCCGATGGGCATGCCGATGGACGTGTGGCAGGCCGATGACGGCTACCACGTCGCCCTGGACCTGCCGGGCGTGGACCCGGGCAGCGTGGAGATCACCAGCGAGCGCAACGTCCTGACCATCAAGGCCGAGCGCCGGGCGGAGTATGAGGAGGGCCACAACGTCCTGCTCGCCGAGCGGCCGCAGGGCAGCTTCACCCGGCAGCTGCAGGTCAGCGACGCCCTGGACACCGGCAAGGTGACGGCCACCTACAACAACGGTGTGCTGATGCTCACCATCCCGGTGGCCGAGTCCGCGCAGCCGCGCCGGATCGAGGTCCAGACCGGCGGCGGCCAGCAGCAGCTGTCGGCCGGCGGGCAGAAGGCCGGCGTCCAGTCCGGCGGAAAGAGCGGCCAGCAGAGCTGACCGACTCGGCGGTGGGCGGTGCGCGAGCCCGCGGCGGGCGCACCGCCCATCCCCCGCATGCAGCGACGGCACGGCGGTGGCCGGCGAGGCCCCGTCGGGGTCCGGCCGATCACGGTGTTTCACGGCCGGGACGGCGAGAGGAGGTGAACACAGAGGTGCTCAAGGAAGTGGCGGTGGAGCGCTACCGCTTCACCTGCGCCGGGTGCGGGCACGCCTGGAGCACCGACTACGACGTGCAGCACGTCGAGGACGGGCACGGCCTGACCTGGGAGTACTACTCCCTCAACGGGATCCCGGTGCCGTCGCCGACCGCGCCGGGAACACTGTCCTGTCCCCACTGCGGGGCGACCTGGATCCACTTCGAGCTGGATGCCGTGCGCACCGTGCCGCTGGTCGAGCCGGGCGAGGGGTCGAGTGATGCGGCCCGCCCACGCCAGCGCCTCGACCTCGAACGGCAAGCCGTCCGGGAGCAGGCGCGGCTGCTGCGCGGTGACCAGCCGGCCACCGACGCGCCTACCCACAGCGGCCCCAGTGCAGGCGTCCCCTAGCGGCAGCACCAGCGACCGCTGGTGAACTCAGACACGTCTCCTCAGATCACTTGGCTTCCTACACGCACGACAGGAGGTTGAGATGGCTAAGGCGGTCGGTATCGACCTGGGCACCACCAACTCGGTCATCGCGGTCACCGAGGGTGGCAAGCCCACCGTCATCGCCAACGCCGAAGGCTCCCGCACCACCCCGTCGGTGGTCGCGTTCACCGAGTCCGGTGAGCGGCTGGTCGGCCAGCTGGCCCGCCGGCAGGCGATCCTGAACTCCAAGGGCACCATCTACTCGGCCAAGCGGTTCATCGGCCGCCGGTTCGACGAGGTGGCCAGCGAGAAGGACGCGGTCACCTTCGACGTCGTCCCCGGGCCCGAGGGCGCGGTCCGGTTCAACGTCCGCGGCAAGCAGTACGCGCCGGAGGAGATCTCCGCGCAGGTGCTGCGCAAGCTGGTCGAGGACGCCTCCAAGTACCTCGGCGAGAAGATCACCGAGGCGGTGATCACCGTTCCGGCGTACTTCAACGACGCCCAGCGCCAAGCCACCCGCGACGCCGGCAAGATCGCCGGACTGAACGTGCTACGGATCATCAACGAGCCCACCGCGGCGGCCCTGGCCTACGGGCTGGACAAGAAGACCAACGAGACCGTGATGGTCTTCGACCTCGGCGGCGGCACCTTCGACGTCAGCCTGCTCGACGTGGGCGACGGAGTCGTGGAGGTGCGGGCCACCGCCGGCGACGGGCACCTCGGCGGTGACGACTTCGACCGGCGGATCGTCGACCACCTGGCCGAGGAGTTCCAGCGGGCCGAGGGCATCGACCTGCGCAAGGACCCACAGGCGCTGCAGCGACTGTTCGAGGCGGCGGAGAAGGCCAAGGTCGAGCTCTCCTCGGTCACCCAGACCACGGTCAACCTGCCGTTCATCACCGCCGACGCCAACGGCCCCAAGCACCTGAACACCACGCTGATGCGCTCAACGTTCGAGTCGATCACCGCCGATCTGGTGGAGCGCTGCATGGGCCCGGTGCAGCAGGCGATGGCCGACGCGAAGGTGACCGCCAACGACATCGACGAGGTCATCCTGGTCGGCGGCTCCACCCGGATCCCGGCCGTGCAGCAGCTGGTGCGCCGGCTGACCGGCGGCAAGGACCCGAACATGTCGGTCAACCCCGACGAGGTCGTCGCGCTCGGCGCCGCGCTGCAGGCCGCCGTCATCAAGGGCGAGGTCAAGGACGTCCTGCTGCTCGACGTCACCCCGCTGTCCCTCGGCGTGGAGACGATGGGCGGGGTGATGACGAAGGTCATCGAGCGCAACACCACCATCCCGGCCCGCCGTTCGGAGGTGTTCTCCACCGCCGAGGACAACCAGCCCGCCGTCGACGTCGTGGTGCTGCAGGGTGAGCGGGAGCGGGCCAGCGACAACCGGGTGCTCGGCCGGTTCCGGTTGGAGAACATCCGGCCCGCGCCACGGGGGGTGCCGCAGGTCGAGGTGACCTTCGACATCGACGCCAACGGCATCCTGAATGTCACCGCCCGGGACAAGGACACCGGCCAGCAGCAGCAGATCACCATCAGCGAGTCGGCCAACCTCGACAAGGCCGAGGTGGAGCGGATGGTCGCCGACGCCCAGCAGCACTCCGCCGAGGACGCCCGGCTGCGGGAGCTGGTCGAGGCCCGCAACGGCCTGGACTCGGCGGCCTACCAGGTGGAGCGGCGGCTCGCCGAGCTCGGCGACGCGGTGCCGGTGCACGAGAAGGCCCGCGCGGAGATGCTCATCGGCGACGCCCGGCAGGCGGTCAAGGACGACTCGGCGCCGATCGACCGGCTGCGGTCGCTGACCGGGGAGCTGCAGCAGATCTTCCACGGCATGGCCGCCGGCTCCTCCGGCGATACCGGGCCCGCCGCCGGCGCTGGACCCTCACCGTCGGCCGGGTCCGATGACGACGACGTGATCGATGCCGAGGTCGTCAACGAGTGAGGTGAGAAGTCAACGAGCGAGGTGAGCAACGATGGCCGACCAGGACACCCGGGCG
>DATAKO010000178.1:0-43731 GCA_036261575.1 Jatrophihabitans sp.
GTGCTGCCGGCCGGCGACTACTCCCGCACCTACGCTCCCGACCTCGGCGGGGACGGATGGGCAGCCGCGGCGCTCGACATCAGCCTGTCGCCCGAGCTGATGCGGGTCGTCACTGGCCGGCTGATGACCGCGATGAAGAACGGCGACCCGCGGACCAAGGCCCTGCGGGAGTTCTTCGGAACGCTCGACGGCAACTACGTCACCGGCTGGGACCGGCACAACCCCGACGTCGCCTGGGACGACAGCTACACAGCGTCCGACGACAGCCACCTCTGGCACATCCACCTGTCCTTCTACCGGATGTACGTCAACGACCTTGCAGCTCTGCTGCCGATCGCCGACGTCATCGCGGGGATCACCAGCAACTACAAGCCGTCCTCCGGGGTGGCGGTCGAGATTGGAGCTGACTCCTTGTCCGCAGCCGAAGTCGCCGAGCTGAAGGCACACATCACCAACACGGGCAACGCCGTGATCGCCCGCGTCCTCCAGGACCTGGGTGGCACCAAGCAGCGCATCAAGAACTACGAGGCCGAGCTGACCGGCCTGCGCGACTACCTGCGCGACCTCACCCTCGCGTTGGCGGGTCAGAAGTCTGCCCTGCCGGGCGGCACGAAGATCACCTCCCTCGGGGGCGTCCACAAGGCAGTCATCGCCGAGCTGGACGGGATCGTCGCCCGCATCGACAAGCTCGCGGCTGGCGCACCGAGCCAGTCCGACATCACCGAGCTGGAGACCGCCGCCGCCACCGCGCTGCGGAAGGTAACCGGCACCATCACCTTCGGAGGCACTCAGTGAGCAGCACCCACGCAGCAGACCCGGACGCCCCCACCGGCATCCTGAAGTCGATCAAGGACGAGGAGCCGGTGATGGCCACGGCCTTCGCCATCTTCCTGCTGTCGAACATCGGCGCGATCCTGGCCCACTTCCACGTCCTGGACCTCCAGCACTGGTCGGCACTGTCGGACGGCCTGGTCGCCCCACTGGCCGGCGTCATCGCCGTGCCCCTCGGCTGGCTGGTCCGCAAGGCGGTCAGCTCGCCCAAGACCATGCGAGTGCTCCAGTCCCAGCTCGAAGCAGCGAAGCGCGCCAAGGACGAGGCGGAGGCGAAGGCTGCAACCAGTTCGGCCCCCATCGTGGTGCAGGTTGCCGGCCAGCAGCTCTCGGCCGTCCTGGTGGACTCCCAGGAAAAGGACGAGCTGGACGGGCTGCCAGCCCTCGCGGTCTCCTGACATAACAAAGCGCCCCACCCTAGAGCTAGCCTCTACGGGTGGGGCGCTTTCGTCGTCTACTGCCTGGCGGCTGCCTTCGCAGCCTCGATCTCGGCGAGCGTCATGATCGGGGTAGCTCCTTGCCGCCGGCCGTCCGAGCTTCCATCCGATGTGACCGGAGCCTTCCTGGCCGCAGCCTTCTTCGCTGGAGCCTTCTTCCCTGGAGCCTTCGCTGCCGCTCGCTGACGCGGCGCGGCCACTCTGCTCCGAGTCTCCCCGTTTCGTGCCCCAGCGATGAGTTCGCGGACGTGCGTGCTGTGCTCGTCGCACAGGTCAACCTTCACACCGCGCCCGGCTCCCGCCTCGGCAATGGTGAACTCGGTGGTCTGCCTTCCGGGATCACGGCACACGTTGCAAGCCGTCACCTCGATCTTCATACTGCTCCTCTCCCCCCGTTGCTTCCAGCACTCGATTGTGCTAGTTGGACTTTTCGCGGTCCGCGTGGCAGCATATCCCACAAGCACACTTACAGGAAGGGAGGGATCATGGGAGCGCGCAAGATCGTCAACGAAGATGAAGTCATCCGGTGGTTCGAGCAGGGCCTCACCTATGAGGAGATGTCTCAGCGCTATCTGGACAAGTATCACATCGAGACAGTGCCGTCTCTCTGGGGCAACTTCCGCCGCCGCCGTGGTCTACCCAAGCGCATCGTGCGGGATGACCAGCTCATCCCGTGGAACGTTCGGCAGGAGCATCGCTGGCGCTACCCGGTGGCGATGCTGCGAGTCGAAGCCCGCAAGCGCGCCGGCTACGAGCTGGATGCCGATGACGAGACGCGGCTCACCAACTGGCACTCGTTTCTCACCGACAACAACGTCGTTGTCTACTACGACCCAGACCTGCCGGACGGTTTCGTGTACGTCCCGCGGGAGCCACAGGACGACGACATCATCCGCCGCCCTGCGGTCGCTACCACCCTCCGGCACTCCAGGGATTAGCTAGACAGAGTAAGGGAAATCTGCTAGCCGAACAGTGCAAGATCGACTTGATCCGATGTATTAACTCTGTGTAATGTAGCGGCCAACCGCAGCACAGGAGGCCCCCAGGTCCGGCTGATTGGACCAAGGGGGCCTTGCTGTTTTCCGCGCCCGTCACGAGCACGGCTGGTTCAGCAGTGAACGAGCCTTGCTTAGGGCCGGCGGTCTTGTCGTAGGTGGGTGGTAGAACTGTCGTGGCAATCGTCCTACTAACACACCTACCCCCCACGGGAGGAGCCGTACGTTGAACGAGGTAAGCAGCCTTCTTGGCTGGCCAGTCGAGAGACTGGATGGAAGCGACATCGAGATCCCCGGCGGTCGGATCGAGTTCACCGACCCGCTCCAGACGGTCAAGCTCGTCCTGGACTCGGTGGCGTTCGACTTCCATATGGACGCCTCGCCGACAGCGCTCAGCGAGGACTGCGCCCGCTACATCGCCTTCCTGTTCAAGCTCGGCTTCGAGGTGATTGACGAGGACGAGTGCCCGCCCGAGCTGCTGGCGAACGGCTGGACTCGTATCTACCTGGCTCCCATCGTGCCAGTGGATGACACCTCGCTGATCGAGAAGATCTCCTCAGCCGGCCGGCCCGAGCGTGGCTTCGGCGGACTCGCCAGTGGTGCTGCGGCGGTCGGAGCAGTGCTGCTCTGCCTGCCGTTCTTCGACAACCTCACGACCGCATTGGAGGCCATACCTAGTTGATCCAGATTGCAGAGCTGCCGACCCCGGCAGCAGACGTGCCCAGGGACGGGCACGGCAAGCCGCTCGTCATCCCGATCACCGGGGGCAAGCCCAAGGCGTACACGCGCACGACGACGTTCATCGACACGATCGAGGACAAGTCCACGCTGGCGACCTGGGGCAAGAACATGGTGCTGCGTGGCGTCGCGCTCGACCCATCACTCCTGGACGGCGTGGCCGACCTGGACCCGAAGGACAGCGACGACCGCAAGCACCTCATCGCCATCACCGAGAAGGCTCTCGACGTCGCAGGCGCGAACGACAAGCGCGAGAAGGGCACCCACCTCCACGGCCTCAGCGAGCTGGTGGATCAGGGCATCCCGCTTCCCGAGGGGCTGCCCGCGGCGGACCGGCTGGACATGGCTGGCTATGCCATTGCCACCGCGGACATGACCTTCACCCACATCGAACAGTTCGTCGTGATCCCGACCTTCGAGGTCGGCGGCACGCCGGACCGTATCTGCAACTACTCCGGCCCCGGCCCGGCTGGCATCCCGCACATCGAGGGCAGCTTCATCTTCGACCTCAAGACGGGCTCGGTGGAGTACGGGGGCCTGAAGATGGCCAGCCAGCTCGCCGTCTACAGCCGTGCGTTCTTCTACGACTTCAACATGTTCCCGGCCCCGCCGCGTTTCGCCAGTGTCGAGGACATGGAGAAGAAGAAGGACTCCAAGGAGTGGAAGCAGTGGAAGGCCACGGAGGTTCCCGCCGAGGAGGCCGTGAAGGCGTACACGCCGATCCCGCCGGTCAACCAGAACTGGGGCATCATCCTGCACCTGCCGTCCGGCGAGTCCAACCCGACGCTCTACTGGGTTGATCTGGAGGCCGGCTGGGAGGCCGCGGAGCTGTCGGTCGATATTCGCCGGATGCGCTCGCTGTCAAGTCGCGCGCTCCAACCCTTCAGCTCCCTTGTGGCATAGGTGTGTTAGTGTGGCTGTGTTGCAGTAACCGAATGTGTAAGTGTAGCGAACTAGAGAGGGGTAGCAACCCGATTGAGTGACGAACTCATGGGCCGTGGCATCAGCATCACGGTCAAGTACGGCAAGGGCTACGAGGAAACGTGGGCCAGGTTCTTCGGCACCGCGACCGAGGTCAGGACCGATCTCTGCTCCTACTTCGGCCTGACAGAGGAACAGGGCGACCAGTTCTCCCTGAACGAGCTGGTCATCAAATGCACCGAGATCGCTCACGGCGTGGGCCTCGTCGGGACCGTGCTCGGCGGACAGATCCAGCCGAACGGCAACGGTCCGTCTGGCGATCACGGTCCGCCCTGGAACGAGCCCTCCCCCAGCACGGGCGGTGGCGACCCCTGGGCCGGCGTCGGCAACAACCAGTCGAGCGAGCCGGCTGACCCGCTCCAGGTCCACTACGACGCCGTGAAGCGGGCGACGACAACCGACGAGCTGAAGCTCTACTGGGCTGACAACCAGGCGGCGTTCGCGGACGAGCAGCTCATGGCGGCGTACAAGGCCAAGGGCAAGGCGCTGTCTCAGGCAGCCGCCTCGTGACCGAGATCGCCAAGGTCGAGTCGGACTTCGACTACGAAGCGAACTTCCACCGGCAGCCCGCCTGCGCGGTGGGCACCACTGCCGGTCCGAAGGGACTGGTGTACGTCGGAGTGACCGAGCAGGACTTCGCCCATCTGGCGGCGAAGCACACCGTCTCGCACTACTCCCCCGACAAGGCGCGCGAGCTGGCCGTCCGCATTCTCGACGCGGCCGACGTAGCCGAGCAGGAACTCCTGGGCAGACACGTCACGCACCGGCAGCTCGAACTCAGCTTCGAGCGCCGGGACTAGCCCCCCCATTGGGAACCTAGCGCGCCTACGGACCAGGGAGCGCGCCATGCGACAGGTGAGGGTTTAGGTCGCTACGTCAATCGCAATCGGTAAACGAGCAAAGGAGAAACACCAACAGTGCTGAAGTTTGGCGAAATCCCCCAGGGCGGCGGCGGCTGGCTGAAGCCGGTCGAGCACAAGGACGACGTGGCGATCTTGATCGAGGTCAAGGCGTTCGACCACCAGCGCCCGACCCCGAACGGTCCGAAGGACAGCGCCCTGTGCGACTTCACGTTCTTCGCCACCCAGGCGGACCTGGATGCCGGCAAGCCCTCGTCCATTGCTCAGGGGATGCGGGTCGAGCAGACCATCCTGGCCCGCGACCTTCAGGGCATGGTCGGGCAGGCGGTCATCGTGACTCTCACTCAGGTCCCGCCGAAGAAGCCCGGCCAGCAGCCGGCCTGGGTCTATCGGCAGCCCTCCACCTCCAACCGCGACAAGGTGGTCACCTACGCCACCAAGCGCGAGGAGGCCAAGGCGGAGGCGGTCGCGGCGGCACCGGACTTCGACTGATGGCCAAGACGGTCACCAAGCAAGTCAAGGTCGCCGTGTTCCCGGACGTGGCGGTCAGCCACGACCCCGGAGACAGCGTGATCGCAATCTCGCTGACCAAGGCCGGTGAGGCTATGACGACCTATCTGTGGGTCAGCGAGGCCAAGGCGCTCCGCAAGGCCCTGAAGCGGGCCATCAACGAGTCGATCGACAGCGGGGACTGACCTCCCTGCCTGTTCGTCGGGGGCGGTGTGTTACTTGGACACGCCGCCCCCTGTAGGGAAGGAGGACTCAGCTCTGTGCTGACCCCCGCAAGATCGCTCTCGCTCAACGCCGATGCTGGGCGGGAGCTACCACGGGTGGAAGCCTTCGAGGCTCTCTACCACGCAGGCGTCCGTCCCCGACACGGGCAGGTCATCATGATCGCCGGCCGGTCTGGAACGCAGAAGTCGGGGTTCGCTCTGTACTGGGTGGCGCAGATGAACCTGCCCACGCTGTACTTCAGCGCCGACATGAGCGCCTTCACGGCCTCGTCCCGGCTGGCCTGCATGTTCACCGGAGACACGACCGAAATGGTCGAGGCCGGCATGGCCGCGGGCGACCCGCACCGCGCTCGCTACCTGGAGTCCCTGGCCGACTCTCGCATCACCTTCAGCTTCGGCTCGCCGATCAACTGGCACGCCATCGACCAGGAGCTGGAGGCGTACATCGAGCTGTGGGACGCATACCCCGAGGTCATGGTGTTCGACAACCTCATGGACTTCGACGGCGCGGAGAGCGACTACACCGCGCAGATGGAGGTCATGTCGCTGCTCACCGAGCTGGCGCGCAACACCGGGGCCACGATCTTCGTGCTCCACCACGCCAGCGACAAGAGCTGGGAAGCCAAGACTGACCCGTGGCGTCCGCCGTCTCGGGATCAGGTCAAGGGCGGGCTGTCGGAGAAACCCGAGCTGTCGCTGTCCGTGGCGCTCGATCCCACCACGCTCGACTACAACATCGCCTGCATCAAGCAACGGATGGGGCCGTGCGATCCGACCGCCGGCCGATACGTGACTCTCCGGGCTGACCCGGAGCGCACGAGGTTCCACAAGTACAGCGTCACCCGAGCCTGAAGGGGGAAGTCAATTGCGTTTCGTAATCGGACTGGACCTCTCCCTGACGGCGACCGGCGTTGCGATGGTCGATCTGACCGATGGCGAGATCTTCACCTGGCGGCTCAAAACGACCGGCCGGAAGGGTGCCACGGCAACCGAGACCGCGCTGCGGATCAGCGGCATGGTCCGGGACATCGGTGAGTGGATTAGTGACCAGACCACCGCACCGATACAGCAATGGCGCGACTGGCTTGCCGTGATCGAGTCGCCCAGCTTCGGCTCCAAGGGCGGCGCTGCTCACGAGCGGGGCGGTCTCTGGTGGGGCGTGGCCGGCACCTTGGCCGACATGGCGGTCCCGATCGCCACGGTGGCCCCGACGAGCCGCGCGCTCTACGCCACCGGCAACGGACGGGCCGACAAGAAGGAGGTCATCGCCGCTGTGCGCGGCCGGCATCCCGAGGTCGATATCCCGGACGACAACGTGGCCGACGCTCTGACGCTGGCCGCGATGGGTGCCCGGCACCTGGGTAAGCCGATCGACGCCGGGCGCACGGACCGCGGGCTGACCGCGATGAGCAGCGCGAAGTGGCCGTGACGTAGTGAGCGACGACCGACCCGACATCAACGCGGTCCTGGAGCACTACGGCAGCCCGACCAAGACGCGCCGTTCGTACATGACCAACTGCGTGTTCCACGAGGACCGGACGCCCAGCCTCTCGGTCAACACCGAGCTGCACGTCTGGAACTGCAAGAGCTGCGGCCAATCAGGCGACAGCTACACGCTAATCATGCTGAAGGAGGACACGAACTTTGGAGGAGCGCGCGAGGTTGCAGCCTCTCTCGGCCTCGCAACGGGAAGCGTTGGCGGAGGCGGTGACGAACTACGAGGGGGCCATTACTCGGGACGTCGCCGAACTGCTGCACGCAAGAGGGATCGACCGCGCAACGGCGGTTACGTTCCGCGTTGGCGTGGTCAGTAACGACGCCTTCCCTGGGCACGAGCGCTACCGCGGCTGGCTGGCGATCCCATACCTGGACCGCAACCGGCAGCCGCTGAGTCTCCGGTTCCGCTGTCCGCACCAGCATGAGCACCGCGACTTCGGCCACGGCAAGTACATGTCGCTGACTGACGAGCCGGTGCGGGTGTTCAACGTCGGCGCGATCCATCAGGCGCAGGACACGATCCATGTCACCGAGGGCGAGTTTGACGCGATGGTGCTCAACCGGATCGGGCTGCCTGCAATCGCCATCCCCGGCGTGCAGGCGTGGGCCGGCCACCACCGACGAATGCTCGCCGGCTTCAGCCGCCAGTGGATCTGGGGAGATCCCGATGACGCCGGAGCCGACTTCAACCGGAAGCTGACCCAGCAGCTCCGCAACGCGAAGGCCGTCCGCCTCCGAGTGGGCGACGTGACCGACACCTACAAAGCAGGCGGGGCGCAAGCCCTGCTCGATCTGATCGGAGGCTGACCCATTTCCACCAACACCCTGACCCAGGCTGACGTCGTGGGCTACGACGAGACCACCGCAAGCATGGTTGAGCTGCTCGCCCAGGTGGGCGACGAGCTGCGCCGGCAGGACGTCCTCTGGGGCGAGCAGGATCATCCCTTCCGTCTCGGCCGCAACGCCACCCACATCCAGGAAGCGCTGAGTAACTCGGCCGAGAACTACGCCAAGGCTGCGGGCTCGTGGAAGCGAGCCAACGATCGGCGGGTCCAGTACGGCATCCCCGCCTGGGACAGCATCCTGCTGGAGGAGGTCTACGAGGCGCTGGCCGAGACCAACGAGGACCGGGCCGTGACCGAGCTGATCCAGGTCGCCGCGGTCGCCATCAACGCCGCGCTCTCCATCCAGCGGAACGGGCTGGCCGGCAAGACCGACTGAGCTGGCCATGACGGCTGCGAAATCCACACTGCCCGAACGGAACGACCTGTCCCTACCAGGGAGGCCGCCGCGCCAGTTGGTGCGTGTGTGGCTTTCCCTGGGAAGGCAGGCCGGCAAACATGCCCTCCTCTCCCACCTCCGCGGCGACACGCCGGCCGAGGTGTTGGCCGAGGAGCTGAGCCTGGCCGGCTTCCCGATCTCCGCTTCGAGCATCAGAACGTACCGGCGAGCAATCGCCAGGCAGGAGGCAAGACAGAGTGAGCGACGACCTGACCGAACGGCTATTGAGTAAGCCGGTCGGGCCGACCGTCTCTGCCAAGCGAGAGCAGGCCAACTTCACCAGCTCGATCGAGATCCGCGGCAACGCCGTCGAGGCAGAGATCCGCGGGCCGCTGGGCACCGTGAACGAGGGCACCGGGCTGGCCTATCTGGAGGAGGAGGGGCTCAACCCCGAGGAGTGGATCGCCACTCACTTCCGCAAGATCAAGTACGGCCAGGGCATGGAGTCGGTCAAGTTCTCCTACGTCCGCAAGGGCTTCGAAGGCACCCGGCCTCCGATTGACGAGCTGATCGCCGAGGTCAAGCGCCACCGCCCGAAGGCCACTCGCCCCGAGGGCAACCACGGCGTGGTCATCGGCCTGGGCGACATGCAGTTCGGCAAGATCGACGGCGACGGCGTGGAGGGCACACTGGCCCGGACCATTGCCTACCTGAACGGCGCGGCTGACAGGATCGCCCTGTACCGCAAGCGGTTCGACATCGGCCACGTCCACCTGTCCTTCCTGGGCGACCACATCGAGGGCTTCCAGTCGCAGGGCGGGGCCAACGTATGGCGGACTCCGCTGACGCTCAACGAGCAGATCCGTCTGACCCGGCGAGTGATGACCCACGCGCTCACCACCTTCGCCCCGATGGCCGAGCGAGTCAGCATGGCCGCGGTGCCGGGCAACCACGGTGAGACCGCACGCTTCGCCGGCAAGGGTGTCACCCGCTACGACGACAGCCATGACACCGAGTCCTTGATCGCGGTCTCCGAGGCTGCCTCGTTCAACGAGAAGGCGTTCGGTCACGTCGAGTTCTTTGTGCCCGACACCGACCAGATGGTGGTCGTGAACGATGTCGCCGGCACAGTCTGGGCTCAGGCTCACGGTCACGCATGGCGGGTAGGCAAGGCGCTGGAGTGGTGGAAGGGCCAGGCGTTCCACAACGCCGAGCTGGCTACCGCCGACGTGCTCATGGCTGGCCACCTCCATCACTTCTTCGTGGAGACCGATGGCCCGCGCACGTTCCTTCAGGTGCCGTCGCTGGAGTCGGAGTCCACCTGGTATCGCCACGCCAAGGGCGTGATCGGCAACCCCGGCCTGGTCCTGGCCATCACCAAGGACCACAAGACGAACATCATGGAGGTGGTTCAGTAGTGACCGCATTTGTCGTGCAAGACGAGACCGTCGAGATCACCGAGGACCAGCTCCTCGCGGTGTCCGGCCAGGTGGACTGGTCCGTGCTCGACTCCCAGGTGGTGCTGGACAAGCTGGCCACCGCGTCGCGCCGAGTGTCCGCGCAGTTCGAGGGCGTCACCACGGCCGGCGATCTCTACCAGGAGGGCGCTATCTGGTGCGCGCTCAACGCCGCAGACGTGCGCGCCTACCTGGCCGACGAGCTGCACGGAGAGCGCAACCTCTACGTGCGCCTGTCCAGTCGAATGGCCGACAAGGCCCGCTCCGAGGCTCGGCACGTCAACCGAGGCGTCCCGCTGCACATCGTTCTCGGCGAGGAGCGTGACGCAACTGAGGGGTAGCGGTTACGACCGCCCCCTGGTGGAGACCCTCGTTCCGACCATCTGGGACGACGGTTACGTCTGGGGGATGGTGGACGAGTTCAAGCCAGATCCCTCCATGCCCAAGGGCACTTCGATCAAGAAGTGGGGCAACACGCTCTGGGCTCACCTCGTGGACATCAAGCGAGCGTGGGCCGGAGCGCCACTCACCTACGACGACGCCTGCGCGGTGTTCCTGGTGGGCGGCATGGGGATGACACACACGAGCGCGGCCTTCTACCTGCGCACCAGCCGATCGACCGTCACGCGCCGCTACGAGCGCGGCATCGGGGTCATGGTGGCGTGGCTGAACGGCGGCGAATACACCGAAGAAGAAGGAGATCCACAATCACCACCGACATTTTGACCCCCTTCGGCCCGACCGGGAAGGTCGTCTACGAGCGGACCTACAGCCGCAAGCACCCGGACGGCAGCCAGGAGATCTGGCCCGAGACGGTCGAGCGGGTGGCGCGCGGCAACCTCGCGCTGGTCCACGGCGCTGACATGGCCACCTGGCCGGCCGAGGCCATCACCGAGTACGAACTGCTGCGCGACTACATGAGCGACTTCCGGATCATCCCGGCCGGGCGGCACCTGTGGGCGTCGGGCGTGAAGGGCCGGCAGTACCTGTTCAACTGCCACGTCGCCGGCTGGGGCGAGAAGCTGAGCCGGCACTTCGAGTTCACTTTCCTGCGACTGATGGAGGGCGGCGGTGTCGGTGCCAACTACAGCTCCCGCTTCCTGGAGGGCTACGGCTCGCCGCGCCGCGGGCTGGCGGTCCACATCGTGTGCGACCCGAACCACCCGGACTACGAGGCCCTGCTCCCCTACCTGTCCTCCGACTACGACTCCGACTGGACCGGCAGCTTCGAGGTCGAGGACAGCCGCGAGGGCTGGGCCGATGCGCTGGTGGACCTGATCGACACCTACATGACGGACGACGAGGTGAAGCACTCCAACCGCGTCTACGACGTGAGCCGAGTCCGAGGCAAGGGAAGCCGACTCAAGACCTTCGGCGGCATTGCCTCCGGGCCAGCCCCGTTCGCCAAGATGCTCCACGACATCGCCGCGGTGCTCAACGGCCCATCGGGGCGCTGGCTCTCGGCTCGCTCGCACCTCCGTCCCGACGAGGCCATGCTGATCGACCACGCCATCGCTGAGTGCGTCGTCTCCGGCGGCAACCGCCGATCGGCCCGCATGGCCATCGTGGAGTGGGACGATCCGCACATCTTCGAGTTCCTCGGCTGCAAGAAGGACACCGGCCAGCATTGGACGACGAACATCAGCGTCGCCATCGACAACCGCTTCGCCGAGTTGGTTCACGCCGAGATCGCAGACGGACTGGAGGGCGAGGATCTCAACGACTGGGCACAAGCCCAGGCCGTCCACCGCGAGGTCGTGACCGGGATGCTGACCAACGGCGAGCCCGGCTACTGGAACCAGGAGCTGTCCAACCTGGGCGAGCCGAACCCAGTGATCGCCACCAATCCGTGCGGCGAGATCGCACTGGAGGCGTGGGAGAACTGCAACCTCGGCCACGTCAACATGGACGCTTTCGCTCCAAGGGCGCTTGGCGACGAGGTGGACATCGACGGCCTGGTCCAGGCTCACGAGCTGATGACCCGCTTCCTGATCCGAGCCACCTACGGCGACGTCAACGACCCCGGCCAGGCCGACAAGCTCGCTCGCAACCGCCGCATCGGCGTCGGCCACATGGGCGTGCAGGGCTTCTGGGCCAAGCTCGGGATCAGGTACAGCGACGTGCCGAAGCGGTCGTCGGGCAGCGGCGCAGATGAGCTGCTCCAGCGGCTATACGGCGTGGTCCGCAATGTGGCCCGCGCCTACGCCTTCGAGCTGCGCATCCCTGAGCCAGTGAAGGTGACCACCGTCGCTCCGACTGGCAGCGTTGCCAAGCTCCCCGGCGTGAGCGAGGGCATCCACCCGATCTTCGCCCGCTACTTCAACCGCCGGGTGCGGTTCTCGATCGCCGACCCTCACCAGGCCGAGACCGTGCTTCGTGCGCAGGCCGATGGGTACACGGTCGAGGTCGATCGGTACGACACCAGCGGCAACACGATGATCGTCGTCTACCCGACCAAGGATGCCCTGGTCGAGCAGGTCGAGGCGCTGGGCTACCCGGCAAACACAGTGCAGTCGGCGGACGAGATCTCGGTCGAGGACATGCTGAGCTTCCAGCTCCTCTACCAGCGCTTCTGGGCCGACAACGCGGTGAGCTTCACCGTGAACGTGCCGGCCGAGCCGCACCAGAACGCGGCTCTTCAGGCCGGAGCACTCGCCGCGCCGGCTCCCACCGAGGAGCGGTTGCACGAGGTGGCCCACACGCTGTCGCACTTCCTGGGCGGGCTGAAGGGCACGACACTGATGGTGGACGGCACTCGCCCGCAGGCTCCGTACGAGCGGATCACTCAGGCCGAGTACGAGCTGAGCCAGCTCGGCACCGTGGCGGACGGGATTGACGAGGAGTGCGCCAACGGGGCCTGCCCTGTTCGCTGAGACCTGATCGTGATGAAGCGCGTTAGCCCCCGATCCGTGGGGGCTGGCGCGCTTTTCTCGTTGTGCAGCATGGGGACCTGGACTTACCTGGCTCCCATATTCGAGTCAAGTGTGTTAGTGTCGCTGCTCCAGAGCACACTGTGACAGAACGGGGGGAACCGTAAATGACGCACGATCCGAACCAGCCCTACCAACCCCAGCAGCCGGCCTACCAGCAGGGACCGCCGCCTGGGTACCAGGGGATGCCGCCTCAGCAGGGTTGGCAGCAGGGTCCTCCGCCCAAGAAGAAGCACACGGCCCGAAACGTCATCCTCGGTGGCATCGGTGCTCTCGTGCTGATCGGCATCATCGCTGCGGCAGCCGGCGGGAGCAAGAAGAACGACACCGCGGACAGCTCCACGGTGTCCGGTACCGGAACGATCGCGGCCACCGCCAAGGCCAGCTCGAAGGCAGCACCGGCACCGGGCGTCTCGAAGGGGCTCGGGAGCAAGGACGCCACGGGCGACATCAAGATCGGTCAGCCGGACGCCTCCAACGGCTTCGACATCGAGGTGCCCGTTACCGCCACCAACTCCAGCTCGAAGCGCTCGGACTACATGGTGAGCCTGTCGCTGGAGAGCGCGGACGGCAAGACGCAATACGACACCGCCTCCGCCTTCCTCCAGAACGTGGAGCCCGGCCAGACCGCGGCCGACAAGGCGATCTTCATCAAGCAGTCGAAGCTACCGGCGGGAGCCAAGATCACCGTGAAGGAAGTTCAGCGCCTCGCCTCGACGTAGCGCCAAGCAAGACGTCAGCGCCCCTGGTCTCCGGACTAGGGGCGCTTTCGTTGTTTCTGTCCGATACGGCACAACCGCCGGATAGGCTTGCCAAGTGATCTCCGCATTGATTACATCTGCGACGACAATCATCATCGGCATCCTCGGCGTGGCGACGGTGGGCCTTCGCGCTCGAAGCCGAAAGGAGATATCCGAGCTTCTAGAGATGAGGGCGGAGCTTCCTAGCGCGGATCAAGCGAAGGTTGACAAGATCATCGCATGGCGGATTAAGCACCTGGCACGCCTCACCTATCAGCCACCGTACTTTCGGCTGTTCGCTTTTGCCTCCATCGCCACCGCGGGGGCCTCCTTTGCACTTGAAACACTGGCACTGCATTACGCGCAGCTCGCAAATAGGGTGACGCAAAGCTTCGACTTCCCGTCGCTGGACGCACTCACTAGGCGGTTCCAAACGCTTCTGAGCGATCCGCGCCAGGCGGACTCGGCTCCCCTCCGACAGACTGAGCAGCAGCTCGCCGACGCGATCCACCTCTCGTCCTCCCAGACGGCTTTAGCAAGGCATTACCTAGCCATCGGGGATAGTTTGAGGTGGTCGGGCCTGGCACTCGCAATGATCGGCGTCGGAGCAACCATTGTCACGACGGCGAAATACGTCGGCTGGCGGAAGGACCTTCGGGCCGCGTCATAGAGAGGCCGCCGACCTTCGGGCTTGCGTTTGACAACTCTCGATGTGTTCCGGCGTGTTGGCGTGTCGCTGGTTGTGGAACAGCACCTGACGCCTTTAACTGTGTGTAGCTCTCACTGCGGCTCCTTCGTCCTCCTGCCCGACCAACCGGGCCGGGCTGGATCAGGAAGGAGCCCAGATGATGGGCGGCGTTGAGAAGTACCGCAAGCAAGGAAAGAGCCAAGACCCTCCGGGACTACTGAGTGGCATCACCCGGTTGATCTTGGCCCTGACTGCCCTGTTGTCGGCTGTGCATAGGTGCTTCTGATGTAAGGCGAACCCTGGTCCTTCTCCTTGGGGCCAGGGTTCGCATATCTACGCACCCACAGCTAGCAGATTAGCTAGGACCGTCTACAAGTCAAGACCTTAGACGGCGCGTCTCTCTCAGATATTACGGGGATCGAAGGCGGCAGCACGGCTACTGCGCTCGACAAGTCGTCTAGCAGATCAGCTAGCAACGGCGTCCTAGCCGTTGTTCTGCATTCTTAGATTTCCTTCCAGAACGTCACAGAGACGAAGAACTTGTGCCCGTCGATCCACTGACCGCTGGCGTTGTCCTTGCGCCGTTGGGTGCTCGCGACCCGGAACGAGGTCCGGGACAGACCCGACACCGTCGGCTTGTTCGCGACATCGTCGACGACGTTGCCCACGATGGTGATTGGCGTTCCATACATTGCAGATTCTCCTTCAGCGTTCCGGCGAGCCGGGGCCCCGTTCGGGCTGGTTCCACTGAACCGGGAAACCGGCCATCAGGGGCCTGCCGTCACCCGTATGTGGATAACGGCTGGCCCTGGGGACCGCATCGAAGGATCTGTCAGACCGATATGCCACTCGCGCGCAGGGAGCAGGCCTGAGCGTCGCCGGCCGGTCCGGGCACACCAGCCAAGGAAGGCACAGCTGGGTCAGCGGGCCGGGCAGAAGGCCTTGCGGTAGGCGGTCGGCGCGACGCCGGTGTGCCGCTGGAAGTGATGGCGTAGCAGCGCCGCGGTACCGAAGCCGCAGCGCCGGGCGATGAGGTCCACCGAGTCGTCGCCGGCCTCCAGCTGGCGGCGGGCGAACAGCACCCGCTGCCGGAGCAGCCAGGCGTGCGGTGTCGTGCCGGTCGCCTCGGTGAACTTACGCGCGAACGTGCGCGGGCTCATGTTCACCCGTGCGGCCATCGAGTTCACCGTGTGCTCCTCGCCCAGTTCCGACAGCAGTTCGTCCATCAGCTCCGCCAAGCCGTCCGAGCCGGCCGGCGGCACCGGCAACTCGATGTACTGAGCCTGCCCGCCATCACGGTGCGGCGGCACCACCATCCTGCGGGCGACCGCATTGGCCACCTCGGCGCCGTGCTCCTGGCGCATCACATGCAGGCAGAGGTCGATGCCCGCTGCGGTTCCAGCAGACGTGTAGACCCGTCCCTCGCAGACATAGAGCACATTCGGATCCACCGACGCGGCCGGAAACGCCTGCGCCAACGCCGGAGCGTGCATCCAGTGGGTGGTGCACCGGCGCCCGTCGAGCAGGCCGGCCTCGCCGAGCGCGAACGCGCCGGAGCACAGTCCCATTACCGCCGCGCCATTGGCGTAAGCCCGGGCCAGCGTCTCGGCGACGGCTGGGGTCGTCACCACTTCCGGCGCGCCCGCGGTGACGATGACCAGATCGGCATCCGCCGCCTCCGCGAAGCGAGACTGCGCGGTGATGGTGAAGCCGTTGTGGCTGCGCACCGGGTCAGCGGTCTCACTGGCCACGTGGAACTCGTAGCTGGGCAACCCGTCGCCGGAGCGGTCGATGCCGAACGCCTCGCAGGCGACGCCGAACTCGAACGGATGGATGCCCTCGAAGATCAGGACGACGATCTTGCGCAGTGCCATACGCGCCATGGTGCACCACGTCCTGGCAGGAAATCAACGATAGACGTCATATCTGCCACTCGCGGCAGGATTTACAGCATCGCAAACTTACTGCCATGATTCTCATCCTCCTCATGGTCATCGTGCTGACGGCCGGCCTGCTCCGCGGCTATGCCGTGGACAGCCGCGACACCGAGTTCGGGCTCCGGCCATCCTCGCAACGGCGACCACACGCCTGGCTGCCCGAAGCGGGCAGCGCGGAGGTCAGGTGCGTTGGGAGTAGGCCGCCTGCGCGGCCGCGATCTCAAGCGCCGACGCCTCGAGCACCTCGGTCAGAGCACGCACCGCGCGCGCAACCCGGCCGCCGAGCGGCGTGAGCGAGTACTCCACTCGGGGCGGGATGTGCGAATGCACCTGCCTGCGCACCATGCCGTCTCGTTCCAGGGCCTGCAGGGTTTGCGACAGCATCTTCTCGCTCACGCCCGCCACGCGGCGGCGCAGCGCGTTGAACCGGTAGTCGCCTTCGAGCAGCGCGAGCAGCGCGAGGACGCTCCACTTGCCGGCGATGTCCTCCAGCGCGGCGCGCGAGGTGCAACCGCGAGCAAACACGTCACTGACGAGTTCGTCGAACCCGCCGTCGGCCTCTTCGCCACCGGTCATGGGCACAGGGTACTGGTTCTGGCACGCCGGATAGCACTGTGTAATAGTTAGTGCTATCCACTATCCACCATTGCGGAGGAAGCCATGCCGGTACTCGGAGTCACGGGCGCAACGGGCCAGCTCGGCCGCTTGACGATCGACAGCCTTCTCGCGGCGGGCGCTACCGCCGCTGACGTCGTGGCGATCGCGCGGGACTCCGACCGCGCGCGGGAGCTTGCCCGGCTTGGGGTGCAGGTACGCCAGGGTGATTACGACGACCCGGCCAGCCTGCCGGCTGCAGTGGCCGGGCTCGATGCCCTGTTCCTGATTTCCGGCAATGCGGTCGGTCAGCGGGTCCCCCAGCACGCCGCGGTCATCGATGCGGCGCGCGGAGCGGGGGTAGGGCGCGTGGTGTACACCAGCGCGCCGCGGGCGGACGTCACCGGCCTCATCCTCGCTCCGGAGCACCTGGCTACCGAGCGGCTGCTGCAAGAGTCGGGGTTGCGGTACACCATCCTGCGCAACGGCTGGTACTTCGAGAACTACACGGCGCAGATCCCGCAGCTGCTGCAGACCGGCACGCTGCTGCACGCCACTCGCGGGCACCGGCTGGCCGCAGCCGCCCGCGCGGATTTCGCCGCCGCGGCGGCCACGGTGCTGACCGGAGCCGGGCATGACAACCAGATCTACGAACTCGCCGGCGACGGCTTCACGATGGACGAGTTCGCCGCGGCGGTGAGCGAGGAAACCGGCACCACGGTGACGGCCCGTGAAGTGAGCGGACCTGAGCTGATCGCAGCGCTGGAGTCGGCCGGTGTGCCCGCCAGCGACGCCCGCTTCGTCGCGTCGCTGGATGAGTCGATCGCCAGGGATGAGCTCGGCGGCGATCCGGCGACGCTCAAGCGACTTGTCGGCCGCGAGCTGATCCCGCTGCGCGAGGCGATCCGGACCGCTGTCTGAGCGTCGAAGCCGGGCGGCTGGCGCCGGGGCCGCTGCAGCTACGAGGCGCCGGTAGGTGCCCCATACGATGAGCGCAGGCCCTCGTAGCTCAGCGGATAGAGCAGCCGCCTTCTAAGCGGTTGGTCGCAGGTTCGATCCCTGCCGGGGGCGCCACGCCAGTAATCCGGGGCCGCCAGGCCAAGCCGACTCCAGCTGCGGGCAACCCTGAACCGTGCCGCACCTACCCTCACCCGGCGTCCCGACACGCGCAGCGTCTCCACTCGCGATCCGGCCCGCCCGCAGAGTCTGCTCGTCGGTATCGAGCATTGATCTTCTCGGCTGGCGATGTCTGGTTCGTCAGTTCCGAGATTCCACACGCACGTCACGGCAACGGTCGCAGGCAGGCTCGCCGTGGGCGATGCAAAGCAAAGATCGAGTCTTGCCCCATAGGTCCCCACCCCTCCCTGTACCGCAATACGGCCGGCTCAGGTGCTGCAGTAGGGCCCGGCCCGGTGCAGGATCGAGCTCATCGTGACCGAGGCTGTGATCGTGACCAGCTCCGGACGACTGTCGTGCACGTGCAGCCAGCCGTCGGTGCTCGGTTCCAGGCACGCTGTCGGTGAGTTCGTCTGCCACAGCGGACTGTCGTGGACCTTGATCGTCGTTGTGCCCGGCTCAGTGAACCGCACTGCTACTGACGACGGCCCTATCTGGTCGAGCGTGGCCCGATCACCGTTGATCAAGGGCGCCGGCGAGGCTACTTGGTAGACGGTCCAGTTCTCATCTCGGTACACCACGCGCAGGTAGTTCGGCGCATGGCGCAGCAGGACACCCTCTGCTGCGCCTCCGTAATCCAATGGCGCACCAGGAACGGCTACCAAGTCGACGGCCGAGGCGTCCAGCCATGCTTTGTAGGACGCAGCCGACAGCGGATGATAGAGAACATCGTTGTAAGCAAGGTCGAGCTGCCGCTCCCAGCCTCGGGCCAACGGGAAGTGTGGAGCGACGAATGAGGACTCCCAATGCTCCCGGGTGAACGGGATCTCAAGTCGTCCCCGAGTCGGGTCCTGGGTGGCAAGAAAATTCAGAAGGCCGGCGTAATACCGTGCCGTGTTGGATGGGTCGTCGTCTGCCCTTTCCACCGCGCTCACAACTGGATACAGATGCCACAGCAATGCCGCGCTGACGGTCACCGTGATGATGGCCCAGCGTCGTCGCCGCTGGCCTCGATCCAACGACGCGATGACCCACAGGGCCAGCGGGATGGCGACCAGCCGACCCAGACGATCGATATTGCCGCCGACCGGGTTCGGCACGACGATCAGAATCGCTGCCACAAAACCGTAGACGAGCACGGCGCGACGGATGGTTGCGTGGCGTCGAGGAACCACGATTAATCCTAGGGTGACGAACGCGATCATGCTTGCGACGGTGTACACATCCGACGGGAAAGTACCCGAACCGCCGCCGAGGACGGCTGCAACGACAGAGCCCAACATCGACCCCGCAAACGGCCAAGCCCGCCGCCATCGGAGTTCCGGCAGCCAAGCCAGGCCCACGATCGCCAGGAACAGCCCAGCCAGCGGACTGGACAGTGAGCAGGCCGTCGCCAGGCTCAGCGCCAGCAGCGGTTGACGCAACTTCACAGCGACAACCGCATGCACGCCCGCGGCTGCGCCCAGCAGGAACGGGATCTGTCCGATGATCAGCGAGTCCAGCACGCACGCCGTCGCGGTCGCAGCGACGGCGAACGTCACCCTTCGGCGGTAGGCAGCGTGGGTTGTGGCGAGTCGGACCGCGCCCCATGCGCACAGGGTCGCAGCGAGGATTCCGGTGATCGTGGCGCCGAACAGCGCGGACACGGGCGGGTACAGGACGGAGTAACCGGGCAGCGCATGTCCGCTGTACCAGGCGTCATTCCACGCTCCAACACCCGCATGAGACGCAAGCCAGGCCCGAAACTCCTGCGCCGGCCAGTCCGGACCGACACGACCAACCGCGCCGACAGCAATTCCCCCGAGCACAGCGAGCGTGACAACAGGCAGCCACGAGATACGCCGCGCCAACGCGACCTGCCTGGCCATGCTGTCATCCTGCCAAGCGATGCCAACGCGCGGAAGCTGCCACTCATCTGCAGCGCAGCGGATTGCCGAGCAGCCGCCTAAGCGGCACATTGCCCACGTGAATCGTCGGCATGCCACACAGCCGATCCCCACCGGCAGCACCACGGGCTGGGCCGCGGCCGGGTTGTGCAGCTTCGGGCGAGCCGGGGCACCAGACCCCGACCCGCCCTCCGCTTACCGGCTAGTGGAGAGTTGTGCTCAGGGGTTCAGCGTTCCCGGCGTACGCACCGAAGGCCGGGGAGAACCTGCGTTCCCTCTGTTCGAACGGCGGTGAGCGCGGCGGGATTCAGGTCCAGCAACGCGAGGATGGTCGGCGCCACCTGGGTTGTCTCGACCTTGGCGCTGTTCACCTGCGCCGGGATCTTCGGGCCGTTGACGATCATCAGGACGTGCTGATCGCCAACGTTCATGCCGCCATGCTCGGCGAGCTTGGTCGGCTTGGAGTAGACGACGCCTTCCTGGACCTTGCCGAACACGTCGGGGTAGTGCCCATTATTGACGGCCACCCCGAAGAACGCGGCAGCGTGAGCTCCCGCCCAGATCTTGCTCAGGCCCGAGTGCTGAACCGTGACCGGATTGTCGTTGACGTCGTAGCCCTGAGCGGTGTGGTTCCACAGGTAGTTTTTGACGAAGTCGTCAGCTGTCTGGGAGTTGTCGGAGAGATAGGACTGCCACAGGTCGTCGTTGGTGCCGGCCACGATGAGCTTGCTGTTGCCGGGATGCGCCTTCGTCCAAGCTGCGTTGATGGCGTCGACGATCGGACCGTCCTGAATGGTGACCAGCTTGTTCGGGTCCTGCGGCGACTGGCCGTGCTTGGCCGTGACGATGATGGTCGTCGAGGACGCGAGGCCGTCCTTGTGCAACTCGGTCACCATGCGTGCGAGCTGGTCGTTGATGTAGTCGAAGGCGCCCGCCAGCACCGGCCCGGGCACGAGCTTGCCGTTGACGAGCTGGTAACCACCCGCCTGTGGTGCACTGGTGGTGTAGTTGCCGTTGCGATCGGGGCCGATCAGCGTGGCCGATGTGGAGCGGCTCTTCTGCGCGACGGAGACGGCCTGGAAGTTCATGCCGAAGATCGCCGGGGTCCCGACTTTGGTCTTGCCCGAGTGGTCGAGACCGTTGATCTCGTTGAGAATGGCGGCGACTTTGTAGCCGTCGTACTGCTTGGTGGCGGCCTCGATGTGAGCCCAGTCGTCGTCTTGCGGGTAGGGCACGCCGTTGGGTTCGACGGCCTGCGAATCGATCTCGGGCCCGAAGTAGTCGTCGATGCTCTTGCCGTTCGAGCCGGGGCCGTTGAAGGACATGTAGACGGCGTGCTTGTCCGACCACGCGGTGCGCAGCCCAGCGTTGTGCACGACCTGGAAGATCGTGTTATCGCCGAGGTAATCCCACGGCATGATGTTGGCGCAGGTCGCCGGGTCTACCGGAAAGGTGGCGGCGTTGAAGGACGCGGCGCTGTTCTTCAGGCCCATGATCGCGGCGGGCTCGGTGTCCTTGCCGTGGGCGAAGACGGAGCCGTTCTCATCGAATGAGGGGAAGCTGCCGTTGGCGGGATTCAGGAAATCCGGCACGTTGGGCAACGCATCGTCGGGCGAGTCGTACACCACATCGCCGCCGGTCGCAGCCTGACCCGGCGTGCAGGCAGCACCCGGCTGATCGGTCGTGTGGCTGTACTCGACGTCGTAGTAGACACCTGTCGTCTTCGGGTTGCCGCCCGTCATCAGCGCCGTGCCGCCCGGGTCGGAGTCCGACGGGTTCGACGTTGCCGCGTTGGTGTATTCGGTTCCGGTGCGGGCCAGCTTCGCCAGCGTCGAACTCGGGTGTGTGGCGACATACCAGGCAAGGTCATTCTGGTGCATGCCATCAACGGAAATCAGCAGCACGTGCTTTCCGGGGTGGGCATGGTTTCGCGCAGGCGCGGCGCTCGCGGGTAGGGACGACATGGCACACAGCGCGACAGCGCTGAGCGCGGTCAATCCGGTGAGACCCCGGCGGTAGTTGTTGGACAAGGTGCAGCTCCCTCGCTCGGACGTGGCGCTGATTACTACAGCGCCGGTCGTCACCATGACGGCCTCGCTGGCCGTGCAGCGGAAGTCCAGGTGTCCGACAGGCGATCAGCGGGTTACGTTCACGTGCCGTACCGCGCGAGAAGCCTCGTGCTCAGCCAGAGCGGTGTGTCGAACCCGGTTCAGCGACGGATCGACAGCTGCACCAGCACCGGTCCCGACCGGTGCGGAGACGGAGCCGGCGCGCCGCAGCCAGGGGAATCCCCGGCACCGGACGCGCACGAGCCGCAACCGCCACTGGGGCAGCCGGTGGCAAGTTCTCTGGCTTCCAGCCGTCCTATCCGCACCAGATGGGTGATGGCGGCGTCGACCACGTCGGCAGTCAAGCCGGTCGCCTGACCGACCTCGGCCCGCGACCTGGCCCCGCCTTCGAAGGCGGTCAGCACCGAACGCAGCGGTGCGCTCATGCGATCAACCGGCCGAGCTGGAACACCACGCACCCGAGCACCCAGGCCACCGTCAACTGCATGGCGATGCCGAACACGCTCCATCGCACGCCGATCTCTCGCACCTGCGCGGCCACCGTCGCCACGCAGGGGGTGTAGGCCAGCAGGAACACCAGGAAGGCGAACACCGCCGCGGTCGTGGCACCGCCGGCCGAAGCGGTGAAGGCAGCGTCGATGTGGTGCTGCAGCTGCACCGGCGACTGTCCGGCCGACGGATCGGCGGCCGCGTAGGTCTGCGCCCACGAGGTCACCACAGTTTCTTTCGCGACGAAGCCGACCACCAGCGCCCCGACCGAGTGCCAGTCGCCGAAGCCCAGCGGCGCGAACACCGGGGCGATGAACCGTGCGATCGCAGCGAACAGGCTGTCAGCCGGGTTTGCCGAACCGAAGCCCGCACCACCGCGCACCGGGACGGCCTGCAACAGCCACACCAGCGTGACGGTCGCGACGATGATGCCGCCGGCCGAGCGCAGGAAGCCCTTCACCCGCACCCAGGTCACCGAGGTGGTCAGCCGCCAGGTCGGGCGCTGGTAGGCAGGCAGGTCCAGCACCAGCGGCTCGTCGCCGACCGTGCGCCACAGGGTCGCCTTCATCACCAACCCGGCGAGCACCACGATCAGGATGGACACCAGGTACATCGCGAACACGACGGTGCCCGCGTGCCCCCGAAAGAACGTGGAGGCCACCAGCACGTACACGGTGAGCCGGGCGCTGCACGAGGTGAACGGCACAAGCAGCGCCGTCATGATGCGATGCCGCGCGCTGGGCAGGATGCGGGTGGCGCTGATCGCCGGCACGTTGCAGCCGAAACCGACCACCAGCGGCAGGAACGCCTTGCCCGGCAGGCCGATCGCGCGCATCAGCCGGTCCGTCACCACCGCCGCGCGGGCCAGGTAGCCGGAGTCCTCGAGCAGCGCCAGCAAGGCGAACATGATGGTCATCAGCGGCACGAAGGTGAGCAGCATGCCGACGCCGGCGATCAGCCCGTTCACCACGAACTGCTGCACCCAGCTGCCTGCCAGCCCGACATGGTTGAACAGCCAGTCCGCACCCCGGGTGACGGGACCGGCGAAGAAATTCCCCAGCGCGTCCTGGATCGGGGCCGCGACGGCGGTGGTCAGCTCGAAGACCACCCACATCACCGCGAGGAACAGTGCCGGCCCGATCAGCGGGGCGGTCACCCACCGGTCGACCCGATCGGTGACGGTGGCCGGTGGCTCCGCCTGCACGCTGCTGCCCACCCGAAGCGCCGCATCGATCCAGCTGAACCGCTCGTCGGCGACGGCCAGTTCGTCGTCCGCGTCCAGCGTCGCCTCGATAGGTCGTGGCGAGGGCACCGGCGCCTGCAGGCACGCTGCCACCTGCTCGGCCAGCCGCTGCACGCCGTCCCGGCGACGCGGGTCCAGCACCACCACCGGCACGCCGAGTGCCTCGGCCAGCGGCATCGGTTGCACGCTGACACCGCGCCGCTGCGCCACGTCCGTCATGGTGAGCGCCACCACGACTCGCTGGTGCTGCTCTCGCAGCTGCGCCACCAGGTACAGGCTGCGTGCAAGGTGTGCGGCGTCGGCCACCACCACGGCAAGCGCCGGCCGCTCCCCCAGGCCGCCGAGCAGCAACTCGCGGGTGAGCTCCTCGTCCGGAGACTGAGCGTCGAGGGAGTAGGCGCCGGGCAGGTCACGCAGCTCCACCTCGACACCACCGGGCGCCCACCCGGCGCTGCCCACCTCCACCGTCGTGCCGGGCCAGTTGCCGACCGTGCGGCGACCGCCGGTGAGCGCGTTGAACAGCGTCGACTTGCCCGAGTTCGGCGCACCGACGAGCGCGACGACCGGTGCCCCGGCTGCAGCCGCCGGCCCGTCTCCGCCGGCATGGCAGGACGGGGTCGCCGCCGGGCGGCTGAGCGGAGCGGCCGTCACGCGACCTGCACCGCCAGCCGGCCCGCGGTCACGCGGTCCAGGGCGATGCGGCTGGTGCCGATGCCGACCAGCTTGCCGCCACCCGCGGTCCGGCCCAGCACCGTGACCAGCGCGCCCGGCCGCAGCCCGAACTGCGCCAGCCGAACCCGTTCGCGACCGGCGATGTCGACGCCGGTGATTCGAAGGGTGCGGCCCAGGCTCGCCGCATGCAGGCCGGAGGGCTGACAGTCGCGGGGCATGCCAGCATCCTAACCAGCCAAGTTAGGCATGCCTACCCTGACCTGCGTCACATCCGCGTCGACGGCCTCCCCCGACCGCACGCGCACGGCCACGGCGGGGCACAGTGAACGCATGACCGCCGCCATGCCAGAGCCAGGGGCAGCCGCAACCATCGGCGGCGCCGACCGGGTGTTGTCAGCCGCTGATGTCGAGGCCTTCATCGCCGACCAGCTCGCCGGCATCGACGCCGACGGCAGGTCGGTCTGCCTGCTGCTGCCGGACGCCACCCGCAGCTGCCCGTTGCCGCTGTTGCTCGGCGCGGTGCACCGCGCGCTGGCCGGGCGCGCCAGCAGGATCACCGCGCTGATCGCGCTGGGCACGCACGCGCCGATGACCGAGGCCCAGCTGGCCTCGATGCTCGGCTATCCGGCAGGCGACCCCGGCGCGGTCTATCCCGGCCTCACCGTGCTCAACCATGAATGGTGGCGGCCAGCAGCGCTGGTATCGGTGGGCACCATCTCTGCCGAGCGGATTCACGAACTCTCCGGCGGCAGGCTGCACACCGCGGTCGACGTGCGGTTGAACCGGGCCGTGGTCGAACACGATCTGACGCTCGTGATCGGGCCGGTCTTCCCGCACGAGGTGGTCGGATTCTCCGGCGGCAACAAGTACTTCTTCCCCGGCGTCGCCGGTCAGGAGATCATCGACCTCTCGCACTGGCTGGGCGCGCTGATCACCAGCGCCGACATCATCGGCACGCTGGGCACCACCCCGGTGCGCGCGCTGATCGATGAGGCGGTGTCCCTGATCGACACCCGCAAACTGGCCCTGTGTGTGATTCCCGAGGCCGGATCCGGTGCCCTGCACGCGGTTGCCTTCGGCGACACCCGTGCCGCGTGGGCGAGCGCCGCCGCGGTGTCCGCCCAGACCAACATCCGCTACCTGGACCGTCCGGTCCGGCGAGTGCTGTCGGTCATTCCCGCCAAGTACGACGAGATCTGGACGGCCGCGAAAGGGTTCTACAAGCTGGAGCCGGTTGTTGCCGACGGCGGTGAGGTGATCCTGTACGCCCCGCACGTCACCGAGCTGTCGAGCACGCACCCGGAGATCTACGACATCGGCTACCACTGCCGCGACTACTTCGTGCACCAGTGGGACCGCTTCAGCGACGTGCACTGGGGGGTGCTGGCCCACTCCACGCACCTGCGCGGCGCCGGCACCTGGGATCGGAGACAAGGCGAGCGCGACCGGGTGACGGTGACGCTCGCGACCGGCATCGCGGAGGACGTCGTGCGCTCGGTGAACCTGAACTACCTGGACCCCGCGACCGTCGACCTGGCCGCGGCCCAGGCGGATCCGGACACCTTCTACGTGCCCGACGCGGGCGAGATCCTGTACCGGCTGCGCCCGCCGGCCGGCTGACCGGTCACCGTCCCAGCTCGCCGGCGGCCGTCACGACGGCAGCGACCAGCTCGGCATCGGCAGCAAGCTCGGGCGCCAGCACCTCCAGCAGCCGCGGCACCGCGTCCGGCAGCCCGCCGGCTGCCCGGGCACGCACCTCAGCCGCTCGCACGTCGGTCAGCTGGTGACTGCGCAACGCGCCGATCCAGGCGGCCAGAATGCGCAGCGCCGGTTGCGGCAGCCCGCCCTCGGCCCGCTCCAGGCGCAGCACCGGCAGCACCCGGATCGGCAGCTTCTGCGACCCATCGGCGGCGATCTGGGCGAGCCGGTGCTGGATGCGCGGGTTGGCAAAGCGCTCGAGCAGCGCCGCGCGGTACCGCCCGAGCTCGGCGGCCGGCTGCGGCAACCTCGTCGCGGCCAGGTCCCACCACTGCTGCAGCCACGCCTGGCACAGCTCATCGGAAACGGCCTGGGCCACGGTCTCGTGCCCGCGCAGCAGCCCGGCGTAAGCCAGCAGCGAGTGCCCGCCGTTGAGCAGCCACAGCTTGCGATGCTCAAACGGCGTGACATCGTCGGTGAACGTGGCCCCGGCGGCGTCCCAGGCCGGCCGGCCGTTCGGGAACGAGCCGGACAGCACCCACTCCTGGAACGGCTCGGTCACCACGGGGCAGGCGTCCCGCACGCCGGTCGAGAGCCGAACCGCCTCGACATCGGCCGCGGTGGTGCTCGGGGTGATGCGGTCGACAGCCGTCGTCACCACCGAGACGCTGGCATCCAACCAGACCGGCAGGGTGGGGTCGACCCGGCCGGCGAAGTCGCGGACGACCCTGCCGAGCACCGTGCCGTTGCCCGGCAGGTTGTCGCACGGGATCAGTGCCAGCGGGCCGGCATCAGCCCGCCGGCGTGCGAGCAGCCCTGCGACAAGGCGCCCCGGCGCGGTGCGGACCACCGCCCGCGGATCGCGCCGCAGCGTAGCGAGGTCGGCCTGCACCCCGTCCCGGTCCAGGTCGAGGGCGCCATCCGCACCCCGCAGGTAGCCGGCTTCGGTCACGGTGACGGTGACGGCGCTGAGCTCCGCCGAGCTGAAATACCCCAGCCACGCCTGGTGATCCTCGATCGAGTGGGTCGCTGCCAGGCTGCGCACCACAGCGAACAGGTCGGTGTCCGCGGACCGGGTGATGAGCGTGTACAGGCCTTGCTGACCTGCCAGCCGCGCCGCCAGGTTGCCCCGGCCGGTACCGGAGAACGCCGCGTACCCCCACTCGGAGGCGTCAGGCGCCTGGTCGGTGTACCACGCCTGGTGTGCCCGGAAGAAGTTGCCCAGGCCGAGATGCACCAGCCGGACCGGGGGCGCGGGCCGCGCAGGATCACGCGCCAGCACGGGCCCGCTGCCGGATCGGCCGTCCGTCACAGCTTGAACACCGAGATGGGCTGCTCGGTGACCAGCTCGCGCGCGGTCGCCACCGCCTCATCCTCGCTGAGCCGGTGCTCGGCCACGAGCCGGGCAAGGTAACCCGCCTCCAACCGGCGGGACATGTCGTGGCGGGCCGGAATCGAACAGAATGCCCTTGTGTCATCGACAAAACCTGAGGTCCGGGTGAAGCCGGCGGTCTCGGTCACCGCCTCCCGGAAGCGCCGGATGGCATCCGGGGCGTCCAGGAACCACCACGGCACGCCGAGGTAGACGCAGGGGTAGAAGCCGGCCAGTGGCGCCAGTTCGCGGGACCAGACGGTCTCGTCCACCGTGAACACGACGAGGTGGAAGCCGGCCGCCGTGCCATAGCGTTGCAGCAGCGGGCGCAGCGCGTCGGTGAACTCCACCTGGATCGGGATGTCACAACCGATGTCGGCGCCGTAGCGTTCGCGGCTGGCCGAGTGGTGATCGCGGCGCACCCCGGGGTGCAGGGTCATCACCAGCCCGTCGTCGCAGGACATCCTGGCCATCTCGAACAGCATGTGCCGGCGAAACGCGATTGACTCCGACGCGGTCGCCTCGCCGGCCAGGGCTGCCCGATAGATGCGAGCAGCTTCGGTCGCCGGCAGCGGGTCGGTCCGGGCATCGGCGTGGCTGTGGTCGGCCGACACCGCGCCGTGCTCGATGAAATACCGCCGGCGCTGCTCGAGCGCGGCCAGGTAACCGGGGTAGTCAGCGGTGTCGATGCCGGCGGCGGCACCCAGCCTGGACACGGCGTCAGGCCAGCCCGCGGCCACCGGCTCGAGGTAGCGGTCGGGCCGGAAGGTGGGCACCACCCTGCCGGTCCAGCCCGGATCCGCAGCGAGCGCACGGTGCGCCGCGAGGTCGGAGCACGGGTCATCGGTGGTCGCCAGCACCGAGATGCCGAAACGATCATGCAGCGCGCGTGGCCGGAACCCTGGCTCGGTCAGGCGCGCGGACAGCTCGTCGAAAAGAGAGTCCGCGCTGGCCGCCGACGGCACCGCGTGCACGTCGAAAATCCCAGCCAGCTCCGCCTCCAGCCAGTAGCGCACCGGCGTGCCGCGGAACAACTGCCAGTGCTCACAGAGCAACCGCCAGGCACGCCGGGCGGCGGCCTCGGACAGCCGACCCTGCGCCACTCCGAGCTCGGCAAGCTCGATCCCGCTGGCGTGCAGCAGCCGGGTGATGTAGTGATCCGGGCTCAGCAGCAGGCTGACCGGGTCGGCGAACGGCTGATCATCCAGCAGGATCTGGGGATCGACGTGCCCGTGCGGGCAGATGAGCGGCGCCTCGCGGACCGCCTGGTAGATCGTGCGGGCCAGTGCCCGCTGCCCCGGCTCGGATGGCAGCAGCCGGTCCGGATGCAGTTCGAGACGACTCCGCCCGTCCGGCTGACCTGACGGCGACCCGCCCATGCATCCGCCTCCTCCTGCTGCACTGGTTTTCTGTCACGCTACCGCCACACCGATGTGCACCGGCAATGCTCAATCGTTGCCGGGCAATTCCTGGCCGGCCAGTACCTGAGTCGCGCGCGCCTGGACCTGGCGCAGCACCTCCGCCGGCGGCAGCCCGAGCGTGCGCGCCGCCGCCAATACCTCGTCGAACTCGGGCTGAACGGTGACGGCGGCATCGCCGAGCAGCCCGCACTTGACCCGCACCTGGCTGCCGGCCAGCTCCACCATGATGCTGGTCCGGGCAAGTGCACGCCGGGCCACCGGGTGCACCCGCGCGCCGAGCGTGGTGGTCGCGGTGACCAGGCAACGGAACACCGCATCCAGCGCTGCCGCCGGCACCAGCGCGCTCACCACGTGACCCGGCCTGCCCTTGCGCATGAGGACCGGGGTGAGCCAGGCATCCGCGGCCCCGGCTGCGACCAGATCGTCCAGCACCCCCGGCCAGAGCCGGGGGTCGAGGTCATCCACCGTCGCCTCGACCTGCCGCAGGTCGTCCTCACGCCAGCGGGCGGTGTCCGGTCCGCTCAGCTCGCCGAGCACCACCCGCAGCACGTTCGGCCGGCCTGCCGGGTCGGCGGTTCCGGCGCCGGTGCCGTGGGCCCGCACCCGCAGGTCCGGCAGGTCGCCCCAGCCGGTGGCAAGCGCGGCAAGCAGCGCAGCCCCGGTCGGCGTGCACAGCTCGCGATCGCCGGGTCCGGCGCCGACCGGCGCACCGGCTCGCGCCAGCAGTTCCAGTGTTGCGGGTACCGGTACCGGCAACCGGCCGTGCGCGGTGGCCACGCTGCCGCCGCCGAGCGCGACCCGGCTGACCCACCGCTGCACGCCGCCGGCCAGCAGCCCGAGCGAATCGAGCGCGACCGCGCAGCCGATCACGTCGGCGAGCGAATCCAGCGCCCCGACCTCGTGAAAGTGCACCTCGTCGACGGCCACGCCGTGTACCCGCGCCTCGGCCTCGGCGAGCCGGTCGAACACGTCCCGGGCGAAGCGATCCTGCACCGGCGGCAGGGCAAGCTCGTCGAGCAGCCGGGCGATGTCAGCGGTCCCGCGCGCCACGGTGCTGGCCGGCGCCCGCACCAGCGCCCGACACGCTCGCAGCCCGTGCCGGCGGACCTGCTCGGTGTCGATCTCGATCGGCTCGACTCCCAGCCGCGACACCGCTGCCCGAACCGCCGCCAGGTCCGCGCCGGCGTCCAGCAACGCACCGAGCAGCATGTCGCCGGCCGCCCCGTTGCCGGCGTCCACCCAGAGCGCGGTGCTCACGCCCGCTGCCGGTTCAGCATGCGTGCGACCGCGGCCGCGGCACCGAAGCCGCTGTCGATGTTGACCACGGCGACCCCCGGCGCGCACGCGTTGAGCATCGTCAGCAGCGCGGCGACACCGCCGAAGGATGCGCCGTAGCCGACGCTGGTGGGCACCGCGACCACCGGACAGGCAACGAGGCCGGCGACCACCCCGGGCAGCGCGCCGTCCATACCGGCCACCACGATCACCGCGTCGGCCGCTGCGATCCGATCCCGCTCGGCCAGCAGCCGGTGCAGGCCCGCGACGCCGACATCGACGATCAACTGCGCGGCCAGGCCGTGCACCTGCAGCGTGACCACCGCCTCCTGCGCGACAGCGAGGTCGGAGGTGCCGGCCGCGACGACCGCGACATCGCCGCGCAGCTCGGGTTCGGGGCCGAGCACGATGCTGCCGGCAACGTCGTCGATCCGCGCGCCCGGCAGCGATCGCGCGGCGGCGAGCGTCTCGGCCGGGCAGCGGGTGGCCAGCACCGGCTGCTCCGGATGCGCGGCGGCCAGCCGGGTCAGCGCGATCAGGGTCTGTTCCGGGCTCTTGTGCGAGCCGAGCACCACCTCGACCGCGCCGGTGCGCGCCAGCCGGTCCAGGTCCAGCCGGGCGAATCCCACGTCGTCGATGCAGTCGTTGTGTGCCACGCTGTCACGGTGTCAAGCGATCGCGAGTGCAGTCAAACTGCCGCCCGGTTGCTGGCATGGTTCGACGAGCTGCCGGGCACCCCGCCGCTCCGGGTCACGGTCGCCTACTCCGGCGGCGTGGATTCCGCGCTGGTGCTGGCGGCGGCGGCGCGAGCGCTCGGGCCGTCGCAGGTGCTGGCCGCAACCGCTGTGTCGCCCTCGCTACCGGCCGGCATGCTCGAGGAGGCGCAACGGTTCGCCGACGAGCTCGGCGTGCGGCACCGGCCCGTGGCAACTCGCGAGATCGAGCTCGAGGGCTACACCCGCAACCAGCACGACCGGTGCTACTTCTGCAAGGCGACGCTGGTCGACGCGCTGACCGCCCTGCTCGAGGACGAGCCCGCGGCGACCGGCCGGGTGATCCTCACCGGCACCAACGCCAGCGACGTCGAGGCCGGTTGGCGACCCGGCATCCGCGCCGCCGCCGAGCGTGGTGCCCGCACCCCGCTCGCCGACACGGGGCTGGCCAAGCCGGCCGTGCGGGCACTGGCCCGGCACTGGCAGGTGCCGGTGTGGCATCGCCCCGCCAATCCCTGCCTGGCCAGCCGGATCGCCTACGGGGTGCCGATCTCGCCGGCCCGGCTGGCCCGCGTCGATCTGGCCGAGACGGGCGTGCGGGCAGCGCTGCGGGAAGCCGGCGTGGCCAGCTACGACCTGCGGGTGCGCGATCTGGGCGACGCGGTCCGGGTCGAGGTGGATGCCGGCGCGGTCGCTGCGGCGGCCCGCAGCACGGCGGTCGTGCACGCCGTCGAGGCAGCCGGCTTCGACACCCCGGTCAGCGTCGCGGCCTTCGCCTCCGGCAACCTCAACGCCGCCCTGTCGCCGTCGCTGCGGCACGCGTAACCCCACCGGCCGGGACCTACGTCGGTTTTGTCCCGCGCCTGCCTTCTTCTACCCTGATGCTGTTAGCCGGGCGGTGACGGCCGGCGACGACGGGGAGCCGAGGAGCGCAGGGTGTCCGGACCGGTAGGTGCAGCGCGAGCCGCCAGACCGGGGTCGCCCGCAACCGCCGACGCGGGCGCAGCGGAGCAGCTCGCCGCCGAACCGATCGCGGCTGGCTCGGCCCCCGAGGCTGACCCGCCTCCCGAGGCTGGTAGGTCCCGCGGGGCTGACACCTACCCCGAGGCGCTGGCGTCCGGTGGTGGATTCCCGCGGGATTCCTGGCAGCACCGGATCATCCTGCTGCTGATCTGTCTGGCCGCGGCGGCGATCCAGTTCACCTACACCAGCCGGGGCTGGTTCTACCTGGATGACTTCCGCAACCTGGGTGACGCGCACCGCGACGGTGTGACCCTGCACTTCCTGGCCTCGCCGATCGGCAACGAGCACTTCCAGCCGGGGGGCCGGCTGCTGCACTGGCTGGCCGGCATCGGCGGGCACCCCCACTTTCACTTCGGGGAGGCGATCCTGGCAGCCAGTGTCGCTTCGATGGCCCTGCTGACGGCGCGCACCGCCGACGAGCTGTTCGGTGTCCGCAGGCTGCACCTCGTGCTGGCCGCACTCATCGGGACCTCGTACACGCTGGTCGTGTGCTGCACCTGGTACGCAGGCAGTGATGCGATTCCCGCGACCGCATTCATGGCGGCGACGCTGCTGCTGTACGCGCGCTGGTTCCGGCGCGGGGGTGGCTACCGGCTGGTCGGTGCGGTGCTGTGCGCGGGTGCGGGCGTGCTGTTCTGGGAGCAGGCGATCATCCTGCCGTTCCTGCTGGTGCTGCTGTGGGCATGCTTCCTGCGCGCGGGCGCCAGCCGTCCGGTCTGGCAGCTCGCGCTGTCGATCGCTCCGTTCGCGCTGGTGTCCGTCGCCTTCGACGCCTACGTCTCCGCCCAGTCGTGGTATCAGCCCCTGGTGGTCCCGTCGGCCGGCCAGTTCACCGAGCTGGTGCGCACCATGCTGCTGCGCGGCATGCTGCCGCCGATCGTCGGCTGGCGGGTGTCCACCCAGCCACCGGACCGGTCCGGCATCGCGTCGATGGTGCTCGCCGCCGGCATCCTGCTGTCCGGGGCGCTGGTACTGCTGTGGCGGCGCCGGTTCCGCTGGTCGGCGGTGGCCTTCTTCGTACCGGCCTTCCTCGCGCTGGCGGCGACCATCGCGGTCACCCGGATCGCGGTCGGGCCGCTGGTGGGCGCGACGCCGCGCTACCTGTGCCCGCTACCCATGCTGTTGGCACTCACGGTCGCCGGCGCTGCCGGCCGGTGCCAGCTGCCGCCTGGAGCGCAAACCACGTCCCGGCTGCGCGTGAGGCCGCGACTGGCGGTGGCCGCCGGCCTGACGGTGCTGCTGGGCGCCGGCTATCTGGCCGCGCTCACCGACAGCGTCCGCGCGACCAGTTTCGCCAGGCTCAACGGCAAGCACGCGCACACAATCTCCGACCGGGTGAGCCGCGCGCTGCACCCGGGCATGACGGACCTGGTGGACACCCGGCTGCGCTGGCCGATCTTCTACACCTCCAACGACGGCGCGGACGAGGTCAGCACGCTGTCGCCGTTCTGGGCGCCCGGGGTGCAGGCGATCGGCGCCGGGCCGAACCCGATCGCGATCGCGCCGGACGGCAGCGCACACCGGATCCGCTTCGCCGCCGGCCAGGCCGGCCCCGCGCTGTACCTGCGGCTGGTGGTGCTGGCCGCGCAGCCGGGCACCCTGACGGTGACGATCCACGGCATCCGGCCGCTGGAGCCGAACCGGCCTTATTCGCTGCGATTGCGGGCCGGCAGCAGCTCATTCATCCTGCCGGCCTGGGCGCGTGCGGTGCGCAGCATCGAGCTGCACGCGCCGGCGGGCGCCACCGTCACGGTGCGCGAGCTGGGCACCATCACCCTCACCGGCCCGGCCGGCTAGCGATCACTCAGCTCCTGGCCGGCTGCGTCAGCCACGGCTCGGCGAGCCCGCCGCCGCGCTGTCGGCCAGCCGGGCCTGCAGCAGCGCCAGCTGCTCGGTGGCCGAGCCGTACTGCTCGACCGAGCCGTTGGCGAGCGAGATCAGCACCTGCCGCAACGGCTCGGAAGCGGCATCGGCTTCGAAGCGGGCCGGTGGCAGCAACGGCAGCGCCAGCCGGGCCAGGTCGCCCAGGTCCTCGGCCAGGCCACGCCGGGGGCCGTCCAGGTAGAGCCCGGTGAACGGCACCCGCAGCCGCACCCCGCTGTCGACCTCCTCGCTGACCACCCGGACGTGGCGTGGGGTCAGCAGCGAGTGCCCCAAGCCCTCCTGGTGCAACACCTGCAGCAGCGAGGACAGCTCGGCGAGCACCGCTGTGCCCAGCGCGCCCGACGGTGGCTGGTGCTGCAGCAGGCTGGACGGCTCGTAGCTGGTCACCAGGAAGGTGCTGGCCGCGCCCAGGTCGTAGCCGACATCGAACAGCGGCTCCAGCGCGGGATGGTGCAGGCTGGAGGCGGCCCGGCGGTCACCGCTGCCCTGGATCAGCTCGGCGGACTCCACATCGAGGTTGGAGAAGCACACCGTCACCTCCCGGTCCAGCCGTTGATCCAGTGCCTTGAACCGGGAATCGCTGCCGTCGAGCCGGTAGACCAAGCGGTAGCGATCGGCCACCACTGCGCCGACCCGGCCGCCCGGGGAGTGTCCGACTGCCGAACTTGCATGCTTGGCCCTGCCAGGAACCGCCACGCTCACTCACTCTCTACCGAACCCGGGGCGGGCGTCCGATCGGTGCTGACCGGCAACCCACCCCGTAGCTAAGCGTCACCGCGGCCGCAGGTGTTACACCCGCACCCGGCGACGCCGACAGCGTCCCCCATGGCGAGCCTAGCTAGAGCCGGCCGGCGTCCACGATCCGCGCCAGGAATTGCCGGGTGCGCTCCTCCGCCGGCTCGCGCAGCACCTGCTCGGGCGGTCCCAGTTCCAGCAGCCGGCCGCCATGCAGGAAGCACACCTTGTCCGCCACCTGCCTGGCGAAGCTCATCTCGTGGGTGGACAGCAGCATCGTCATACCGTCGGCCTTCAGCTCGGCCAGCAGGTCCAGCACCTCACCGACGAGTTCCGGATCCAGCGCCGACGTGACCTCGTCCAGCAGCATCAGTTGCGGGGAGTTGACGAGCGCACGGGCGATGGCCACCCGCTGCTGCTGGCCGCCGGACAGCTCGTCCGGCTTGGCGGTGGCCTTGTCGCTCAGACCGACCCGCTCCAGCATCTGCCGGGCGGTGCGTTCGGCCTCGGCCCGAGACTGCCTGTGCACCTTGCGCGGCGCCAGGGTGATGTTGTCCAGCACCGACAGGTGCGGGAACAGGTTGAACGCCTGGAACACGATGCCCATCCGCGCCCGCACCTGATCGGCGTCCACGCGCGGGTCGGTGATGTCCTGCCCGTTCAGCTCGACCACCCCGTCGTCCACCGTCTCCAGCAGGTTGACGCAGCGCAGCAGCGTGGACTTGCCCGAGCCGGACGCCCCGATCAACACCACACATTCGCCAGGTTCGACGTCGAGGGAGAAGTCCTCCAGCACCACGTGCTGGCCGAATGCCTTGCGCAGGTTGCGAATCGACAGCAGGCTCATACCGTCGCCGCCCCGCCGGTGCCGTACCAGCCCTGGCGCTTGGCGATCCAGTCGGTGAAGCGGGTCAACGGGATCGTCAGGCACAGGAACAGCGCACCGGCCACCACATAGGAGGTGTAGTTGAAGGTCGTCGCCGTGTAGATCTGCGCGCTACGGATGGCGTCGATCGGCGTGCCGAGCACCGCGATCAGGCCGGAGTCCTTCTGCAGCGAGACGAAGTCGTTGAGCAGCGGCGGGATCACCCGGCGGATCGCCTGCGGCAGCACCACGAAGCGCAGCGTCTGCCCGGCGGACAGGCCGAGCGAACGGGCCGCCATCCGCTGGGACGGGTGCACCGATTCGATGCCGGCCCGCAACACCTCGGCCACGTAGGCGGAGTAGGTCAGGGTGAGCGCGACCCCGCCGTAGAAGACGGCCGGCTGGTAGGACAGCCCGGCGAGCCGGAGCGCCGGGATGCCGAAGCCGCACAGGTACAGCACGAGCAGTAGCGGCAGGCCCCGGAACAGATCGGTGTAGGCGGCGGAAAAGATGCGCAGCGGCAGGAAGATCGGGCCACGTAGGGTGCGCATGACCGCCAGCACCAATCCGATGACCAGCACCAGCACGGCGCAGATCAACATCACCCGCACGTTCAGCCAGAGGCCGCTCAGCACGCTGCTGAACGAGTGCCGGAAGTGGTACCAGCTGAAGAACGTCTGCTGTGTGCGGGGCCAGCCGGGCGAGCTGAGCACCGCCGCGACCACGCCGCCGAAGACCACGATCGTGCTCAGCGCCGCGATCGCCCCCGAACGGATTGCGCGCCGTCGCCGGTAGGCGATTCGCTCCTGTTGGCGAGGTGAGGGCTGCCAGAGCGAGGTGCTGCCCGACGTCACGACAGGTCAGGGGCGTTGCCGGCCGTGGTGAGCCACTGCTCCTTCAACTTGGTCAAGGTCCCGTCGGCACGCAGCGCGTCGACCGCCTGAGACACGCAGCCGGTCAGCTTGGAACCCTTGTCCAGCACGAACCCGAACTGCTCCGGCGAGCCGGTGGGCGGGATCTGCCCGACGATGACGCCGTTGTCGAGCTCGGCGGACGTCAGGTAGAACCCGGTCGGCAGGTCGACCACCAGCCCGTCGATGCTGTGGTTCTTCAGCGCCTGCACTGCCAGGTCGTTGGTGTCGAAGACGGCTGGCTTGGTGCTCGGCTTGATCACGTCGGTGATGGTGCTGTAGCTGGTGGTACCCACCTGCGCGCCGAGCTTGGCCCCGGCGAGCTGGGACAGCGAGGTGGCCTTGGCGATCTTGCTGCCCTGGTAGGTGACCACGGCCTGCGCGACGTCGTAGTAGCCGGTGGAGAAGTCCACGGCCTGCTTGCGCTGGTCGGTGATCGAGACCTCGTTGATGTCGACGTCGAAGTTCTTCGGGGTCGGCGCGATGACGCTGTTGAACGAGGCGGTGACCCACTTGACCTCGTTGCTGGCAAAGCCGAGCTTGCCAGCCACCGCGTAGGCGACCGCGGACTCGAAACCCTTGCCGTTACTGGGCTTGTTGTCGGAGAACCACGGCGCATAGGCCGGGTTGTCGGTGGCGACGGTGAACACGCCAGGCGACTTCAGCGCGAGGTTCGCCTTGCTGCACTGAGCCTCGCCGGCGCTGGCTCCTGAGGCCGGTGCGGCGCCCGAACTGCCCGAACTCTTGTCGGTCGGTGAACACGCCACCAGCCCGGCTCCGGCCACGGCGACCAGGACAGCGACGGCGAGCGGTCGAACACGCATGAAAACTCCTGACGGTGAGAACCTGACCGCAGGATCATACGCGGCGCACTGGTCAAACAGATTCCTACCTTTTCAGTGGAGAATGCCCGGTCCGCGTGGAATCAGCGGGCGCGCGCCTGCTGCCGCTGCGCGCCAGATCCCGCCTCGCGAGTGTCTTGCGCCGCTCGATCCTCGCCGCGGCGGCCCCGGTCCACCATGATGTCGACCACGGCGAGCACCAGCGCGAGCGCCACGAACGCGGCCGCCACGACGATGGCGTGCTGGAAGGCGAGGGCGTAGGGAAGGGCTGCAGCCGGTCCGCCGCGGCCGCCCTGGCTGGCGCTGCGCTGGATGGTGGTACCGAGTTGGGCAAAGAACACCGAACCCACCGCCGCGATGCCCACCGCCGCACCTACCCGCTGCGCCGTCTGCAGCAGGCCACCAGCGGAGCCGGCCCGCCGCTCCGGGACCTCGGACAGGGTCAGCGTCTGGTTCGGCGAGATCACCATTCCGCCACCGACCCCGCCGAGCAGCAGCGGGATCGCGGTCACCCATCCGGTGTGATTGTCGGGCGCCACGGAGCTCGCCCACCGTGTCACCAGCAACGCCACGCAGACCAGAAACAGTCCGGCCGCCACCAAAGGTCGCCCGAACCGCAGCGCGGAGCGCCCGGCAAGGCTGGCCGTCGCGGCGCCGCCGAGCGCGAACGGGATGGTCGCCAAACCGGCCAGCAGTGGCGAGTAATGCAAGCCCAGCTGCAGGTAGAGGGTAAATACGAAGAACAGCGGGGTGAAGCCGGCGAAGTACAGCAGGGCTATGCCCAGGCCGAACGCATAGGATCGTTTGGCGAGCAGCATCAACGGGATCAGCGAGTACTTGGTGCGCGCGTAGCGGAACTCCCATCCGATGAAGCCGGCCAGTATCGCCAGTGCCAGCGGGATGAGCAGCCACTTGCCGCGGCCGGACCACTGCTGCTCCTCCACCAGCGGCAGCAGGAACACCACGAGTCCGAGGCCGAGCATGATGACACCGACCGGATCGAGCTGTTCACGTTCACGCCGTGAGTCGGGGTCCCGGCCCGGCAGCAGCCGCAGCGCGAGCGGCAGGAGCACCACGCCGACCGGCAGGTTGACGAAGAACACCCAGCGCCACCCGGACTGCTGTCCGAACAGCTGGATCAGTGAGCCGCCGAGCAGCGGTCCCACCGCGGTGGACAGCCCAATCACCGAGCCGTACAGCCCGAACGCTTTGCCCCGGTCCTTCCCCTGGAACAGCTGCTGGATCACCGCGGTGATCTGTGGAGTGAGGGTGCCACCGGACAGTCCTTGCGCCACCCGCGCCAGCGCCAACCAGCTCGCCGACTGGGCGCTGCCGCACAGCACACTGCACACGGTGAACAACGCCAGCCCGAGCACGAAGAGCCGTCGCCGGCCGAAGGCATCGCCGAGCCGGCCGGCCGGCACCAGGGCCAGCCCGAAGGCCAGAGCGTAACCGGACAGCACCCATTGCAGCGCGCTCTGAGGCGCACCGAGCCCCTGCCGGATCGAGGGCAGGGCGACGTTGACGATCGAAACGTCCAGCAGCACCATGCCGCCGCCGACCAGGCAGACGGCCAGCGCGCGCCACGGGTGGCCGTCTGCCTGACCGTCACCAGCCACTAGCGAGCCCACGGCGGTGATTGACCCAGCTTGCGGTAGTACCGCTCCAGCTGGTGTCGCACCCGTTCATGATCGCCGGACGGGATGTCCACGCCGCCGCGAGCGCCGTCGATGACGCCCGCCGCGGCGCTGATCGCCCGCGGCACTGCAGTCAGGGTGCCGTCGATGACGTCGGCGATGAGCAGCTTGTAGCTACTGAAATTGTCCGGCTTCTCGCCGTCGTACCAGAGGTGCGCAGTGCGGTACTTGGCGTTCGGGCCGTCCTGCGCCCCGGCCCATTCCCGCACCCGGCGCTCGGCGGCGGCGCCGTCCCACGCGCGGTCGGCAGCGGCCAGCGGCAGGTCTTGGAAGCTTGTTACGGTCATCGTTCCTCCTGGTGCGCTCGTGCCTGCCCCGGATGCAGCACCACCGTGCCAGCCGCCGCCTGCGGCTCGCTGCTACTGCCGCGACCACGAACCGCCATGTGCGGATGAGTAATCGTGTCCGAGGCGCCGGCTGCCAGCCCGATCGCAATACCCATCGCGCACTCCTGACGCCGAGGGCGGTGCCCTGTGATTCCAGGGGCGGGAGCCAGCACGTGCGGCCCCGTATTCGACCGTACCCGGCTGGACGGGCATTCGGTCGCCCCGCGTGTCCTCGCCGGTGCGGGGCACAACGGGACCGCCGCCGGCCTGGGGAAAAGTTGTGGTGGCAGGTTGGCCGCGGCGACTCTAACTTGGAGTGCGGCCCACTCACAGATGATCGGGGAATCCATGGCGTACAACACTCCGCAGCTCACGGCGGAACTGGCGGTCGAATCTGGAACCAGCAAGGCGGCTTTACCGGTGGGGCGGGTGTTGGTCGGCGGTTTCCTGGCCGGCGCCTACATCGCCTTCGGCGGCCTGCTCGCCATCGTCGCGTCGGCCGGCCTGAAGCCAGAGACCTGGGGCGGCCTGGTCACCGTGGTCACCGGCGTCACCTTCAGCCTCGGGCTGGTACTCGTCGTGATCGGTGGCGCGGAACTGCTGACCGGCAACATGATGTTGCTGCCCATCGCGGCACTGCGCCGCCAAGTCGGTCTGGCCCGGATCGGCTGGAACTGGCTGCTGCTCATCGTCGGCAACCTGGTCGGCTCGCTGTTCGTCGCCTACGTGCTGGCGGACAAGACCGGGGTTATCGGCACTGCGTCCTCCAAGGCGGGCACGGCCCCCGCCTCCGACTACGCCCGCCTGGCGGCCATCACCGTCGGCAAGGCGATTTCCGAGAGCGACCTGCAGGTGTTCTGCCGCGCGATCGGGTGTAACTGGTTGGTGTGTCTCGGTGTCTGGCTGGCGCTGGCTTCCACCGATGTCGCCGGCAAGATCCTGGGCATCGTGCTGCCGATCACCGCGTTCGTGGCCCTCGGCTTCGATCACGTCGTGGCGAACATGTTCTTCCTGCCGCTGGCGATGTTCCAGCACGTGCCGGGCGTGACCTTCGTGCACCTGCTGAGCAACCTGATCTTCGCCTTCCTCGGCAACGCGGTCGGCGCCGGCCTGTTCGTGGCCTGCGCCTACTGGTATCTCTACCTGCAGGGCCGGACACCCAGCGCTACCGCTGCCGCAGCCGCCGCCGATCGTCCGGGTCGCGGATAGTCAAGCCCTGCCGGTCGAGCAGTTCCAGTAGCGGGACGGCCACCCGCCGGGTGGTCCCCCACCGCTGCCGCGCCTGGCTCAGCGTGAACGGCTGAGCCAGGCCGGACAGCAGCTCGACCGCGCGGGTGACGGCGTCGTTGCCGATCACCAAGTCCGGCGCCAGCCGGGTCAGCAGTCCGGTCTCGGCGGCGGTGGCCAGGTCTCGCACAGAGACACCGGCGGCCTGCAGGTCCGTTCGTTCCGGCGCGGCAAAGGGATTCTCCTGCAACTGGGCCACGATCTGCTCGATTGCGGCGCCGGCCCGGCCCAGGGATTGGCGCGCGCCGGGCAGGCTGATCCGTCCTTCTCGAAGCTGCAGGCCGGCCGCCCCGACCAGATCCGTGAGCAGTTCCTGATCGGGCAGGCCGATCGCGCGGCGGGCGGCGTCAGTGCTCAACCAGGGTCGGCGTGGGTCCGCGGCCACCTGCGCATCAAGCTGCTGGCGCAAGGCATCCTGCCAGCGCCGCCAGGCAGCATCGTCAATGAGCCAGCCGTGCCTGGCCGGCGGATGATCGTCGGGAAAGCCCAGCAGTCGCAGCCGATCTGCGCGCACCGCGCCGCGCCGCGCCAGCTGCGCTGCCGTCGTCAACGCGGTGCCATCGTGCAGGCTCGCCCCGCGAGCCGCAGCGGCACCGCGGCGGTTCAGCGCTGGCGGGTCGGGGTCGAGGACGACGACACCGGCAGTGACAGCCTGCTGCCCCGGATCGCGCAACACCGCCCGGTCTCCCACCCGTACCGGGACGGGACGCGCCAGGGTCAGCCGGGCGACCCCGTCAGCAAGGGGCCGAACCCGGGCCGGGATGGCCGCGGAACCGACGTGCAGCACCTGATGGCTGGTCAGCTCGGCGAAGATCGGTTCCAGCCGGACGTCCAGCTCGCTGACCACCGGCCACGCCCCCGGGGTGAGCAGGCACGCACCGCGCGCCAGATCGTCGGTGGTCACCGCCCGCAGGTTGAGGCCCACCCGGGACACCGCGTCGGCCTGCGGATTCGCCTTTCCCAACTGCTCGATCGCGCGCACCGTGACCGGGCGCGGCTGCCCCGAACCGAGCACCTCCAGCCGGTCGCCAATGCTGATCCTGCCGGCCCCCAGGGTTCCCGTCACCACGGTGCCGGCCCCCCGCACCGTGAAGACCCGGTCGATCCAGAACCGGACCGGCGCGATCGGGTCCGGTACCGGCAACCGGTCCAGCAGCACCACCAGCCGCTCACGCAAGCTCGACAGTCCGAGGCCGGTCGCCGCCGACACCACCACGACCTCGGGGCGATCCAGGCCGGCGTCGACCAGCCGGTCGGCCGCGGTACGTCCCACCGCGGCGGCCCGATCCGGGTCCACCAGGTCAGCCTTGGTCACCACCACGATCGCGTCGCGGATGCCGAAAGCGCCGAGCGCATCGAGGTGTTCGGTGCTCTGCCGGCTCCAGCCGTCGTCGGCCGCAACCACGAACAGCACGGCAGGCACCGGGCCCACCCCGGCGAGCATGTTGCTGACGAACCGCTGATGTCCCGGCACGTCCACGAACGCGACGGTGTGCTGAGCCAGCTCGGTCCACGCGAAGCCCAGGTCGATGGTGAGGCCGCGGCGCCGCTCCTCGGCCCACCGGTCCGGTTCGATGCCGGTCAGCGCACGGATGAGCGCCGACTTGCCGTGATCGACATGGCCGGCCGTCGCCACCACGCTGCGCCGCTCGGCCCGGCTCATCGAAACCCCTGCTCTTCGCGCACGCGGCTCATCGGGACCCCTGCTCCTCGCGCGCAGCTCGAACCGCCGCAATCAGCGCGTCGTCGTCCGCCGGCTCGATGCAGCGTGGGTCCAGCAGGCACCTGCCGTTCGAGATTCTCCCGACAACGACGGGCTCACCGGTGCGCAGCGCTTCGGCCAGCCGCTCTTCCACGCTGACCGCCCATCCGGCCAGGCTCACCCCCGGCGCGCCACCACCACCGACCGCGCCGCCACTCGGCACCACCTCCGCGCCCGGCAACGCATCGGCAATCCGCTGGCACCGGTCCCGCAGCTCCTCGGCCGGTGCGGTCAGGTAGCGCCAGGTCGGCGGCTGCGGTCCCCGCAGGGTCGCCTCCACGCCGGCAAGGGTGAGCTTGTCCACCCGCAACGCGCGCGCCATCGGATGGCGACGCAGCTGCTGCATCGCATCGGCCCGGCCGAAGATCAGCCCGGCCTGCGGACCGCCGAACAGCTTGTCCCCGCTCGCGGTGACCACCGCGGCGCCGTCGCTGAGCGCGGTGCTGACGTCCGGTTCGTCGGGCAGCAGCGGTTCTGGTTGTAACAGGCCGCTGCCGACATCGACGATCACCGGCACCGTCAGCTGGGCGAGTTCGGCAACCGAGCACGCCGACGTGAAGCCCGAGATCCGGAAGTTGCTGGGATGCACCTTGAGAATCGCGCCGGCCCCGGCCGCGACCGCCGCCACGTAATCACGGGCGCTGGTGCGGTTGGTGGTGCCGACCTCGTGGATGCGCACACCGGTCGACTCGATCAGCTCCGGCAACCGGAACCCGTCCCCGATCTCGACCAGCTCGCCCCGGCTCACCACCAGCGGCCGGTCGGCGGCCAGCACGGTCGTGGCCAGCAGCAATGCGGCCGCGCCGTTGTTGACCACCAGTACGTCCTCGGCCGCCGGCACCGCCTGCGCCAGCGCGGCCAGCGCGCCCCGGCCGCGACGAGCCCGGGCACCGCTGAACCGGTCGTACTCAACATCGACATAGCCGGCGGCAGCGCACAGCGCCTCGATCGCCGCCTGGCTCAAGGGCGCCCGGCCTAGGTTGGTGTGCAGCACCACTCCGGTCGCGTTCAGCACCGGGGTGAGCGTGCTAGCGCGGCTGGGCAGCCGGTCCAGCACCGCCGGAACGGCCCCGACCGGGTCGAGCGCGCCGGTCCGGATCAGCTGCTGCACCTCGACCACCACGGCCTTCACCGCCGCCGGGCCGAGCCGGCGCGTGGCAGCCGCCAGCTGCGGGTCTGCCAGCATCCGGTCGGTGCGTGGCACGACCCGCCGCGGATCGGTCATGCTTGCCTCCGCATTCGGACTTGTCGTGCCGGCATCTGTGGCGGAGGCGGACGGGAATCGAACCCGCCAAGCCGAGGTACTCGACTTCACCGGTTTTGAAGACCGGGAGGGCCACCAGGCACCTGTACGCCTCCGCCAGCCACAGTAGCGGCCGGTTACTGTCGGAGGGGTGACCGACCTCTCCGCCGTCACCGGCTACCGGCTCACCCAGTACGCGCACGGCGGCGGCTGCGCCTGCAAGATTCCGCCCGGCGAGCTGGAGGACCTGGTTGCAGGGCTCGCGACGCCGGCCGCCGGCGAGCTACTGGTCGGGCTGGAGCACGGCGACGACGCGGCAGCAGTCCGGGTGGATGCGGGCACCGCTGTGCTCTCGACCGCGGATTTCTTCACCCCGGTCGTCGACGATGCCTATGACTTCGGCCGGATCGCGGCTGCCAACGCACTGTCGGACGTGTACGCGATGGGTGGGCGGCCGGTGCTGGCGATCAATCTGGTCGGCTGGCCGCGCGACACCCTCCCGGCCGAGCTGCTACGCGAGGTGCTGCGCGGCGGCTTCGACATCGGCCGCGAGGCAGGGTGC
>DATAKO010000046.1:0-6488 GCA_036261575.1 Jatrophihabitans sp.
CCCGCGGGAGGGCGTCGGCGGTCTCGGCGGCGGCATCGGCGGTCTGTTCAGCTGAGGCCAGCCGGTCGGGACCACCCGATTCGTCCCAGTCCCTCAACATTGCATGCACCGCGGCCGATAGGCCAGGAGCCGACACCCTGCACCGCTGACGGGAACCGCATCGTGACCGAGACCCCACCTGCTTCCGACCCTGTGCCCGCTCCTGGCGGCGCACCCACCGCGGATGGTGCGCCCGTCACCGGGGTTGCAGCCGGCTCCGGCGGCGCGCCTGGCCAGGGCGAGTGGACGAGGCAGGCCAGCACCTTCGACTGGGACACCTGGACCGCTGAGGAGGCCGCGGGCACAGCGGCGCCGCAGCCCTCCTACCAGCCGCCACCCGCCTACGCACCGCCGCCGGCCTACGCACCGTCGGGCTCTCCGCAGCCGCCGGGCTCTCCGCAGCCGCTGGGCTACCAGCCCCCGCCCGCCAACCAGCCGGCGGCACCGACCTACTACGGCTACCGATCGCCGGACGGGCACCCGATGCCGCTCGGCTACGCCCAGCCGGGCATGCCGATCCAGCCGGGCGGCGTGCCGACCCGCCGGCCGCTGGACACGGTGTCGCTGCTGGCGTTGATCTTCGGAGTGCTGCCCACCGCGCTCATCGGCTTCGTGCTCGGCATCATCGGCATCGCGCGCACCGCGAGCCCGTTCCGGCGCGGCCGGTGGATGGCGGTGACCGGCCTCGTGCTGTCGCTTGCCTGGGTCGCCGGCTTCATCACGCTAGCTGCCCGGAACGGCTCCCAGGCCACCACCGCACACCCGGTGACCGTCATCAGCGGTCCGGTGACGAAGCCGACCACGACCAGCCCCGTCCAGCTGCGCGTGGGCGACTGCTACCGGGACACCATGCTGACGAATCCCAACCACAACCCCGACCAGATCATCACCGCGATCACCATCATCCCGTGCTCGCAGCCGCACAATGCCGTCGTGTACGCGGCCACCACGCTGCCGAGCGGGCCCTGGACCTCGATGACGGACAAGCTCGCCGTCGCCAACAAGCAGTGCCTGCCGCTGGCCAAGCGCTATTTCAACGGCACGATCCTGGACCCGAACCTGAAGCTGGGCGCGTTCGCACCATCCCCGACCCGGTGGGCGCTCGGCTTCCGGACAGCCCAGTGCATCGCGGTGGACCCGGACAAATCCTTCACCGGCGACATCCGGCAGGACCGCTGAAGCGGATCCGAACCAGGATGTGATCAAGTCGGACGGCGATCCGGTTGGTTACTCGCCAGTAACTATGCTTACTCTTACCCTCAGTCATCGCCGGGCGTCCAGCCCGGACGGCCCGACGCCGGAGGTAAGCAGTGGCGCTGCGCATCATCCTGACCGTGCTCATGACCGTGGCCACGGTCGCCATCGCCGGCCGCCGCATTCTCTGGCTGGTCAAGCTCATCCGCTCGGGAACCGCCGCCCCGGGCCGTGGCCGGCCGGGCGGTGAGCGGGTCGCCAACGACGCCGAGGAGGTGCTCGGCCAGAGGAAGCTGCTGAAGTGGTCCGTGCCGGGCCTGGCGCACTTCCTCACCTTCTGGGGCTTCGTCATCCTGAACCTGACGATCCTCGAGGCCTACGGCGCGCTGCTGATCAACCGCGATTTCCACATCCCGCTGGTCGGCCGGTGGCAGGCGCTCGGCTTCCTCGAGGATTTGATGGCAGTCGCGGTGCTGCTCGGCCTCGCCACCTTCGCGGTGCTGCGCTACCGCAACCAGCCGGAACGGCAGAAGCGCGAATCGCGTTTCTACGGCTCGCACACCGGTGCTGCCTGGCTGATCCTCGCGATGATCACCCTGGTCATCGTCACGCTGCTGCTGCTGCGCGGCGCGCAGTGGAATGCCGGCGAGTTCCCGTACGGCCACTCCAAGTGGACGTTCGCGTCCTATCTGGTGGCCAAGGCACTGGGCACCGGTGACTACAACCGGGGCCTGGCCACCCTGTTCCTGCTGCTGCAGGTCGCGGTGGTGCTGGTGTTCCTGATCATCGTCGTGTACTCCAAGCACCTGCACATCGCGACGGCGCCGATCAACGTCTACTTCAAGCGGCTGCCCAAGGCGCTCGGCCCGCTGCTGCCGGTCACCGACAAGGCCGGCCAGCCGATCGACTTCATGGACGTGGAGAACCTGTCCGAGGACACCGTGTTCGGCAAGGGAAAGATCGAGGACTTCAGCTGGAAGGGCTACCTCGACTTCGCCACCTGCACCGAGTGCGGTCGCTGCCAGTCGCAGTGCCCCGCCTGGAACACCGGCAAGCCGCTGTCGCCCAAGCTGGTGATCATGGACCTGCGCGATCACCTGTTCGCCAAGGCGCCCTACCTGATCGGCGGCAAGGCGGTGCCGGACGAGGGCGCGCTGGAGCCGGGCAAGGACGCGCAGGCACCGGCCGGACACCACGGGGTTGCCGAATCCGGTTTCGGCCGGGTGCTCGGGTCCGGGCCGGACCAGTACGCCCGGCCGCTGGTCGGTGACGCAGCCGCGCTGGGCGTGATCGACCCCGACGTGCTGTGGTCCTGCACCACCTGCGGCGCCTGCGTCGAGCAGTGCCCGGTCGACATCGAGCACATCGACCACATCGTCGACATGCGCCGCTACCAGGTGCTCATCGAGTCCTCCTTCCCGTCCGAGGCAGGCAGCATGCTGCGCAACCTGGAGAACAAGGGAAATCCGTGGGGCCTGCCGGACAGGCAGCGCGAGGAGTGGGCCGACGAGGTCTCCTTCCAGGTGCGCCGCGTCTCCCCCGGTGAACCGCTGCCCACCGAGGTCGAGTACCTGTTCTGGGTCGGCTGCGCCGGCGCCCTGGAGGACCGGTCCAAGAAGGTCACCAAGGCATTCGCCGAGCTGCTCAACGTGGCCGGCGTCGAGTTCGCCATCCTGGGCGCCAACGAGACCTGCACCGGCGACTCGGCCCGGCGGCTCGGTAACGAGTTCGTGTTCCAGATGCTGGCCGCGCAGAACGTCGAGACGCTCAACTCGATCGAGCGCTCGCACCCGCTCAAGATCGTGGCGACCTGCCCGCACTGCTTCAACACCATTGCCAACGAGTACCCGCAGCTGGGCGGCAACTACGAGGTGGTGCACCACACCCAGCTGCTGGCAAAGCTGGTCGCGGAGGGCCGGTTGACGCCGGTCGAGCCGGTCGACAAGAACGTCACCTACCACGACCCGTGCTACCTGGGCCGGCACAACAAGGTCTACAGCCCGCCGCGGGACGTGCTGGGCACGATTCCGCAGCTGAAGTCGCAGGAAATGCACCGGTGCAAGGATCGCGGGTTCTGCTGCGGGGCCGGCGGCGCCCGGTTCTGGATGGAGGAGAAGATCGGTAAGCGCATCAACATGGAGCGCGCCGATGAGGCGATCGGGCTCGACCCGGACGTCATCTCCACCGCGTGCCCGTTCTGCATGGTGATGCTCTCGGATGCGGTGACCGCCAAGAAGGCCGACGGCACCGCCAAGGAGCATGTACAGGTGCTGGACGTCGCCCAGATCCTGCAGCAGTCGCTGGCCGCCCCGGCCCCCGCACAGGCCGACTGACCCGCGCACACCGCGGCATTGTGCGGCCCGAAAGGACGCGAAAACCGACCCAACCGCGTCCTTTCGGGCCGCACAATGCGGTTCTGGGGGATCGGGTCGGGGGTCAGGAGAAGAACAGGAACTTGATCAGGGCCGCGGTTCCGACGACGACGATCAGGCCGCGCAGCGCGACCGGCGGCAGCCGCCGGCCCACCAGCGCACCGAGCTGACCGCCGATCGCCGAGCTGACCGCGATGATCAGCACCAGCGTCCAATCCGGGTGCGCGAAGCAGATGAACAGCACGCTGGCCACCAGGTTCACCAGCGAGGTGAGCGCGTTCTTGAGTGCATTGACCCGCTGCAGGTTGGCGTCCAGCAACGCCCCGAGCGCCGCGAGCAGGATGACGCCCTGTGCGGCCCCGAAATAGCCGCCGTAGATGCCGGTGGCGAACACGAGCAGCCACAGCAACCGGGCGTGCCGAGCTGTCGGGGGCCGGTCCGGATGCACGAACCGGCGCGCCAGCCGCGGCTGAGCCACCACCAGCACCAGGGCGATCACGATCAGGATCGGCACCACGGCCTTGAACACCCCGGCCGGCAGCACCAGCAGCAGGGTGGCACCGACGATGCCGCCGAGTAGTGATGCCAACCCGAACCGGAGCAGCCGCGCCCGCTGGCCGGCCAGTTCCCGCCGGTACCCCCAGGTGCCGCTGAACCCGCCCGGAACCAGACCGATGTTGTTGGACACGTTCGCGGTCACCGGTGGCACGCCGATGGACACCAGAACCGGAAAGGTGATCAGGGTACCCGAGCCCACCACCGCGTTGATGGTGCCGGCGCCCAGCCCGGCCACCGCCACCGCAGCCAGGCCGCCGACGCTCGTCACCCGACCAAACTAGTGCAGCGAATCCGGCCGATCGGCGTTGATGACCATGGCCTGGCTCACGTGCCGAGGCACCGCCGGCGCCCTGGCCGTTGCGCTGGCGGTGCCCGGACTGGGTGGGCAGCGCCCTGTTCCTGGCCGGCGTGCTGGTCGACCGGCGGGGCCGCGGCAAGGGACCGGCGCCGTCGGCCAGCACAGACGGCTGGCCCTACCCGCCCCGCTGAATCATGCGTTCAGCAGCGGTAGCTCGAGCGCCGCGGCCGGCACCCCGAAGCCGTCGATCAGGGTCTGCGCGTGCGGCCGCAGCAGCGCGCACAGCCGGTTGACCTCACCCGGCAGCTGTTTGGTCCGGCTGGCCGACAGCCGGCCGTGCTCGACGAACCAGGCGCGGTCCGCCTCGATGGTCGACAGCACGAACAGGTCGCAGACCCGCTCCAGCAGCTGGCTGGTCTCCGGGTCCTGACACTCGTCGATGCCCTCGACGAAGGCCTCCAGCAGGATCCGGTCGACATGTGCCCGGGCCGTGGCAAGCAGGTGATCCTGGCACTGATTGAAGATGACGAACGGATCGTCTGCCCCGGCCGCGCGCCGCAACCGCCGGGCCAGACTGTCCAACAGGTGCTTCTCACGGAACTCCAGCAACGAGATCTGCCAGCCGCGGTCGCTCCAGGCCGCCTCGTCGTCCCGGCCGGCTGCCGACACCAGCCGGGCGATGAGCGGACGCGCGGCCGTCCGCTCCAGAACGGTGCCGACCGCCTGCCCCGCCACGAACCGCACCGTGCCCAGCATGTCGAGCTCGCCGAAGTGATCGCGATAGCTGGTCAGCAACTCCTTGGCCACCAGTTGCAGCAGGACGGTGTTGTCGCCCTCGAACGTGGTGAACACGTCGGTGTCCGCCTTCAACCCCGGCAGCCGGTTCTCGCCCAGGTAGCCGGCGCCGCCGCACGCCTCCCGCGCAGTCTGGATGGTGTGGGTCGCGTGCCAGGTGGCGGCCGCCTTGATGCCGGCCGCGCGGGCCTCGAGTTCGCGATGGCGCGGATCGGCCGGGTCGGCCGCGGTGAACACCTCGTGCAGCGTCTTCACCAGCTCCGCCTGGGCGAAGTGCAGTGAGTAGCTCTTGGCCAACGCCGGCAGCAGTTTGCGCTGGTGGGCGAGGTAGTCCAGCAACACGACCTCGCCCTGCCGCCCCGGCGCCTCGAACTGGGTGCGCCGCTGCGCGTAGGCCAGCGTGATCGCCAGCGCGACCTTGGTGGCGCTGCCCGCGCCGCCGGCCACACTCACCCGACCCTGGATGAGCGTGCCGAGCATGGTGAAGAAGCGCTTGGTCTTGTTCTGGATCGGCGTGCGGTAGCTGCCATCCGGCGCTACCTGGCCGTAGCGGTCGAGCAGCGCGGTGCGCGGCACCCGCACTCCCTGAAACCACAGCTGGCCGTTGTCCACTCCGTTCAGGCCGGCCTTGAAACCACAATCCTCGATGCGGACACCGGGCAGCACCCGTCCGTCGTCATCGCGGATGGGCACCAGGAAGGCGTGCACCCCGTGCGACTGGCCACCGGTGACCAGCTGCGCGAACACCACGGCCAGCCGGCCATCCCGGGCCGCGTTGCCGATGTACTCCTTGCGCGCGTCGTCGGTGGGGGTGTCGATGACGAACTCGTCGGTGGCCGGATCGAAGGTGGCGGTGGTGGCCAGCGCGGCGACGTCGGAGCCGTGCCCGTGCTCAGTCATCGCGAAGCAACCGAGCAGCCTTCCGCTGGCGATGTCGGCCAGGTAGCGCGCGTGGTGATCGGCGTTGCCCAGGTGCAGGACGGCACCGCCGAAGAGCCCGAACTGGACGCCGGCCTTGACCATCAGCGACAGGTCACCCATCGCCAGCATCTCGAACGCGACGATCGAGGCGCCGATGTCACCGCCGCCGCCGTACTCGCGAGGGAAGCCGATGCCGGTCACGCCCTCGGCACACAGCGCCATCAGCCGGTCATAGGTCCGCTGCCGCTGCTGTTCGGTGGATTCGCCCTCGTGCGGCCGGAACAGCGGGCGGTCGGCGAGCTTGCGGGCCA
>DATAKO010000001.1:0-7926 GCA_036261575.1 Jatrophihabitans sp.
TCGCAGCAGGAACTGATCGTGTTGTTGCGGAGCAGGCATCAGGGTTGAGCCCACGGGTTGCCCGCAGGACCCGCCCGATCAGCGCGCGGTCACCGCGACCGCGGCCAGCACCAGCTCGGGCGTGATCGCGAACCGCCCGTCAAAACCGGCCAGTTCACTGCCGGCCACGGTCGGTCCGGGCACCAGCAAGGCGGCGTGGAAGCTTCCGCGCTCGGGATCGAGCCGGACCCGGACCTGGTGGAAGTCCAGCCACCGGCCGGCAAGCGGGTACCAGGCCTTGTAGACGGCTTCCTTGGCACAGAACAGCACGGTGGGCCAAGGCATGTCCGGCGACAGCTCGGCCAGCTGGCGTTGCTCCTGCGGCCCTGCCACCAGCTGCAGCACCCCGGTGGGCAGTTCGGCAGCAGGTTCGGCATCGATGCCGAGGGCGGCCAGCTCAGCGGACCGTGCCACTGCCGCGGCCCGATAGCCGCGGCAGTGCGTCATGCTGCCGACGATTCCCGCCGGCCAGCCAGGAGCTCCACGCGGGCCCGGCAGGATGGCCGCGGCAGGCACGCCGAGCCGACCCAGTGCCTCTCGGGCGCAACGACGGACGGTGGCGAATTCGTGCTGCCTGCCCGCCACCGCGCCGGCGATCACCTCGCTTTCACCTGGCATCAGCCCGTCCAGGCCGCTGTCGGCGGTGGTCGCGACGACGGCCGCCGCGGCCGGGAGCAGTTCTTGCATCACAGCTGGATCGGGCGCGGCCAGTCCAGCCGGCGCTGCCGTGGCTGCCATTCGCGGGGGTACCCCAGGGAGACCTCGTCGAAGCGGACCCCGTCCTCGTGCGTCACCCGCGGGATGTGCAGGTGGCCGTAGACGACCGCAGCGGCCCGGTAGTGCACGTGCCAGTCCGCGGTGGCCGTGGTGCCGCACCACTGCGCGAACTGCGGAAAGCGCAGCACCTCGGTCGGCAATCTGGTCAGTGGCCAGTGATTGATCAGCACGGTCGCCGCGTCGAGCTGGTCCAGCCGCCGGCGGCTGTAGGCCACACGGGCGGCGCACCAGTCCTGCCGGCTCGGGTAGGGGTCAGGATGCAGGAACTTCTCATCGGTACACACGACCCCGGTGCGGTAGGCCAGCGCGAGGGCGTCGGCCTGCGTGTGCACGCCTGGCGGCAGGAAGCTGTAGTCGTAGAGCAGGAAGAGCGGCGCGATCACCACCGGCTCCGCCGCATAGGGCCAGACCGGATACTCATCCTCCGGGGTGAGCACTCCCGCGGCGCGGCAGCCGTCGACCAGATACTGGTAGCGCTCCACCCCGCGCAAGCTGAGCGGGTCAGACGGATGGGTCCACAGCTCATGGTTGCCGGGCGCCCAGATGACCTGCTCGAACCGGCCCGCCAACTCGGACAAGGTGGCCAGGATCGACTCGGCCCGCTCGCCGACATCTCCTGCCACGATCAGCCAATCGTGTGGCGTGCGCGGCTTGATCTCGGCCACTACCGCCCGGTTGGCCTCGTAGCCGACGTGCAGGTCGCTGACGGCGAACAGGGTGGGCGGTTCGGTCATCTGGCCACCTTAGGGCAGCGCACTCGCCGGCTGCCGCGCCGCGCAGCTGGCATGACGCAGCTGGCCAGGAAGGGGCGAGCCGCGGCGGGGAAGGCCGGAACGGGCCGGTCCTCCCCCGCCGCGGCCGGGGCTCAGAACGCCCCGGTGCCGTTCGGGGTGCCCCAACCGGTCGGGCCGTCCCAGCCGGAGCCGGCGTGGCACCACAGGCTCGGGCTGCACGAACCGTTCGATCCGCTTGTCACGTCGAACAGGTTGGACGTGTGGCTCCAGGTATAGGAGCCGGGGTAGCCCGCGGTGTTGCCGGACAGCGTGTACACGCTGGCGATGATGGGCGAGGCCGCCGAGGTACCGCCGTACACCTGCCAGCCGGAGGCGCCCTGGTAGGGCGTGGTGTCATAGACCGACACGCCGGTGTTCGCGTCCGCTACCGCCGCCACGTCGGCGACCGCATCGCCGGAGCACTGGGTCACCGAGGTCTGCCAGGACGGCTTGGCGTTCACGCTCGAGCAGCCGGAACCCGCACCGCTCCAGGCGCTTTCGGTCCAGCCCCGGGAGTTGCTGGCCCGCTTCAGGCTGGTGCCGCCCACCCCGATCACATCCGGGAAGGACGCGGGCGACTCGATGCCGTAGCCGGCATCACCGGAGGAGGCGACCACGGCGATGCCGGGATGGTTGTAGGCGGCAGTCTGAGAGGAATCGCTGCCGCCGTAGCTGTTGCTGATCGAATCGACGCCGGGCTGGCCGGCGGCGTACTTGACCGCGGTACCCAGGTTGCTGAACGAGGACGTCTTGGCCTCGACCAGCAGGATGTGGCAGCTCGGGCAGGCCGCCGAGACCATGTCCAGGTCCAGGCTGATCTCGGTCGCCCAGCCGGCATTCGTGGCGGGCAGGCTGGTGGTGCTGCCGGTCTGGCCGACCTTGCGGAAGCAGCCGTTGGCTGTGGTGCAGGCAGGCAGGCCGAAGGTCGAGCGGTAGGTCGCGAGGTCGGACTCGGCGGTCGGGTCGTTGTAGGCGTCCACGATGGCCACCGTGCGGCCACCGGCGTTGAGCCCGGACAGCTTGTAGGCACCCTGGATGTCGGCCGGGTTCAACCCGGAAGGCCCGCCGCTGGACGCAGGCCTGGCCGAGCCGGCGGCTGCCAGCGCTCGCGCGAAGCAGGCCGCGTGACCGGGCGCGGCGGTCGCACAGGTGGCGATGGCGTGCTTGCCAACCGCGAACGGCACGGCAACGGTGTGGGTGGCCGGCGTGCTTGCCGAGGCAGTACCGGCCACGCTCAGCGAGGCCAACGCCAAGGCGCCGGCAGCGACGCCGAATCGAGTGGAGAACTTCATCGAACCTCCAATGGGGGACGGGGCCGTCCGGCCCGGGATGGGGGGCTGGGCCGGACGGTGGTTCGATCTTGCCGAACAATGGGTGTTTTCTACGTGAAGTTGGACGAAACAACGCGAGCACGGGCCCGGTACGGTGGAGCCAACCACATCGCGACGGGGCGGCCAGCTCGAGCGACGCGCCCGGCTGGAAGCGAAGGACCGGCGGTGCACCGATACACCCTGCAGCTGACCTGGACGGGCAATCGCGGCCCGGGTACCACCGGCTATCGCGAGTACGGCCGGGACGCGACGGCGTCGGCCGGCGCCAAGCCGGATCTGCTGGTGACCGCGGATCCGGCGTACCGCGGTGATGCGGATCGGTGGAACCCCGAGGAGCTGCTGGTGGCGGCGCTGGCCCAGTGCCACCTGCTCTGGTACTTGCACCTGTGCTCCAGCGCGGGCGTGGTCGTGCGGCAGTACACCGACAGCCCGGTCGGCGAGCTCGTCGTGCATCCCGACGGCGGCGGCGAGTTCAGCTCGGTGACGTTGCATCCCCGCGTCGTGGTTGCCGAGCAGGGCATGCGCGAGCGGGCGCTCGCGCTGCACGCGCAGGCGCACCAGCTCTGCTTCATCGCCCGATCGGTCGCGTTCGAGGTCGGCTGCGAGCCTCTGGTCACCGTCGAGTGAGCGAGCTGGTCACCCGGTTCGGAGCGCGGGGCCATCCGCAGCTTCGCGCCAGCCATGCCAAGACCCTGGAATTCACTACAGCGCGCGAGGTCACCGGACGCGCCACCTGCGTGCTGGGGGTGGCCGCCACGCTGCCGGCCGAACCCGCCGCCGGCCCGCTCCGGTTGCTGATCGCCATCACCTCCCCCGGCGCCGAGTCCCCGGCTGCCGAGTCCCCGGCCGCCGATGCGATCGAGTTCACCGTTGACGCGGTGGGCAATCCGCACTGGCAGCTCGGTTCCTCGGCGGTGCTGCGCCGCAGCGAGCACCGCCTGCCCGACACCTTCGCGACATCGGCCTCGGCGGCCGCGTCCGATCTGCCACGTGAGGTGGCCGCGGCGTTGACCGACCCGGGCGCGATGATCGAGGTGTCGGTGCTGCGGCGCCCCTCGGCACAGACGCTGGTCCGGCTGCTGGCCGGCGGCACCGGAGCGGATCGGCTGCGGGTCGAGGCGGCCGCCGCCAACCTGATCGTTGCCGAGGACGCCGGAGCCCGCGCGGTGCTGACCGCCGCCGGCATCGCGTCCGGCGGCGAGCCCGGCGGCCGCACGCTCACCGTGACGAGCCGGACCAGGCCGCACGGGAACGCCCGGGCCGACGAGGTGATCGGGTGGCCGGCGGAGCTCGCGGTGCTGGCGGCGACGGGTCACGCCGGCGAGGCGGTGCTCACGGCCGGCGCAGACGAGGTTGCCCGACTGGCGGCCCGAAATCCGGCTGCAGCCGTGGTGTTCCGGGCCGAGCCGGCTGCAGCGGCCAAGGCGGCGCTGGCAGCCAACCGACCCGCCGGCGTGGTCGCCTGGGTGCGACCGGACGATGCGGAACGACCTCGCTTCGGCACCGGCGCGGTTCCCCACCTTCCGGAGCGCGGCGAGGTGGTGATGCAGCTCGGCCCGGAGCCGGCCGCGGCAGCCGCTGCAGCGGTGGACCCGGCCGCGCTGGTTCGCGGCCTGCTCGGGCAGGGCGTCAGCCCGCGCACCGCAGCCCTGGCACTGGCCGGCGTGCCTGGCTGGTCCCGCCGGTCGGCCTACGAGTTCGTGCTGTCCGTTTCGGGGTAAACCGCCGCAGCCCGGTTCGCGACCTCACTGGTGTGCCCGGCGTCGGCCGGTTGCTGCCCGGTGATGGTGCCGGCCAGCGCCAGCACCGCCAACCGGTCCCGGGAGGAATTGAGTCGGCGCGTCCAGGAGGTGGCCAGCTCGGCGATGCCGGCTTCGTCCAGGTACCAGGCTCGCTCGATCGCCCAGCCGGCACGGGCGTAGCCGGCCGCGAGGTCGGCCTGGGCACTGTCCGGGGTGGGCTCGGGATGCCCTCCGACCTCGGGCACGGGCGGTCGCCACGCGTGCAGGTTCAGCGTGATCAGAAACCGCGCGCCCGGGGTGCACCGGGCGGCCAGTCCGGCCAGCACGGCCGGCGGTTCACCGAGCATGCCGCGCAGCAGGCTGCCCCAGGGCATCAGCACGTGCAGCTCGTCGATGGCACGCAGTTCGGCAGGCAGCTGTTCCACCGCGGCCCACAGAAAGAGCAGGTTGGCGGCGTCGGTCCGGCCGGACACCTTGCGCAGGTTGTCCTTGGCCGCATCCAGACCGACGACGAGAGCATCCGGCTCGGTGCGGGCCAGATGGTAGGCATGCTTGCCGTCGCCGGTGCCGACGTCGACGAGCAGGCGCCGGTAGCGCGCGCGGTGCGCCTGGAACTGCTCCCCCGACAGCTCGACGACCTTCTTGCCGCGGACCTGTCGCATGGCGCCAGGCTAGCGGTCGCCCCGGAAGGCGCGGCCGGCCGTCCGCGCCTGGCGCAGCCGCAGCACGGTGAGCAGCGCCGCACCGGCGGCCAGCGCGAACAGCGTGAGGCCTACCGCGACCGCGACGGTCAGCTGGCCGGCGAAGGTGATCAGCGCGATGCCGGCCAGCACGAGCAACTCGGCCGCGAGCAAGTTGGTGAGGCCGGCGGCGGCGATCACGATGCCGTCGCGGCCGAGTCGCTGCTCGTGCCGGAGCACCGACGGCGACCGGTGCTCGGCGTTGCGGCGCAGCACCAGCATGGCCAGCCCGTATTCGTGCGGCAGCAGGCGATGTCCTGCGGTCAGCTGGGTCATCCGGGCATCCGTTCGGCGGTAGGCGTCTTGCCGGCTTCCGATCGGCGCCGGACGGCCACAACTGAGCCGCCAGTCGAGTTGGCGGTCGATGGCGCCCTCAGCCGAGTTGGCGATGGATCTGGCGATGGATGAGGTGCAGCGCGGCCTCGACCGTCCGGCGGCGAACATCTTCCCGGCTGCCCGGCAGTTGCAGGACGCGGTGCCGCCCGGATCCTTCGCCGCCGACCCAGATGTGCACCAGGCCGACAGGCTTGGTCGGCGTGGCGCCACCGGGCCCCGCGATGCCGGTGATGCCGACCCCGATATCGGCACCGAACCGGCGACGTGCACCGCTGGCCATCGCCTCGGCGACCTCTTCGCTCACCGCGCCGTGCTCGCCCAGCAGCGCCGCCGGCACGTCCAGCAGCTGCTGCTTTGCCTCGTCGGCGTAGGCGATCAGGCCGCCGCGCAGGTACCTGGAGGAGCCGGGCAGCGCCGTGAGCCGGCCGGCCAGCAGGCCACCGGTGCACGATTCGGCTGTCGCGATGGACAGCCCGGCCCGGGTCAGGGCAGCGGCGACCAGCTCGTCGATGGTGCGACCGTCGCTGGAGAACAGCGTTACCGGATATGCACTTTCGATGAGCTGACGGAAGCCGTCGTAGCTGTTCTGCCGGTCCGGTGGGTACCTGGTGACGATCTCCAGCTCGCCATCGCGCAGGCAGGTGGTGATCTCCAGGCCGTCCAGGCTCGCCTGGTGCTCGCGCAAGGTGGCCGCCAGTTCCGATTCCGGCGTGCCCCACAGCCGCAGGGTCCGCTGCCGGATCTCGGACGTACCGGCGAGCAGCGAGCGCACGGTGGGATCTGCCAGCACGTCCGGCCACATGGCCCGCAGTTCGCCGGGCGGCCCCGGGAGCACGACCACCGGCGGCCCGTCCCGGCCAGGCGCCGGCGGCACGACCAGCCCCGGGGCGGTGCCGGTCGGTGGCAGCACCGCCGCCCCCGCCGGCACCATCGCCTGCTTGCGGGTACCGGCGGCCGTCGCGGCCGGGTCCGGTCGCCACCCGCGGGAGGCGCTGAGCCGGTCCACGATGGCCGCGATCCGGCGCTCCAGCTCCGGATCGAGCTGCATCGGCCGGCCCTGGTGATCGGCCACCACCTGGGCGGTCAGGTCGTCCGCGGTCGGGCCCAGGCCACCCGAGGTGATCACCAGATCGAGACCACGCAGGAAGGTCAGGCTCGCGCGCAGGTCGTCCGGGCGGTCGCCGACCACGATCACCTGGGCGATGTCGATCCCGAGCCGGCGCAGCTGCTCGGCCAGCCAGGGCCCGTTCCGGTCGGCCACCCGGCCGGTCAGCACCTCGGTCCCGGTGACGACCACCGCCGCACGCGCGCTCACTGCGTATTCCTCTCACTCGCCCGGTCTCACTCGCCCGGTCTTGTCCGCCCGGTCTCGCGCTACAGCGTGTTGCGCCAGTCGAGCCAGCGCTTGAGCGTGGACAGGTCGTAGTCCGGGCCGCCGACCCCGACGGTGAACAGCCGCGCGCCTGCCTCGACCAGCGCCGGTCCGACCTCGGCCGGATCACCGTCCGGGGTGCCGACCGACAGCTCGATCGCGGCCGGGTCCCGGCCCACGTCGGCGCAGTGGCTGCGCAGGATCTCGACCTTGCGCCGGAAGGTGTCCAGGTCTGCGAAGGAGTGCCAGATGTCGGCGTGCTGAGCAACCAGGCGCAGCGTCTTCTTCTCACCGCCGCCGCCGATCAGCACCGGGATCTTGCGCTCACCGGAGGACACCGGGTGCCCGATCGGCGCCGGGTTCAGCTTCGACCACCGGGCCTCGATGCGTGGCAGGTCCTCGGCCAGCTTGTTCAACCGACCGCCGGCGGTGCCGAACTCGTAGCCGTATTCGGTGTAATCGCGCTCGAACCAGCCCGAGCCGATGCCGAGGATGAGCCGGCCGTCGCTGATGTGGTCGACGGTGCGGGCCATGTCGGCCAGCAGCTCGGGGTTGCGATAGCTGTTGCAGGTGACCAGGGCACCGATCTGCACCCGGCTGGTCTGCTCGGCCCAGGCAGCCAGCATGGTCCAGCACTCGAAGTGCTTGCCGTCCGGCTCGCCGTAGAGCGGGTAGAAGTGGTCCCAGTTGAACGCCACGTCGACGCCGAGGTCCTCGGCTTCGGACACCGCGCGCCGGATGGCGGCGTAGTCGGCGTGCTGGGGCTGGAGTTGAACACCGATGCGTACTGCTGAGGATGTAGTCACTCCACCGAAG
>DATAKO010000026.1:0-6192 GCA_036261575.1 Jatrophihabitans sp.
ACACCCCACGCGAGCTGGCACAGATCATGACCGAGGTGCTCGGCCGGCCGGTCCGGTACGAGCAGGCGTCGATGGCCGATTACCGCGCGCAGTACGCCGCGCACGGGGCGAGCCCGGCGGTCGTTCATGCGATGGTCGAGATGGCCGAAGCGCAGCTGGCAGGCGTCTACCCGCCGGCTCACGGCGCCGGCAGCGGTAGCTCGTTCGAGCAGTGGTGCGCGACCGTACTGGCCCCGGCACTTGGCCTGAGCCCGGAGCTCCGGCCGCGGCGGTAGCCTGCGGATAGGGCGAGTTTCGCTACCGGTCAAGGGATGGCGGTCCACCAGCCAGGCCGGACGAGCGCTCTCGGACGGGTCGCCACCATGCGGTGCGCACATGGCATCGGGGCCGCCTGACAACAAGAAGCCCCGGGCTCACCAGCTCGAAGAGCTGAGCAAGTCCCGGGGCTTCACACGCGGTGGCGCAGGGATTCGAACCCTGGGAGGCTTTCACCTCACACGCTTTCGAGGCGTGCTCCTTCGGCCGCTCGGACACGCCACCGGCGACGACAATACCGGCCCCACCGAGCAGCAAGAAATCGGGCCGGCGATGCTGCGGGCGGCCCGACCAAGCGGGTCAGCGTCGCTCGGCGAAGAAGGCCCGCAGCAACTCGGCGCACTCGGCCGCGCGCACCCCGCCGTACACCTCGGGCCGGTGGTTCAGCCGCCGATCGCGCACCACGTCCCACACCGAGCCGCACGCGCCGGCCTTGTCGTCCCAGGCTCCGAACACCAACCGCGCGATCCGCGCCTGCACCAGAGCACCGGCGCACATCACGCACGGTTCCAGCGTCACCACCAGGGTGCAGCCGGTCAGCTGCCACGACCCGGTAGCCGCGCACGCCGCCCGCAGCGCCAGCAGCTCCGCATGCGCGGTCACGTCTGCCAGCTCCTCGCGCCGGTTCCAGCCCCGGCCGAGCTCGGCACCGGACGGCGCCAGCACCACCGCACCGACCGGCACGTCACCGCTCGGCAGGGTCGCGGCGGCAGCCGCCAGCGCCGGGCTCATCAGCCCGTCCAGAGCCGGGTTCACCCGCGCAAGCCGTCGAGCGCCTCGGCACAACCCAACCGCTCGCACACCACGCTCAACAGGTCGGACGGCAGCGTGCCCTCGTGCACGGCCAGCTCCAGCAGCAGCGGTGCGGGCACCCCCAGATCTGCCAGCAAGCCGGGATCGCCGAACGGCGCCGCATCGTGCACGCCCCGTGGCGCGTCCTCGTCGCCATCCAGCGGGTCGCCACCGACCTCCTCGAGGTCATCGGCGAACAGCTGCGCCACCGGGTAGTCATCGGCAGCGTGCCCGTTGGACAGGAACACCGTCAGCGAATCGTCCACCAGTCGGGCCAGCACCGCGTACTCGTCGTCCTGCTCCACCCCGAGCACCCGCACCGGTTCGGTGAAATCGGCCAGCAGCTCGACCACGTCATCGATCGACTCGCACCCGCCGAGCTCCAGCTCGGCAACATCGAAGGAGCCGGGTTTGCCTATGACGGCAAAGGCGAACAGGCTCACGAGGGAACCCGTCCGGCGACGGTACGTGCGCGGGAGAACTCTTCCTCCAACCCGATCCGGGCGATCACGGTGTCCAGCATCTCCTCCGGGTAGGCATCCAGGTCGTCGAGGATGGCCTCCATCTCCTCCTCGCCCAGCTCCAGATCGCTGAACAGGTCCAGTTCCCCGATCGGCCAGACCTCGTCCAGCTCGTCGTCCTCCGGCGGATCCTCCCCCAACCGGTCCAGCACCTGCGCGGCCAGCGGGAACTCCACCGATGCGGTCAGGTCCGACAGCAGCAGGTCGATGCGCGGGCCGTGCGCCCGGGCGATGAGAAAGAACTCGTCGTCCACGCAGGCGACCACGAACGGCCCGCCCTCCGGCGGCTGCGACCGCAGGGAAGCCAGCAGCACGCCAAGATCGTCGAGCACGCCGCCGGGCAACGCATCGCAGCGCCAGGCGCCACCTTCGCGGTAAGCGGCCACCGCGTATCCGGCTTGTGCCATCTCCAGCTCAACCCCTTTTTCAGTGCCGTCGACGACGTCGGCGTTGATCCTGGCTTCGAGCCCCGTGCGTGTCTCGATCCTGGCACGGATCTCAGGCCGCGCAAAGTGGGAAAGCCCCCCCCCGCCGGCAGCGACCGGCACGTTCCTAACCTGTGACGGCGCGGCATCGGAACGATCACGCTCGGCCACCGACCGGTCACCACGGGGGCGTGCGCCGATACGTTGGTGTCGTGCCCCCACAGTTTCGTCGCATCGCCGTCCTCGGCCTCGGCCTGATCGGTGGCTCCGTACTGCAGGCGCTGGCGCGCGGCGGCTACCGGGTCATCGGCTTCGACCCGGATCCGGTCGAGTCCGGCGCGGCACGAGGCGCCGGCTACGAACTGGCCGAGTCGGCGGTGGCCGCGGTGACCGGCGCGGACCTGGTCGTGCTGGCCATGCCGCTGCCCGACATGCCCGGTGCGCTCGAGCAGATCCGTCCCGCGCTCAGCAGCGACGTGGTGCTGACCGACGTCGGCACGCTCAAGGCTCCGGTGCTGCCGCTCGTCGCCGAGTGCCTGCCTGGCGCGCGCTTTGTCGGTGGGCACCCGCTGGCCGGCACCGAGGAGTCCGGCTTCCTTGCCTCCGACCCGCTGCTGTTCCGGGACGCGCCCTGGGCGCTGGTGCTGGAGCCGGACACCGATCTCGCTGCCTGGTTGGCGCTCGCGGTGCTGCTGTGCGATCTCGGTGCTCGCCCGGTGCCCACCACCGCCGCCGAGCAGGACATCGCGATCGCCCGGGTCATCGGCCTGCCGCACCTGCTGGCCGAGACGCTGGCCCTGACCGGCCTGCACGGTGGCGAGCTCGGCCTTTCGCTGGCCGCCGGTTCCTACACCTCCGGCAGCCGGGTGGCGCGCACCCGCCCGGAGCTGGTGGCGACCTGGTGCGACGGCAACGGCGCGCTGGTCAGCGCCCTGGACGACGCGCTGTCCTGGCTGCACAGCACCCGGGACGCGCTGGCCCGGGGCGAGTCGGTGCTGCCGCTGGCCCAGGCCGGCCATCACGCCCGGATGAACTGGGAAAACCGGGAGTTCGGGCCGGTCGATCTCGCCGCCGAGCCCGATGCCCTGCGCCAGCACGGCCGCGACGGCGGCTGGATCACCGCGGTGATCGAGAAGGACGGCCCGGAGATCGGCGAGCTGCGCCTGCTCGGGATGCGCCCGCTCTGAGGAGCGCAGCTGCGACCCTGATCGGCCCGGCCACCTTCCCGCCCGCGCCGCCGCTCGGGCGCCGGGGCACAATCGACACCCGTGATCAGACTGTCCACCGGCGTTCGGCTGGTCGAAATCGAGCGCAACAGCGTTGTCGAGTCGGTGCACACCGGCCACGTGATCGTGCTGGCCCCGGATGGCAGCGTCCGGCTGTCGCTGGGCAATCCGAGCCAGACCGTCTTCGCCCGCTCGTCGCTCAAGCCGCTGCAGGCGACGGGCATGCTGCGCGCGGGCCTGCGGCTGCCGGACGAGGAGCTCGCGCTGGCCGCCGCGTCGCATTCCGGTTCACCCCAGCACCTGCGGCTGATCGAGGCGATGCTGACCGGCGCCGGCCTGACCGAAGCGGATCTTGACTGCCCGCCGGCCCTGCCGCTGGGTGTCGCGGAGCAGCGCGCGTACCTGGAGGCCGGGCAGCGTGAGCGCCGGCTGGCGATGAACTGCTCGGGCAAGCACGCGGCCATGCTGCTGACCTGCCTGGCCAACGGCTGGCCGCTGTCGGGCTACCTGGCGGCGGACCATCCACTGCAGCAGCGGCTGGCGGCGACGGTCGCCGAGCTCACCGGCGAGCCGATCCAGGCCACCGCGGTCGACGGCTGCGGCGCCCCGCTGTTCGGGGTCAGCCTGGTGGGCGTGGCACGCGCGTTCGCCACCTTGGCCCATGGCCCGGACCAGCGTGTCGCCGAGGCCATGCGGGCGCACCCGGACCTGGTCGGCGGCCGCGAGCGGTCCGCCACCGTGCTGATGCAGCGGATCGGGGGCCTGATCGCCAAGGATGGCGCCGAGGGCGGCTTCGCGGCCGCGCTGCCGGACGGCGGTGCGGTGGCGGTCAAGATCGACGACGGCGCCGGCCGGGCCGCCGACGTGGCGGTCGCCCGCGCGTTGAGCCACCTCGGCGTGGACGTCGGCGAGCTGGTCACCGTCCCCGTTCTCGGCGGGGGCGAACCGGTCGGGCTGATCCGGCCGGCAGACGGGTGGTGAGGTTGATGCCCGGACCGTGCCGCGCCGTCGTAGCCTTCTCGGTGGGTCCAGCAGCCGGGCCCACGCGAGCCCACCGCAGTCCTGGAGGACTTGGCAGATGAGTTCAGTTCAGACGGGACGCAGCGAGCAGCCGGCCGCACCGGCGCTGTCCACCACCGTCTCGGTTCCCGAGCGCTTCGGTTACAAGCTGAAGCGGGTGCTGCTGGGGCCACCACTGGTCAGCTCGCAGATGCACGAGGAGAAGCTGTCCAAGCGGCTCGCCCTCGGCGTGCTCTCCAGCGACTGCATCTCGTCCTCGGCCTACGGCACCGAGGAAATGCTGATCGTCCTGCTCGCGGTGTTCGGCATGGCGGGCTTCCACATCCTGGCACCGATGACGGCCGTCATCCTCGTCATCCTGGTGCTGATGACCTTGTCGTACCGCGAGGTCGTGATGGCCTACACCAGGGCCGGCGGTTCCTACGTCGTGTGCCGGGAGAACTTCGGCTACAAGATGGCGCAGGTCGCCGCCGTCGCGCTGCTGATCGACTACGTGGTCACGGTGGCGGTGCAGACCGCTGCCGCGGTCGCGGCCATCACCTCGGCGGTGCACTCGCTCACGTCCTACAAGATCGAGATCTGCATCGTCCTGATCATCGTGCTGGCCTTCGGCAACCTGCGCGGCATCCGCGAGGCCGGCATGGCCTTCGCGTTCCCGACCTACTTCTTCTTCGCCGCCACCACGACGGTGATCCTGGTCGGCGTGGTGCGCGAGATCTTCGGTGACCTGCCGAAGTACGCGGTGAACCGGGTGGTCGGCAGCGAGCACCAGCTGCCCATCCACGACCAGGGGCACGCGATCCTGTCCTCGTTCGCGATCTTCTACCTGCTCAAGGCCTTCGCCAACGGCGGCGCCTCGCTCACCGGCCTGGAGGCGATCTCAGACGGGGTGAGTGCGTTCAAGCCGCCGAACGGGCCGAACGCGCGCCGGACGCTGGTCATCATGGCCTCGATGCTGGGCTTCCTCGTCATCGGCATCGGCTACCTGTCGATGCAGACGCACGCGGCCCCGTTCGCGGGTGGCACGCCGACGGTCATCTCGCAGGTGGCTCAGGCGGCGTTCGGGAGCGGGCCCATCGGGCATGCCGGCTTCCTGATCGTGCAGGTGGCGACCGCCCTGATCCTCATCACCGGGGCGAACACGCCGTTCACCGGCTTTCCGTTCCTGGCCAACTTCGTTGCCGAGGACTCGTTCCTGCCCAGGCAGCTGACCCGGCGCGGCCACCGGTTGGCCTTCAGCAACGGGATCATCATTCTCACGTTCCTGTCGCTGATCCTGCTGGTGGTAGGCAAGGCGAACGTGGACAAGCTGGTGCCCTTCTACTCCCTCGGTGTCTTTACCGGCTTCACCCTCGCGGGCTTCGGGATGGCGAAATACCACACCATCCACAAGGAACAGGGCTGGAAGTACAAGTGGTGGATCAACGCCAGCGGCGGCGCGCTGTCGCTGGCCGTCGTCATCATCACAGCGGTGGTCAAGTTCACCGAGGGTGCCTGGGTGGTGCTGTTGGTCGCGCCGCTGCTGTGGGTGCTGCTGATGCGGCTGAACTCGCAGTACCGCGCGGAGGCCCGCTCGCTGGACCTGGTCACCAACGCCATCGGCACCCGCGGCGGCCGCGAGCCCAACTACGCCCGGCACGACGTGCTGGTGCTGGTGGACCGGCTCGACCTGGCCGTGGTGCGCGCGCTGCGCTACGCCGGCAGCCTGCGCCCCACCGACCTGCGGGCGGTGCACATCTCGCTGGACAACGACGCCGCCGACGAGCTGTCCCGGGAGTGGATCGAGCGCGGCCTGGGCGAGAAGGTGCCGCTGGAGATCGTGGAGTGCCCCGACCGCCGACTCATCCGGGCGGTGGCCGAGACGGCGCTGTCGGCGGTGATCGGGGATCGGGC
>DATAKO010000050.1:0-17211 GCA_036261575.1 Jatrophihabitans sp.
GCGGTTCACCAGCGTCGACTTGCCGACGTTCGGCCGGCCGACCACGGCCACGACGGGCGCCAGCGCAAGCTCCTCGGCGGTCGCGTCGTCGAAGCCGAGCGAGTCGGGGGCCTGCTCGTCGGATGCATGTGCGGCTGCCTGCGACAGGTCAGCGGTACCGGCAGCTGGGCTGGTCACGTCGCCGTTGCGGCGGCCGCCCTCGGGGGTGCTCATGCATCCATTCTCGCCGCTGCCCCGGCTGCTCTCGACAGCGCGTCCTGCACCTGCGCCGCCAGGGCCAGCCGAACCTGTTCGGCTGCGTCCAGCCAGTGCCGCCGGGCCAGCGGCACAGCCACCCGTCCGAAGTGCAGCGGCTGCCCGAACTGCAGCAGCACCGGCGTCCGGGCCGGTTGGCGCAGCATCCGCTCGGCTCCGACCACCGCCACCGGCAGGACCGGCACGCCGGCCCGCAGCGCCAGGTACCCCACCCCGGGACGTACCTGGGTGACCAGCCCCTTGCCCCGGGTGCCTTCGGGGAACATGCCGAGCAGGCCGCCCTGCTCGAGCAGCCGCAGCCCGTAGCGGACCGGGCCGGGGTCCAGCTGATGTCGACGGACCGGCAGCTGGGCGGCATCGCGGAGCACCGCGCCGGCCAGCCCGCGCACCGGCTGGAACGCCTCAGCCTTCACCAGGAAGGACACCGGCCGGGACAGCAGCCCGAAGATCAGCGGCCCGTCCAGGAACGTGGTGTGGTTCACCGCCAGGATGGCACCGCCGTCGGCGGGCAGCCAGTCCAGGCCGCGCACCTCGACCCGGGCGAGCGACGACGAGATCAGCCGGGCCAGCCGCTGCCGGCGCCGCAAAGCCGCCGACCCGGTGACCCGCACGGGCATGGACGGTCCGCGCCGGGCGGTCTCGGCGAAGCTGTGGTATCGAAAGTCAGTCACGCCCGGCTCGTGCTGCAAGCTCGGCCAGCACGTCCACCACCTGATCGATGGACAGCTCGGAGGTGTCGACCTCCACCGCACCGTCGGCCCGGCGCAACGGGCTGACCGCGCGTCCCGAATCGAGCTGGTCCCGGCGCCGGATCGACTCGGCGACCTCGGCCAGCTCGGCGTTGCCGCTGCGCCCGAGCTCACCGGCGCGACGGGCGGCCCGAACCTGCTCACTGGCAGTCAGGTAGACCTTGAGCTCCGCCTGCGGCCAGACCACCGATCCGATGTCCCGGCCCTCGGCCACGGTGGCTCGGCGCGCGAGGATGTCGCGCTGCTGTTGGACCATCCAGGTGCGCACCGCCGGCACCGCGGAGACGGCCGAGACGGCGGCCGTCGTGCCTGCGTTGCGAATCTCGGCGGAGACATCGACCCCGTCCAAGGTGGTTCGCTGCGCCTGCGGGTCGACGCTCACCCCGATCCGGGATGCGGTGACCACGCGAGCGATCGCGTCGCTGTCGGCCAGATCGATCCCGGACCGCAGTGCGGCCACCGTGGCAGCCCGGTACATCGCACCGGTGTCCAGGTATTGCGCGCCGATGCGGGCAGCAAGCAACCGTGCCACCGTCGATTTGCCGGTGCCGGACGGGCCGTCCACCGCGATCACCCCTGCGAAGGCGGTCTGGGCGGCGGTGCTGGACGGCGTCGCGTCGCTGACACCGCTCGTCCGGTGCTGCGGGCCGGCCGGCACCCGCGCCTCACGCCCGGTCGACACGGGCCAGGTCAGAACGTAGCTTGGCTGCGCCCCGCAGGTAGACATGGCGCACTTCCGAGCGCGGCAGCTCGGTCTCGACGTGGGCCAGCAGCCGCAGCACCCTCGGCATCGCGTCCGGCACCGCGATCTCGCAGGCACACATGAGGGGTACGTCGGTGAGGCCGAGCTGGCGGGCGGCGTAGGCCGGGAATTCCGCGGTCAGATCAGGGGTCGCGGTGAACAGGATGGAGATCAGGTCATCCGGTTCGATGCGGTTATGCCGCAGTACCTCCCGGACCAGCTCGGACGCGCCCTCCAGCACGTCGTCCCGCTCGTTGCGGGCGACCTGGATCGCCCCTCGGATGGCTCTGACCGTCACCGCTCGCTCCTCACCTGGCTCCGGGACAACCTACAAGCCGAGCTCGCGATACAGCGCACCCAGTTCGGCACCGGTGAGCTCGCGCAGCGTGCCCGGCCGCTGATCGGCCAGCCGGACCGGCCCGACCGCCACCCGCACCAGCCGTAACACCGGGTGGCCGACCGCGTCCAGCAGCCGGCGGACGATGTGGTTGCGACCCTCGTGCAGCGACAGTTCGACCAGGGTGCGGGTGGGCGTCGCCTCGATGATGCGGAAATCGTCCACGCTGGCCGGGCCGTCTTCCAGCTGCACGCCTTGCCGCAACCGCTGGCCCACGCTGCGTTCCACCGGCGAGGCGACCTCGGCGATGTAGGTCTTCACCACGCCGTGCGAGGGATGCGCCAGCCGGTGGGCGAAATCCCCGTCGTTGGTGAGGATGAGCAGTCCCTCTGTCTCCGCGTCCAGCCGGCCCACGTGGAACAGCCGTTCCGGCCGGTCGCGCACCAGATCTCCCACGTTCGGCCGGCCATGCGGATCCGACATCGCGGTGACCATGCCGCGGGGCTTGTTCAGCGCCAGGTAACGCAGGTCCGAACGCAGGTTGACCCGCTGGCCGTCCACCCGCACCACCGCCGTTGCCGGGTCCACCCGGCTGCCCAGCTCGGCAACGCCGGCACCGTCGATGCTGACGCGTCCAGCCGCGATCAGCAGCTCGCAGGCACGGCGCGATCCGACCCCGGCCGCGGCCAGCACCTTCTGCAGCCGGACGTCACCGGCCTCGCGGCCGTGCTCAGAGTTCGTCGGCATCGAGACTGTCCAGTTCCGGCAGCAGCGGGGCGAGGGAGGGCAGCTCGTCCACCGACTGGATGCCCATCTTCTCCAGGAACGTCGGCGTGGTGCGGTACAGCCCGCCGCCGGTGACCGGATCGGTGCCGTCCTCGGTGATCAGCTCCCGGGTGAGCAGCGTGCGCACGACGCCGTCGACGTTGACCCCCCGGATCGCCGAGATGCGCGCACGCGTCACCGGCTGCCGGTAGGCGATGACGGCCAGCGTCTCCAGCGCGGCCTGGCTGAGCTTGCTGCGCTGACCCTCCAGCAGGAAGCCCTCGACGACCGGCGCGTACTCGTCCCGGGTGTACAGCCGGATGCCCGTCGCCGCGGGTCGCAGCTGCCAACCGGCCCGCCGGCCGTCCAGCTCGGCGGCAATGGCCGCCAGGAGTTCGGTGACCTCGGCGACCGGCCGTTGCACGGCGGCGGCCAGCTGCGGCACTTCCAGCGGGCCGTCGGCCACGAACAGCAACGCCTCGAGCGCACCGCGGACGGCGACCGGATCCGGCGACCCCTCGGACGGTTGCTGCAGCTCAGTCTCAATGTCTACTTGAGAGTCAGACGAGACATGCGACGCTTGTCCAACCTCGCTGGCCGCCGGAGCCGCACCGGCATCCGGCGCCTTCTGCTCCACGCCTGCGATTGCCTCGGACGGGTCGGCTGCGCTCATCCGTACTCCTCATCTGGGTTGATCTCGGGGTCGTCCGGATGCTGCCGGCTGCCACCGGTCCAGCGCACCCGGAGCTCGGCGAGTGCCTCGGCCTGGTCGAAGGCCACGTCGCCGTTGCGGTACAGCTCCAGCAGTCCGAGGAAGCGAGCCACCACCTCCAGCGTGCTGCCGCACTCGGCAACCAGGGCCCGAAAGGTAGCCGAGCCGGTACGCGCCAGCCGCTCACTCATCGCCGCCATGTGCTCGGCCACGCTCACCCGGGCGGCGTGGATGTGGTCGACACCCACTACCGGGACCGGCTTCGGCGTGAGCGCCTCGGCGGCGAGAGCTGCGAACTGGTGCAGGTCGACCCCGATCCGTAGCTCCGGGGTCAGCGCGCTGAACCGGGGTTCCAGCTCGGTGCTGCGCGGGTAACGCCGGCCGGCCCGGCGCGCCAGCTCGCCGAGGTGCTGTGCGACCAGCTTGTAGGCCCGGTACTGCAGCAGCCTGGCAAAGAGCAGGTCACGCGCCTCGAGCAGCGCCAGATCCTCCTCGTCCTCCACATCTGCCGAAGGCAGCAGCCGTGCTGCCTTCAGATCCAGCAGGGTGGCCGCCACCACCAGGAACTCGGTGGCCTGCCCGAGATCGAACTCGGGACCCGCTGCCTTGAGGTAGCCGATGAAGTCGTCGGTCACCTGGGACAGTGCCACCTCGGTGACATCCAGCTGCCGGCGCCCGATCAGGGTGAGCAGCAGATCGAAGGGGCCCTCGAAATTGTCCAGCCGCACGCTGAAGGTGCGCCGGCCGTCCTGCGCACCAGCGACCTGCGCTTCGGCCGGTGGTAGCGGTGCCGGATCGGCCGGCAGGTCCCATTCCTCGGGCAGTTCCTCGGGCAGTTCCTCGAGCGCGTCGGCCGGGTTGGGCGAGGTTCCGGTCACGACCGGGACAGTACCTCCATGGCCAGCTCCCGATAGGCCACCGCCCCGTTCGAGGTGGGTGCCCAGGTGGTGATCGGTTCACCGGCCACGGTGGTCTCGGGAAAGCGGACGGTGCGCGAGATGACGGTGTCGAACACCTTGTCACCGAAGGCTTCCAGCACCCGGCTGAAGACCTCACGCCCGTGCAGGGTGCGCCCGTCGTACATGGTGGCCAGGATGCCTTCGAGCTTCAGGTTGGGGTTGAGTCGCTGCTGCACCTTGTCGATCGTGTCGATCAGCAGCGCGACCCCGCGCAGGGAGAAGAACTCGCATTCCAGTGGGATGATCACGCCGCTGGATGCCGTCAGCGCGTTGACGGTGAGCAGCCCGAGGGACGGTTGACAGTCGATCAGGACGAAGTCGTACTCCCCGAGCACCGGTGCCAGCGCCCTCGCCAGCGACTGCTCCCGCGCGACCTCGTTCACCAGCTGCACCTCTGCAGCCGACAGGTCGATGTTGGAGGGCAACAAGTCCATGCCCGGTACGCCGGTCTTGAGGACCACGTCGTCGATGCCGATGTTGCGCTCCATCAACAGGTCGTAGGTGGTGCGTTCGAGCTGGTGCGGCTGTACCCCCAATCCGACGCTCAGGGCGCCCTGCGGGTCGAAGTCGACCAGCAGCACCCGCCTGCCGAACTCGGCCAGTGCTGCGCCGAGGTTGATCGTGGAGGTGGTCTTGCCGACGCCGCCCTTCTGGTTGCACAGCGCGATCACCCGGGCCGGCCCGTGCTGGCTCAACGGCTGCGGCTCGACCAGTGGCCGCCGCCGCCGCGCCTTGGCCGGGTCGAGCGATCGCGTCTCGGTGACGGTGCCGGCCCCAGTGCCCGGTACCGGCAGGGCGAGCGGCTCGAAGTGCCCGGACGGCTGCGCTTCGGGATCTGTCATCGAAACTGCGCGCTCCTCGCCACCGGCCGTGCTGACTCGTGGCGAGGTTACCGCACCCGCACCGGCTCGCCGGCGGGACGCGCAGGAGCGGCACCCGGTCCGCAGCGACGGATCAGCGGCGCGCCCGGGGATGCGCGGTGGCGTACACCTCGCGAAGCTGGTCGACGGTGACCAGCGTGTAGATCTGCGTCGTGGTCACGGACGCGTGACCCAGCAGTTCCTGCACCACCCGGACGTCCGCACCGCCCTCCATCAGGTGCGTGGCGAAGGAGTGCCGCAGGGTGTGCGGTGAGATGTCCGTGGACAGCCCGGCCTTGTCCGCGGCGCCCCGCAGCACCGTCCACGCACTCTGCCGCGACAGCGGGCCGCCGCGGGCGTTCAGGAAGACCTTGGGCGTGCCCCGGCCGTGGCTGGCCAGTTCCGGACGTACCCGCACCAGGTAGGCCTCGACGGCCCTGGCAGCGTAGGAGCCGAGCGGCACCAGGCGCTGCTTGCCGCCCTTGCCTCGTAGCAGCACGGTCCGGCCGGCGAGATCCAGGTCGTCGATGTCCAACCCGACCGCCTCCGAGATCCGCGCCCCGGTCCCGTAGAGGACTTCCAGCAACGCTCGGTCACGGACCGAGAGCGGCGTCTTGTCGAAGTCCGCCGCTTCCAGCAACCGCTCGGTGTCCTCGATCGAAATGGCTTTGGGCAGCCGTCGCGGCGGGGCCGGCGGCTTGACCTCGCGCGCGACGTCTGACGCGAGCTGGCCATCGGCGTAGCCGAACTTGTGCAGGCCGCGGACTGCAACCACCGCTCGCGCCGCCGACGAGGCCGACAGCGGCGGGTGATCCGGGTCCCCCTCGCGCAGGGCTGCCAGGAACGATCCGACCGTGGTGGCCTCGATCATCGCCGGATCGGTGAGGCCCTGCCCGGCGAGGAACTCGGCATAGCGCCGAAGGTCACGACGGTAGGAGGCCAGCGTGTTGGCCGAGCTGCCACGCTCGACGGTCAGGTGGTCGAGGTAGCTGCCGATCAGCCGGTCGACGGCCGTTCGGGGCACTCGCCGGCCGGCGGGGGCGCCGGGTTGGACATCGACCGGCTGCACCGCATTGCTCATGCCGGATTGCTCATGCCGGATCGGGAACCCGGTCGGGTCGAGCGGGCCAAGGGGCGGTCGCCGACCGCAGTCCGGTCCACCCGTCGCGGCGAGCCACCTCGGCGGCCATGATCGCGGCGACGGCGGGCCCGTTGGTGATGTCGCCGGCCAGCACCATGCCGACCAGCACGTGCAACGGCTGCCGCAGAACCTGCATGGTGCGTTCTTCGTGCTCGGCTTCAAACCCGCCGAGGTCCGCCGCCGGGCTCAGACCGCGCGCCAGGTAGATCCGGATCGCCTCGTTGCTCATGCCTGGCGAGGTGTACATGTCCACCAGGGTCTGCCAGTGGGCCGCCGCAAGGGCCGCCTCCTCACGTAGCTCCCGCTGGGCGGTCTGCAGCGCCGGCTCCCCTGCCTGGTCGAGCAGGCCGGCGGGCAGCTCGGTGAGGTGGATGCCGATGGCCGGGCGGTACTGGCGGACCAGCACGACATGATCGTCCTCGTCCATCGCTAGCACGCCGACCGCGCCGATGTGATCGATCACGTCCCGCGCCGCCACCGCGCCGTCGGGCATCCGGACCTGGTCCACCCGGACGTCGAAGGCATAGCCGGAGTGGACATGTTCGGAACCGACGACCGAGAACCGCCCGTCCTCGCTGGCTGAACTCATCCGCTCACCGTGCTGGCCAGATCATCGGCGAAGTCGACCGGCAACCGCTCCTCGGCGTTGTACTGCACGGCCGCGCCGATGAAGCCCTTGAACAGCGGGTGCGGCCGGGTCGGTCGCGACTTCAGTTCCGGATGCGCCTGGGTGGCGGCGAAGAACGGGTGCGTCTCGCGCGGCAGCTCGACGAACTCGACCAGCCGGCCGTCCGGTGAGGTACCGGAGATCACCAGACCGGCCTCGATCAGCGCCGGCCGATAGGCGTTGTTGACCTCGTAACGGTGCCGGTGCCGCTCGGAGACCTCGGTGCTGCCGTACAGCTCAGCCACGATGGAGCCCGGGGTCAGCGCTGCCGGGTAGGCGCCCAGCCGCATCGTGCCGCCCAGGTCGGCGTTGCCGGCAACGATGTCGACCTGGTCGGCCATCGTCGCGATCACCGGGTCGGCCGTGTCCGGATCGAACTCGGCCGAGTTGGCACCCTTGATACCGGCCAGATTCCGGGCCACCTCGATCACCATGCACTGCAGACCGAGGCACAGGCCGAGCGTGGGCAGGTTGTGCTCGCGAGCGTGCCGGATCGCGCCGAGCTTGCCCTCGATCCCCCGGATGCCGAAGCCGCCGGGTATGACCACACCATCCACCCCGCGCAATTGTGCGGCGGCACCGTGCGGCGTCTCGCACAAGTCGGAGGCGACCCAGCGCACGTTCACCTTCGCGCGGTGCGCGAAACCACCCGCGCGCAGCGCTTCGGTCACCGAAAGGTAGGCGTCCGGCAGGTCGATGTACTTGCCGACCAGCGCGATGGTGACCTCGGACTTGGGATGGTGCACCCGCTCCAGCAGGCCACCCCACAACGTCCAGTCCACATCCCGGAACGGCAGGCCGAGCCGGCGCACCACATATGCGTCCAGCCCCTCGGAGTGCAGCACCTTCGGGATGTCGTAGATGCTCGGGGCGTCCACCGCCGCGACCACTGCCTCGGTGTCCACGTCGCACATCAGCGAGATCTTGCGCTTGACGTTCTCCGGGATCTCCCGGTCTGCGCGGCACACCACCGCGTCGGGAGTGATGCCGATGCTGCGCAGTGCAGCCACCGAGTGCTGGGTCGGCTTGGTCTTCAGCTCGCCGGACGGGGCGAGGTAGGGCACCAGTGAGACGTGCAGGAAGAAGCAGTTCTCCCGGCCGACATCGTGCCGGACCTGTCGGGCGGCCTCGAGGAACGGTAGCGACTCGATGTCGCCGACGGTGCCGCCGATCTCGGTGATCACGATGTCCGGCGTCTCACCGTCGGCACCGGGAACCGACATGGACCGGATCCGCTCCTTGATCTCATTGGTGATGTGCGGGATCACCTGAACGGTGTCGCCGAGATACTCCCCGCGCCGCTCCTTGGCGATGACGCTCGAGTACACCTGGCCGGTGGTGACGTTAGCCCAGCCCACCAGGTCGGTGTCGAGAAAACGCTCGTAGTGCCCGATGTCCAGATCGGTCTCGGCGCCGTCCTCGGTGACGAATACCTCGCCGTGCTGGAACGGGTTCATCGTCCCGGGGTCGACGTTGAGGTAGGGGTCCAGCTTCTGCATGGTGACCCGAAGGCCCCGCGCTTTCAGCAGACTGCCCAGGGACGAGGCGGTCAGCCCCTTACCGAGCGATGAGGCAACACCGCCGGTGACGAAAAGATGCTTGGTGACGCGGGCTGAGTGAGCCAACGAGACTCCCGTGGTCGCTTCCAGTACGAACGGCGGAGCGGGATTCGTCTACGAATGCCGCTATATCCACGGAAGTTCACAGTAACACGACGGTGCGCCGTTGCCTGCCACGACCGCGCCGAATCGCCGCACAGCGTCAGCTGCTCAGGCCCGGCAGCAGCGCGTCGGCGCCGTTGGCGGCACCGTAGTTGCCCTTGCGCCCGGCCAGCGTGTCGGCCACGGTCAGCGCGACGGTCAGCTGCCCCAGGCTGGTGTCGGCGTCGTCCACCGTCGAGACGGCCTTCTGGGCGGAGCCGTCGGACCGCACCAGCCCGACCACACCGTTGTTGTCGGCCGAGGCCGCATCGCCGGCCACCACGGTCGGTCCGCCCTGGGTACCGAACTGGGTGATGAATGACAGCAGCATCGCACCTCCCTCGTCCGCCTTGGGCAGCCCACCGGCGCCGACCAGCACAGCCGCATTCGAGCCGGTGGTGGCGCCACTGTCCACCTGCAGCATGTTCAGCGTGTTGAAGCCGGCCAGCACGGTGGTCAGGTCCGTCGCGCTACCGTGCCCCAGCAACACGAAACCGAGCAGCGAGCCGGCCAGCGTGCCGGGGTTGTCGGTCTGCGGCAGTTGCAGCGTGATCGGGTGCGCGCCGCTGGTCGCCAGGCTCTGGATGTCGTTGCCGCGGCGCGGGTCGTCGAAGTCCTTCGACAGCTGCACAGAGCCGTTCACGCTGCCACCGGCCGCCGTGATCTGGTTGCCGATGGCCTCCTTCATCGCCTTCGTCGCGCCGGGCAGACCGACCAGGACGACCTTCTTGCCGGCCAGCGCCTTGTTGGAGATGCGCGCGCCGAAGGCCTGCGCCAGCTCGTTGGCGGCGTTGCCCTTGGCTTGCAACGCCTGGTTCTGGTCGGCCCGTGCGGCGGCGGTCGCTTTCAGATCGGTGTTCTGCCGGCGCAGGTCGCCGACCACCGCGCCGTTGAGAGCAGCGGTACCGATGACGACGCCCAGCGCGATGCCGAGGAACACGCAGATGAGCGAAACCAGGTGGTAGCGGAACGAGATCACGAGAACAGGCCTCTCAACCAGCTGGTCAGGTGTTGCCAGCCATCGTCAATCAGGTGCAGGTAGGAATCGGTGGTGCTGCCGGCGATGAGCACGACCGCGACGGCCAGCAGCGCGGCCAGTGCCAGCAGCAGCACGGTGAACGCCGAGATCCTGGTCTGGAACAGTTGCGCGGCCGCCTTGGCGTCGACCAGCCGACCGCCCACCTTGAGCCGGGTCAGCACGGTCGAGGCCATGCCTCGTCCGGAGTCGAGAAATTCGGCCAGGGTGGCGCGGATACCGACGGTGACGATCAGCTTCGCGCCACCGGCCTCGGCCAGCAGCATCGCGGCGTCCTCGCTGGTACCCGAGGTGGCGAAGATGACCGGGTCTATCCGCAGATCCTGGACGCGGTTGAGGCCGGTGACCCGTCCGTGGTAGTCGGCGTGGGCCACCACTTCGGCGGCCGCCTTCAGCGCGGTGTCGGACACCTCGTCGAGTTCGCCGACGATCAGGTGCGGCCGGTAACCGGCCTCGGCGAGCACGTCCGCACCGCCGTCGACACCGACCAGGATCGGCCGGAACTCCTTGATGTAGTGCTTGAGGGCCTTGAGGTCGGCCTTGTAGTCGTACTCCTTGGCGACCAGCAGCACGTGCCGGCCGGCGAAGCGGGTGCGCAGCTCGGGCAGGCCGACGCCGTCGAGCAGCAGTTCCTTCTCCCGCAGCATGTGCTGCTGGGTGCTGGCGGCGAAGTGCTCCAGCTGGGTGGACAGTCCCGCCTTGGCCTCCCGCAGCGCTGCCTGCACCGATTCGGCGTCGTGGCGGACACCGGAGGCAACCGGCCGCTCGCCCATGAACAGCGTGTCGCCGTCCAGTCGCAGCCGGGTGCCTTCCTTCACATCAGCGAAGATCGACGTGCCGACACCGTCGAGCAACGGGATGTCGCGCCCGATCAACACTTCGGGACCGAGGTTCGGATAGCGACCGGAGATGCTGGGCCGGGCATTGACGACGGCTGCCACCTGGGCATGCACGAGTGCGTCGGCCGTGGACCGGTTCAGGTCGGCGACGTCGATCACCGCGATATCGCCGGGGTTGAGCCTGCTGATCAGTCGCGGCACCCGACGGTCCAGTCTCGCCACGCCACTGATCCCGCTCTGCGGCGTATCCCGCTTCTTCTCGCCCGCGCGCAGTGCTGCCATCTTCATGGGTTTTCATGCTGCCATCGCGGACAGTAATCAGCCGGCTCCGCCACGCGGGAGACTCAAGGCTTGCTTCGCCGCCGCTTGCTGCCCGGTCGGGGCTCGGCGCGCGCGCTGTCGATCAGCTCGGCGGCATGCTGCCGAGCCACCGGGGTGTCATCACCGGCCAGCATTCTGGCCAGCTCGGCGAGCCGGTCGTCCCCGTCCACCTGCCGGATGTCACTGCGGGTCACGCCACCGGAACTTGCCACCGACTTGTCCACCACCAGGTGCCGGTCGGCGAAGGATGCGACCTGGGCCAGGTGAGTGACCACGATGACCTGACGGTCTCGGGCCAGCAGCGCCAACCGGCGTCCGATCTCGACCGCGGCGCGACCGCCGACACCGGCATCGACCTCGTCGAAGACCATGGTGGGTACCGGGTCGGCGCCGGCCAGGCCTACCTCGATGGCCAGCATCACCCTGGACAGCTCACCGCCGGAGGCGCCGCGCTGCACTGGCAGTTCCGGAGCGTCCGGGTGCGGCTGCAGCGTGAGCTCGACCTCGTCGATCCCGTCCGGGCCGGCGCCGACCGGCTCGCCGTCCAGCTGCACCGTCACTTCGGCCGGTCCGCGATGCCGAACATGCACCCGAACGGCTGCCGAGGGCATGGCCAGCGCGGCGAGCTCGCCGGTGATCAGCGTTGACAGCCGCTCAGCGGCCTCGCGCCGCCGGCCGGAGACCTCGGCTGCGATCTCGAGGTACCGGGCCGCGGCCCGGTCCCGCTCGGCCGCCAGCCTGGCCAGCGCCTCATCGGAGGTGTCCGCGGCCTCCAGCCGGTCGGCCGCCTGCTTGGCCCACCCGAGTACGGCCTCGAGGTCGGCGCCGTACTTACGCGTCAGGCCGGACAGGGCCGCCCGGCGCTCGTGCACGGCCGCCAGCCGGGCCGGGTCGGCATCCAGCTGGCTCTCGTAGCCGGCCAGCTCCGCACCGATGTCGGAGACCGCCGCGACCAGGTCGGCGAGCCGGGACGCCAGGGCGTCCAGGCCGGTGTCGGTGCCGGCCTGCTGGCCCAGCGCGCGACGCGCGATGCCCAGCAATGACTGCACGTCGGCCGCGTCACCGGCCGGGTCGTCCGGATCGCCGAGCAGCGCGTCGTGGGCAGTCCGGGCCGCCAGCCGCAGTGCGTCGGAGTGCTCGAGCCGGGCGGCCAGCGCGGCCAGCTCGACGTCCTCCCCCGGCTGCGGACCGACCGCCTCGATCTCGGCGATGCCGTGCCGCAGCAGCTCAGCCTCGCGGGCCAGTTCCCTGGCGTCGGCAGTGCGCCGGTCCAGGTCCGCGGCCGCCTCGCGCCAGGCGGTGAACGCGGCCCGGCAGGCAGCCAGGTCGACCGCGGCGTAGCGATCGAGGGTCTGGCGCTGTTCGGCGGCCTGGGTCAGCCGCTGCTGATCGCTCTGTCCGTGCACGGCGATCAGGTCATCGGCGAGCCGGGCGAGGATCACGGCCGGCACGGCGGCTCCCCCGGCCGCGGCGCGGGACCGGCCTGCGGCGGTGACCACCCGCCGCAGCACCAGGCTCGCATCGTCATCGACATCGCCGCCGGCCTCGCTCACCAGCGTGAGCGCCGGCGCTCCGGCCGGCAGCAACAGCCTGCCCTCCACACTGGCCGACTCCACTCCCGGTCGCAGCCGGGAGCTGTCTGCACGGCCCCCGAAGAGCAGTCCCAGCCCGGTCACCACCATGGTCTTACCGGCCCCGGTTTCCCCGGTCACCACTGTCAGTCCGGAGTCGAAGCTGAGCACGGCCTCGTCGATGACACCGAGGCCGGCGATTCGCAGCTCCTCCAGCATCGGGCTATCCGCCGTCTCGCCAGCTGCGCACCGGCAGCTGGAACTTGGCGACGAGCCGTTCACCGAATGGGGTCGGGTGCGGCCGGGCGATGTAGATCGGGTGGTCGGCACGCTCGATCCGCAGCACCGTGCCGCAGGGCAGTTGGTGCGTACGGCGGCCGTCGCAGTTCAGCACACCGGCATGCTCGGCGCCGACCAGTTCGATGTCGATCTGCGAGCTCGGGCCGACGACGAGCGGCCGGGCGAACAGGGCGTGCGCCGCGTTGGGCACCAGCAGCATCGCCTCGACGTTCGGCCAGACGATCGGGCCGCCCACCGAGAAGGCGTACGCGGTGGATCCGGTCGGCGTGGCGCAGATGACGCCGTCGCAACCGAAGCGCAGCAGCGGCCGCCGGTCAACCGAAACTTCCACCTCGAGCAGCCGTTCGCGGAAGCTCTTCTCGACCGAGACCTCGTTCATCGCCCAGTCCTCGGCCACCACCTCGCCATTCAGAGTTGCAGTGACCCGCAGGGTGAAGCGTTGCTCCACATCGAAGGCCCCGTCCACGATGGCGTTCACCGTCGCGTCCAGGGCGTCAACCTCGGTCTCGGCAAGAAAGCCGACGTGGCCGAGGTTGACCCCCAGCAGCGGGACGCCGGCCGGGCGGGCATCCTCTGCGGCGCGCAACACAGTGCCATCACCGCCGAGCACCAATGCCACCTCGGTGCCTTTGGCGCCGTCCGGCCCCTCGATGATGGTCACGTTGCCCAGCGGCGTGTCGCCGATGTCGCGCTGCAGCTCGGCCGCCTCTGCGGGGCAGATCCTGATCTCGAAGCCGGCCTGGTTGAGCCGGCCGATCAGCCCTCGGGCAAGTTCCCGGATGTCGGCCCGGCCGGTGTGTACGACCAGCAGTGCCGATCTCATGCTTCCTCCTCCATTGCCTCAGCGATCATGGCCTCCTCGATCGGCCCGGCATCGCGCCGCAGCCACAGGAAGAACTCCACGTTTCCGCTGGGACCGGGCAGCGGGCTGCGCGCCACGCCGGCCGTTCCCCAGCCGAGGCGGGCCGCCGCGTCGGCGACGGCTCGGACCGCGTCGGCCCGGTGCTGCGGGTTCCGCACCACCCCACCCTTGCCCAGCCGCTCCTTGCCCACCTCGAACTGCGGCTTCACCATCGGCAGCAGGTCGTCGCGGGTGCACTCGGACAGCGCCGGCAGGACCAATTCCAGCGGGATGAAGGAAAGGTCGGCGACGGTGAGGCTGACCGGACCCCCGATGGCCTGCGGCGTCAGGGTGCGCACGTTCGTTCGATCGTGCACGCGCACCCGCGGATCGCTCTGCAGAGCCCACACCAGCTGGCCGTAACCGACATCGACCGCCTCGACTTCGAGCGCACCGCGGCGCAGCAACACATCGGTGAAGCCGCCGGTCGAAGCACCCGCATCCAGACAGCGCCGGCCGGTCACATCGAGACCGAAGGCGTCCAGCGCACCGAGCAGCTTGTGCGCCCCGCGCGAGGCCCAGCCCGGATCATCGAGGTCGTCCACCACCCGGATCGGGGTGTCGTGCTCGACACCGGTGGCCGCCTTGGTGGCGGTGGTGCCGCGTACCTGGACTCGGCCGGCGGCGATGAGTTCACCGGCCTGGTCGCGTGAACGCGCCAGCTGCCGCCGGACCAGCTCGGCATCGAGGCGAAGCCGTCGCACCATCGCGGTCAGGCTCGATCCAGCTCGGTGAGCGCGCTCTGCAGCCCCGAATGCAACGCAGCCAACTGCTCGGCGAGCTGCGACAGCTCGATGCCATCGGCATCTTGCGGCCGGCCCAGCTCGGCAACGGCAGCCTCGATCTGCTCGACCAGCTCGTCGCGTTCGGGTGCGCTGTCAGTCACGCTCGCCAGGCTACCGGGGCGCGCTGACACTTCCGTGGCAGCGCACAGCTTCAGCCGATCACTTCGAACGAGCGCAGGATCTCATCCGATCTCTGGTCAGCCCCGCGGCACCGGTCGGCGGCCCAGCCTTGCCAGCACGCCGTCGCCAGCGCGCGCAGTAGGTCGAACTCGTCCTCGCCCCGTGCCAGCAGGCCATCACCGTCCCGGCGCACCTCGGCACCCCGGCAGCGCACCACCTCGGCATCCACCACGACTTCCGGGTGCGACTCCAGCAGGGCCGAGACGTCCCGCCCGAGAAAGTCGGGGCGGTGCTCCGGCGGGGCGGCCAGCAGCGCGCGTGCCGTGGTCACCCCGGTGAAGACCAGCAACGACGGGCAGCCGACCCGGCTGGCTCCTTCGATGTCAGTGTCGAGCCGGTCACCGACGACGATCGGGGCGCCGGCGCCGGAACGCTCCACGCTCTCGCGATGCATGCTCGGATCGGGCTTGCCAGTCGCCGCGGGCACCACCCCCGTGGCGTGCTGCAGTGCAGCGACCAGTGAGCCGTTGCCCGGCAGCGGTCCGCGAGGAGAGGGAACGGTTGCGTCCAGGTTGGTGGCCAGCCAGTAGGCGCCGCGGCGGATGGCAACGGCGGCTTCGGCCAGCTGCTGCCAGGAGATGCCGGGGAAGAAGCCTTGGACCACGGCTGCCGGTTGCTCCTCAGCGCTGGCGACCGGCGCCAGGCCGCGTTCGGTGATCGCCTCGATCAGCCCGTGCGTGCCGAGCACGAGCACCTTGGCGCCGGCGGGCAGCCGGTCGGCCAGGTGGTGTGCGGCCGCCTGGGCGGACGTGACCACTTCCGCCGGCTGGGCGGGCACGCCGAGCCGGCCGAGCAGTTGTGCGACCTGCAGGGGCGTGCGGGAGGCGTTGTTGGTGACGAAGGCCAGCCGCATGCCGAGCCGGCGCGCCTCGGCCAGGGCCGGCGGTACGCCGGTGATCGGTTCCTCGCCTAGATAGACCACGCCGTCGAGGTCGAGCAGGGCAACGTCGTAGCGGCGCGCCAGGGGCTGCGGCGAGGAGATCACGCCGATGCCTGGTCTGTACTGTTCATGGCCGTGACCGACTCTTCCGTTCCATTTCGTGGCCTGTCGTTGGCGCCGTTTCGGGCACTGCGTTACACAGCGGACGCAGCAGACCTCGGACAGCAGTTCTCACCGCCCTACGACGTGATCACGCCGGCCGACCGTGCTGCCCTCGTCGAGAGCAGCGCGACCAACGTGGTCAGGTTGATCCTTCCAGAAGAGGACGAGGCGGCCCTCGCCGGCGGGGACAAGTACGCGGGCGCGCGGACGATGCTGGACGCTTGGGTCGCCGACGGCACGTTGGCTGCCGACCCGGCACCGGCCCTGTTCGTCTACGAGATGATCACCGCCGACGGTGAGCAGACCCGGGGGCTGCTGGGCGCGGTGGAGCTGCGTGACCCGGGCGACGGGGTGATCCTGCCGCATGAGAACACGATGGCCGGTCCGGTGTCGGACCGGCTGGCCCTGATGAGCACGACCGAAGCGAACCTGGAACCGATCTACCTGGTCTACGACGGCGGCGGCGCTGCCTCGGAACTGGTGGCGCAGGCCTCCGATGAGGTGCCGGACCTGCAGGCGCAGACGCCCGACGGCACGGTGCACCGGCTCTGGACGATCACCGACCCGGTCCGGCACACCGCGGTCGCCGACGACCTGGCCGGCAGGCGGGCGCTGATCGCCGACGGTCACCACCGGTACGCCACCTACCGGCAGCTACAGGCCGACCATGCCGGCCAGCCGGGTCCATGGGATCGCGGCCTCACCTTGCTGGTAGACACCTCGTCCTACGGCCCGCAGGTACATCCGATCCACCGGGTGGTCGCCCTCGGCTGGGACGAACTCGTGCAGCGGACCCGCGCCGCAGGAATCTCGGTGGGACCGGAATTGCCGCTCGTCGAGGCCGAAGCCGCACTGGCATCGACGGAAGGCTTCGCGGTGGCACTCGCTCGTCGGGCCGGCGCCGTCGTCATCTCCGAGGTGCCGGACCGTCTGGTCGGCGATGCACTGGGGGCCGAGGCGGGCTCCGCCCTCGCCGCGCTGGATATCACCGTCCTGCACCGGGTGCTGGTCGAACGCGTGTGGCAGCTCACCGACGACGTGCAGAGGGTCGGCTACGCGCACTCGGTGTCCGAGGCGCTGGCCGCCGCAGACGACCAGGGCGGCACGGCCGTGCTGGTGCGCGCGACGCCGGTCCAGGCGGTAGCCGAAGTTGCGGCGGCTGGACTGCGGATGCCACGCAAGTCGACGCTGTTCACCCCCAAGCCGGCATCCGGCGTGGTGATCCGGCGCTTCGCAGACCAGTAGCTGTCCGCCGGCGCCGCTGTTGCCGGCTGTTCGGCGGCTGTTCGCCGCGTAGCAGCAACCGGTGCCGCCGCACCACGGGCTCCGGAGACGCACAAGGACCTCCG